>CAZKTU010000002.1:86383-92220 GCA_964555675.1 uncultured Oscillochloris sp.
GCGGCGAAGAGCGTACCTCGGTTGCGAACCTTCAGCGCAGCTCGTAGGTGATCTGGACCTGGGCCCCGACGACCTGCTCGCCGGCCTGCACGGGCACGGGGGCCCCGCCGACGGCCTCGGCGCGATCGGCCATCATCGCGGGCATGGGCACGGGCATGGCCCCGCCGATGTTCTCGCTGATCACCAGGACCGCGCCGATACTGGCGCCGGCGCTCTGGGCGAGCTGATCGGCCCGGGCCCGGGCGTCGGCCACGGCGGCGTCGCGAGCCTGGGCCTGGGCGGCCTTGGGGTCGCTGATGCCGAAGTTCACCCCGTAGACCCGGTTGGCGCCCGCGCTGACCACCTGGTCGAGCAGCGCGCCGGCCTGGGCCAGGTCGCGGATGGTCACGAGCACGGTATTGCTGACCGTGTAGCCGGTGACGGTGCGGCCGTCCTCGCCGTAGGTGGGGAAGATATTGAAGCCGCTGGTCTGGACGTCCTTCTCGGCCACGCCGAGCTGCTTGACCTGGTCGATGATCGCCTGGGCCTGGGTGGTGTTCTCGGCCAGGGCGGCCTGGGTGGTGGGGGCCGTGGTCTCGACGCCGATCTGCACGGTGGCCATGTCGGGGGCGACGCGGGCCTCGCCGCTGCCGATGACGGTCACCTGGCGCATGCCGGGCACGCCCGCGCCCTGGGCCTGGGCCGGGGCGGGCCGGGTGAGGGCCACGCCCGCGAAGGCGCCGGCCGCGAGGGTGATCACGAGCAGGGCGCCGCCGACGGCGCCGATCAGGGTGGAGGTGCGGGTATTCACTGGTTGTACTCCTGTGTCGTTGCGGGCCCTTGGGCCCGGGCATTTGCTTACAAGAGTACAACGCCACAGCTACGGTACGAGTTCCACCGAGCGTTGCGCGAGCGCCCGGCGGGCGTCGGCGTAGCCCAGGGCGAAGAGGCTGTGGTGGTTCGGCTCCTCGTAGTCGACGATCCACTCGAGGGGCATCGGCGCCTCGGGGGCGATCACCGTGGGCATGGCGATCGGCCGCGGGAGCGGGCCGGGGGGCGGTTCGAGCCCGGCCGCACGCAGCCTGGCCACAGCCTCGGCCAGCTGGTTGCGCTGGGCCAGGGCCTCGAAGGCCACGCGGTAGGAGGCCAGGAGCGCCCAGTCGAGGGTGAGGGTCAGGGCCTGCACGAGGTCCTCGGGCAGTCCGGCGGGGGCGGCGGCGGCGCTGGGGGCCCAGGGCGTCATCATCACCACGATAATGTCGAGCTCGTCTTCGCCGGCGAGGTCGATCACCGGCTCGAGAGGCGTATTGGCCAGCACCGCGCCGTCCCAGTACTTGCCGGCGCCGATGCTGGTCCAGGGGTAGACCACGGGGATGCTCGACGAGGCCATGAGATGGTCGAGGGTGATCGGCTGCGCGGGCCGACCCTGGAGGGGCCGGTTGCAGAAGATCTCGAGGGCGCCGCTCTGCAGCTCTGTGGCCGCAATCAGCAGGGCCGGGGCGTCCGGGCTGTTGATGCGCGCGAAGTCCATCCAGCCGGCGAGGGTGCGGCGCCAGGGGGCGGTGTCGAGCAGGCTGCGGAAGGGCCGCGAGCGGAACAGCTCGCCGAGGCGGCCGACGAGACTCTGGGCGCTCTGGCGCTGCTCCTCGACCGGCAGCTCGTAGCCGGCCTCGCCGCCGTGGGCCCGCGAGGTGAGCACGCCGCGCAGGAGGAAGCGTACGAGGGGCCTGGCGACGGCGGGCAGATCGGCCGAGAGGCGGTGTACGTCCTCGGTGTGCATGGCGAGCCACGCGGCCCTGAGCTGGGCGACAGTCATGCCCGAGGCCAGGGCGGCGGCGTTGATCGCGCCGATCGAGGTCCCGGCGATGATGTCGGGGCCGCGCCCGTCCTCCATCCAGCCACCCTCGACGAGGGCCGTGATCGCGCCGATATGGTAGGCGCCTCGGGCCCCTCCGCCCGAGAGCACGAGGGCTTTCTTTTTCGCTGCCATGGACTGCTCCAATCCTGAACGCCGGTGATCTCGGCACTCTAAACGAGTGCGGGGCGACAGTTTGGCCGAAACAGGCCGCTTGGTGCTTTACAAACGCGTGCAGCTAGGCTACGATAGCGCCGCACATCCTTTGTCGAGCATTAGGAGACGTCGATGGAGAAGCTCTCGCGCCGACGGTTTCTGAAGGGCAGTTTTGCGCTGGGCGCAGGCGCCATGCTCTGGGTCTACAGCGACGGCAGCTACAAGCTGGCGCTGGCCCAGGGGAATCCTGCCTACAGCATCCGCATCCTGCACACGAACGATCACCACGCGCGTATCGAGCCGGTCAACGCGACGGACGGAACCCCCCTGCACGGCGGCGTCTCGCGCCGCAAGCGCCTGATCGACGAGATCCGCGCCGGCACGAGCCTGCCGACCCTGCTGGTCGATGCGGGCGACGTGTTCCAGGGCACGCTGTACTTCAACCAGTTCAGCGGCATGGCCGACCTGGAGTTCTACAACGCCATGGGCTACGAGCTCATGACGCTCGGCAACCACGAGTTCGACAAGACCGAGGCCGACCTGGCCGCCTTCATCGAGCGGGCCCGCTTCCCCGTGCTCAGCGCGAACATCACCGCCCCGGCGGGCTCGCCCCTCGCCGGCAAGTTCCGCCCGAACACGGTGATCGAGAAGGACGGCGAGAAGCTGGGCTTCTTCGGCGTCTCGCCCCAGGACACCCCCGAGCTGGCCCTGGGCGCCCGCGGCCTGAGCTTCGGCGACCCGATCGAGGCCGCCCGGGCCCAGGTGGCCGCGCTACAGGCCCAGGGTGTGACCAAGATCTTCGGCCTGACTCACGTCGGCATCGACATCGACCGGCAGATCGCCCGCGCGGTGCCCGGCATCGCCATGATCATCGGCGGCCACAGCCACACGCCGATGGCCCCCCAGAACAATGTCAAGAGCCCGACCTACCCCGAGCTGATCGCCGGCCCTGACGGCCGCCCGGTGGTGGTGGTGACCGACTGGGAGTGGGGGCGCTGGCTCGGCGATATCACCGTCAGCTTCGACGCCGGCGGCCGCGTGATCAACGTCCAGGGCAACCCCACCGAGGTGAAGGCCAGCCTCGAGCCCGATCAGGGCTTCGAGAACCGCATCAAGGTCTTCAGCGCCGAGCTTGACACCTTCCGCAAGCGGGTGGTCGGGGCGGCCGCGGTCGACCTGAACGGCCGGCGCGCCGACGTGCGCAGCAAAGAGACCAACCTGGGCAACCTGGTCGCCGAGGCCCTGCTGGCCGGCGGGCGTGACGACGGGGCCCAGATCGCGGTCACCAACGGCGGCGGCATCAGGGCCTCGATCCCTGCCGGCCAGGTGACGATTGGCAATGTGCTCGAGGTGCTGCCCTTCGGCAACACCCTGGCCCTGACCACGGTCACCGGCGCCCAGCTGAAGGCCGCCCTCGAGAATGGTGTGAGCCAGGTCGAGCAGGGCGCGGGCCGTTTCCCGCAGATCGCGGGCTTCCGCTTCGCCTTCGACCCGGCCCTGCCGGCGGGCCAGCGCGTGACGGCGATCACCTTCAACAACCTGGTGGTCGACCCGGCGGCGACCTTCCGCGTGGCGACCAACAACTTCCAGCTGGTCGGCGGCGACGGCTACTCGGCCTTCGCGGCCGGCTCGGACAAGGTCGACACCGGCCTGATCATGGCCGACCTGGTCGAGCAGTACATCGCCGCCAACTCGCCGGTGAATATCGCCACCGATGGGCGCATTGCCCAGGGCGCCGGCGTGTCCCTGCCGGTGATTCCGATCGCCCCCGTGACCGACGAGCCCGTCGCCCCCATCCCCGCCGAGCTGCCCAACACGGGCGGCCCGCTGCTGCCCCTCGGCTGGCTGGCCAGCCTCGGCGCGAGCGCCCTGGCCGGCGGCCTGGCCCTGCGCCGCCGCGGCGAGCAGGTGCGCGTCGAAGAGGAGCAGGCCGACTAGGGTCGGGTTGCCGAGCACCTAGTCCGAGGCGAGGCGCCCCCTGGGGCGCCTCGCCGCTTTGGGTTGCCCTGGCGCGCCGAGGTTGCAGGCTCGGTAACAGGCCCCTGGTATGCTCCTCGCAACAGTTGGACTCAAACATAGACCTGAGCGAGGAATGCGATGGACACGCTGAGCATGGCTGTTTGCCCACATGATACGGTGCGCAACTCTGAGGGCTGGTACCGCCTCGTGCAATATTTGGCGCAGCATATGGGGCTGGACGTACACTACGCCCTCTCGCTCGACTTCGCGGACTTTCATAGCCGCTACCTCGAGGCGGACCTGGTCTACGCCAACCCGAGCGACAGCCTGCGGCTGATCGACGAGCACGGCTTCACGCCCCTTGTCCGCCCCACCGATACCTTTGACGAGGCCCTGCTGGTCGCCGGCCCCGACGCGCCCACGCTGGAGCTGCAGGCGATCGCCGGCGCCCGGCTCGCGACGGTCGAGGGGCTGCTGCCGACCCGGCTGGCCCTGCGCCTGCTGCAGGCGAAGGGCATCGCGCCGGCCGGCCTGGTGGGCCGCGACTCGTGGCTCAGTGTGGTGCGGGCGGTCTGGAGCGGCGAGGCGCCCTACGGCATCCTCTATCGCGACGCCTACGAGGAGCTCTCGCCCCAGGGCAAGGCGATGGTTCAGGTGATGGAAACAACCAGCGAGCGGAGCGCCTTCCACGTGCTGTGCGGCGGCCCCCGCCTGGGCAGCCACGCCGGGGCGATCGCCGACGCTCTGGTGGCCATGGCCGGCGACGCCGCGGGCAATGACGTGCTGGCCGACATGCACCTGGTGGGCTGGCGCCCGGTGAGCGCAGACGAGCTGGGCGCCATGCGCGAGCTGCTGGCGTGAGCTGCTTGGTTCGCGCAGAAGCGGGTATACTGCACCTGGGGCCGCGGCTTGCGGCAGCATAGCCCCTGGAGGCAGCGATGGAGTACCGTCTGCTCGGGCGGACCGGCGTACGGGTGGGGCCGATCGCGATCGGCACGATGAACTTCGGCAATCCGACCCCCGCCGACGAGGCGGCGCGGATCATCGACCGGGCCCTCGACGCGGGCCTGAACCTGCTCGATACGGCCAACAGCTACAACGGCGGCGAGAGCGAGCGCGTCATCGGCAGGGCCCTGGCGGCCAGCGGACGGCGCCACGAGGCCATCCTCGCCACCAAGGCCCACTTCCCCACGGGCCCCGGCCCGAACGAGCGCGGCAACTCGCGCCTGCACCTGCTGCGGGCCTGCGAGGACTCGCTGCGGCGCCTGGGCGTCGACCACATCGACCTCTACCAGATCCACCGCCCCGACCCGAGCGTGCCGGTCGAGGAGACCCTGGGCGCCCTGACCGACCTGGTGCGCCAGGGCAAAGTGCGCTATATCGGCTGCTCGACCCACCCGGCCTGGCGCGTGATGGAGGCCCTGGCGACGAGCGAGCTGCGCGGCCTGGCGCGCTATGTGTCCGAGCAGCCGCCCTACAACTTGCTCGACCGGCGCATCGAGAATGAGCTGCTGCCCCTCTGCCAGGCCCACGGGCTGGCCGTTCTGCCCTGGTCGCCCATGGCCCAGGGGGTCCTGGCTGGGCGCTACGCCGACGCCCAGGCTGTGCCGGCCGACTCGCGGGCGGCCCTGCGCGGCGGGATCTACGCCGAGCGGGTGACCTCGGCGGGCATCGAGGTCGGTCGCCGCTTCGTGGCCCTGGCCGGCGAGCACGGCATCGCCCCGGCCCGCCTGGCCCTGCTCTGGGCCAAGGACCAGCCGGGGATCACCGCGCCGATCTTCGGCCCGCGCACCCTGGCCCAGCTCGAGGAGATTATCCCCGTGGCCGAGCTGAGCCTGAGCGACGAGCTGCGCAAGGCCTGCGACGAGCTGGTGCCGCCCGGCAGCGC
>CAZKTU010000003.1:0-41024 GCA_964555675.1 uncultured Oscillochloris sp.
CCTCGATCAGGGCCGAGGCAGTGCGATGAAGCAGCTGGTAGCGGGTACCTGGCGGGGCGGCACAATCAGGGTCGGCATTGCTTGTACCTTCGGCAAGTGCTTGGGGGTAGTCTGCTTCACATCGCTCAAGACGGGATGCGACGCGGCGGCCGGATGGCCTTGACGAGGGCGGCGTCCTGGCGGAAGGTCTGGATGGCCCGGCGGACATCCTCGAAGGCGATGGTTCCCTCCAGGGCATCGCGGTAAAGTAGCCGGGCGGCGACGGCGTCGAGCTGGAAGCCCCAGTAGAGCGGCATCAGCGGGTTGATCCAGAGCGTGCTGCCGGTGGTGCGCATCGTCGCGTGGTGGTTGCCGTAGTGGCCGGCCAGGGCCGAGAGGATTGAGGTGCAGACGATGCTCTCGTCGCCAGGCATCTGGGCGATGACGTACTCGGTGGCGGCGCGATAGCGCTGAACGGCCGGCAGGCTGTTCAGCAGCGAGAGTGCGCCCAGGTAGCCGCCCTGCCGGGTCAGCTCCGCGATCGCCTCCAGTGTGTCGCCATTGCCCACGCCGTGGTAGCTGTCCACCCCGAAGCCGAGGCAGATCAGCAGCTTGCGCGGGAGGTCGAGCCGGCTGGCCGCGACGATGCTCGCCATGTCCTCGCTCGGCGTGCCCAGCCCGGCCTCGTCGCCGCACATCAGGCTGTCGGTGCCGCCGTCAACGAGGACGAGGGTGTCGACCTGCAGGTGCGCAACGAGGGCCTGGAAGGCCTCGCGCAGGGGGCGCACACCGACGCGCTCGAAGGCGTAGACGGGCGCGGCCTCGCCCTGGGCTGCGAGCCAGTCCACCAGGTGGCGCTCGGGGAAGTAGTCGACCAGGAGCGGCGTCTCCTCGGTGACGGCGAGCACGGCGGGGGCGAGGCGCTCGCCGCCCGGCGGCAGGAACGAGAACGAGAAGTTGGCGAGGAACACCGCCTTGCCGGCGTCGCGCAGGGCGAAGTAGAGCGGTAGGCCGCTGAAGACGTCGAAGCCGCCGCCTGCGCCGGCGATGAGCACCCGATCGGCGCGCTGCAGTTGGTCGAGGAGCGGGATTGTCAGCACGAGCACCTCGCCTGTGTAGCGAATTCAGGGGGTCGCTGGGCGTACACCGACGACACGCAGATGGCGCTGTCAGTGGTGGAGACGCTCACCAGGCACGGCCGAGTAGATCAGGACGCCCTCGCGCGCAGCTTCGGCGAGCGGTTCGAGCGCGGCTACGGCCCGGCAATGTATGATCTCTTGCCCCAGCTTCGCGCGGGCGTGCCCTGGCAGACCGCGTCACGCGCGCTGTTCGGCGGGCAGGGTTCGTTTGGCAACGGCGTGGCGATGCGGGTTGCGCCGCTGGGCGCCTACTTCGCCGGTGATCTCCCACTGGTAGTGGAGCAGGCCGCCCTGGCCACCGAGGTCACCTATGCTCACCCCGAGGCCGTCGCGTGGCCGCCTCATCGCGCAGCGCTTAGGCGCCGTCGCAGCGGTAGGGCGGGCCGGCGATGCGATGGCGTGAGCCGCCGTCAGACGTCAGGGTGAGCTGGAGCAGCGCGGGGGCCGCCGCTAGGCCGGTGCTCGGGTACCACTCGCGCCCGTGCTGCACGACGATTAGCAGCCCCTCCTCGTCGCCGAGAGCCGTGAACGTCTCGCCCTCCGAGCCGCGGAACGGCGCCAGCCCGAGCGTCTTGCGGAGCATCGCCGCCATCGCCGGCACGTCGTCGACGACAACCCCGACCTCGCACACCGAACCGATGCCCGGCGCCTGCGGAGCCTGGGGGTCGTCTGCCGACTCCCCGCGCCGGGCGATACACTCCAGAATGCTGCCGGCCGGGTCGCGGAAGTAGAAGGCGACGGCGTCCCAGCTTGCGTGGACGATCACCTCGTCGCCGCCGGCGGTGATAAGCGGCGTGCGGGCGGCGACCAGGCGTCGGGCCGCGTCGAAGCGGGCGAGCGGCACGCTAAAGGCGAAGTGGTAGCGTGGCTGCTCCCCCGCAGGAGCCTCGCGCAAGGCTAGTCGCGTGCACCCGGCTGCGAATGCGAGTCCGGACTCGGCGGGCAGCTCCGCGAACTGGAGCACGCCGCTGTAGAAGGCTCGCACAGTCTCTAGGTTAGGGACGGACAGCTCGACCTCATCAAATCGCACGGGCGTCTCCTTCCGCTGGGCGAGGCCCGATCATAGCACGCTTGCGCGCAGTTGGCCTTGTGTAATACTCGGCCCACCGACGAGAGACTGTCTGATCTGACCATCACCGAGGTGAGCGCCACGCCTGAGCTGGCGACGGCATCCGTTCATCAGGCCTGTTGCTGAGCCAGCTGCTCGTCGCGCCGAAGGAGAAGCTGTTCTACAAGTACGACTCTAGCACGGTAGGAGCGTGGAATTGGGCGGGCTAAGCAAAACGGAGTCGCCCGCCTTGATGGGCTGGAACGCCGGAACTGCGCGCCCAGGTTCGCGAGCGGTTTTAGGGCTGCCGCCGCCCGGCGGCTTGCGGCGCGTTCCGCACGATCAGCCGCCAAGCAGCTCTTGTGCGGCCCGTTTGCCTGAGGCGATCGCACCGTCCATATAGCCGAACCAGCGCGTCGCCGTTTCGGTGCCTGCCCAGAAGATGCGCCCCCACGGCCGGCGCGCGGCCGCGCCTTCGCTCGTCCAGACCCCGGGCGGGAAGTAGGCCGTGTGCGAGCCCCATGTCCAGGGTTCCATCCCCCAATCTCGTTCGATGAACGCCCTCGGCTGCGCCGCGCGCGGCCCGAAGAAGTGTGTCAGCGCCTGGAGAAACAGCTCCCGGCGTCCAGACTGTTCGCCTGAGCTCAGGAAGCCCACCAGGACACCGGCCGAGCCATTACCGGGCGAGGCGTCGTAGACCGAGCTCACAGGGCCTCGATCACTGTGGGCCTGGCCAGATAAGCCCTCGACGCGCCAGAACGGCGTGTCGTAGATCGCCAGGCACTTCACCACTCCGGCCGTTCCCAGCAACTGGAGCAGGCGCTCACGCCCCTCGGGAAGCGGCGGCTCGAAGGCGATCATCCGCAGCGCCTGCGGGGGCACGGCGATGACGGCGTTCCGCGCAGTGTAGGTGCAGGCATCGGTGTACACGTGGATGCCCGCTTCGTTTTGCTCGATCCGCCGTACCGCCACGCCGGTGCGGACCCGCTCGCCGAGCCGCGCCGCGAGCCCCTCGCTCAGCTGCTGGGCGCCCCCCACGATACGCTCCTGTTGCGCGCCGCCCGTGGTTCCGCCCAGCACCGACAGCCCGCCACCGGCGTGCGTGAAGAAGAGGGCGTGGAGAAGCGAAATCGCTCCTGGCTCCGCTAGGGCGAACAGCTCGGCGTACGACAGCAGCAGCCGGCGCGCCTCGGCCGTGAAGGTGGCGCGCTCGACCCACGCGCCGAACGAGCGGCGATCCCACTCGGCCGCCCGGCGGGCCTGCCACGGCGCGGCGAGGGGCACGGTGCGAGCCATACGCTCGAAGCGTACCTGGGCCTGCACCAGGTCGAGCAGCGCCAGCGGCGACAGTGGTGGGACGACGCCTGTGTAGCGCCTGGTGACGCCGCGGGCGTGCCAGAGATGCTCACCCGCCGTAGGGGTCGGCTCGGTGCGCAGCCCCAATTCGCGCACCAGCTCTGCGACATGCTCTTGCGTCGGGCCGATCCACTGCGCCCCGAGGTCAAGGTACACCCCGCCGTCGAGAATCTGGGCCTCGGTGCGCCCGCCGACGCGCGTGCGCGCCTCCAGCACCAGCACCGACTGCCCGCTGTCCGCCAGCATTCGCGCCGCCGTTAGCCCGGCCAGCCCCGCGCCGACGATGATGGTGTCATATGAGATGGTCATGATATTCTGTCCTTCTGCACGATTGGGCTTTTGGGGAGGGGTTTCGGAGAGGCCAAGCCTCCCCCACCATGCCATTGGCCAGATAGCTCGGCTGTCTATAAGCCAGGTGCTCCTGAGACCCTGGCCGGCGGCACGGCGGGCGCGACGAGGCGGCGATGAGCGCCTGGCTCGAACGGCGAGGGTGTGGCGCCCGCGACAATGCGCGAGGGCGCGTCCGGGCAGCCGATCGCATCGAGCAGCCGCGCGAACTGGGGCACAGTGCGCTCGAAGTGGCCGAGCCCGTAGGAGCGCGTGTCGGCGGGCTGGATCGATTGGTAGCCGAAATAGCGCGTAGCGAAGCTGATCGCCGGGTGCGCGTCGAGGGCTGCCATCACCCCCTGGGGCGAGTGGATGTCGAAGGTCGCCATGCGGGCGAGCAAGTAGCCGCCGGCCTGGAAGAGCGGGCCGCCGCCCGTGCGGGCCTGGCCGAGCCCGGCGAAGAAGAGCCCCCGCCGGCGGGGCGCCATCATCTGGGTGTGCAAGATCGGCTTCTCGCCGTCCCAATCAAGCAGGTCGTCGGCGGGGTACAGCATCGGGTAGTGCATACGGTAGCCGACGGCGTAGAAGATCAGGTCGTACTCCTCGGAGCGACCATCGGTGAAGGCGACTCGGCGCCCCTCAAAGCCGGCGATCTCTGGGCGCACGCCCACCTTGCCGTGGCGTACCTGGTTGAGCAGCTCGGTATTGACGATCGGGTGCGCGTCGTAAGGGCGGCCGCTGGGGCGGGCCACCCCGTAGCGCCGCAGATCGCCCACCGCGAATGCCAGGACGAACCGGGCGATCAGTCGGTCGAGCCAGTCGGCGTGGAACGGCAAGCCCGCGCCGAGCTCGGCGAGTGGAATGCCGGCGAAGGTCTTGGGGAAGAAGTAGGCGCCGCGGCGCATGCTGATCGCCACCTGGGCCCCGGCCCGGGCGGCGTCGACGGCGGCGTCGCAGCCGGTGTTGCCGAAGCCGACCACCAGCACGCGCTTGCCGGCGAAGATGGCGGGGGAGCGGTACTCGTTAGAGCGCACAGCCTCGCCTGTGAAGGTGCCGGGGTAGGTCACCTCGCGCGGCTGGGAGTGGTGGCCGGTGGCAAGGGTCACGGAGCTGTAGGTGCGCTCCTCGCCGTCGGCGAGCTGCACGAGCCAGTGGCGCGTCTCGGGGTAGTCGGGCGCCGGGCGAACGCGGGCGACATTGGTGTTGAGCCTGATCTGCGGCAGCAGGCCGAAGGCCGAGGCGTAGGCCTTGAAGTAGTCGCCCATCTGGCGGCGCGAGGGGAAGTCGGGGTAGTCGGCAGGCATGGGGAAGTCGGGGAATTGGGTGGTGCGCCGCGACGAGATGATGTGCGCGCTGTCGTAGGCGCCGTTGTGCCAGATCCCGCCCACGCCGTCGTTGCGCTCGAGGATCTCGAAGGGCTCGCCGAGCTCGGCGAGCTTCTTGGCCATGGGAAGGCCGGAGAAGCCGGCGCCGATGATGCAGTGTGGCGCACGAAGACCTGCTGAGTGGGTCATCATTGAAGCTCCATAATTATCGTTCGTAAATCACACGAACGAAATTATCATGAACTATTTTGTCTGTCAAGCCCTTGACATGGCTCCGCCGAGGTGCTACATATTGGTCGTGAAGCAAACGGACGTAGCGAATGTGAACATACGTGGACGACACGACCGCTGACTCGAGTGTGCAGCAAGAGGCCCAACCGTTCGCCGACGACCTTTCGACCCGCGAGCTGGTGCTGGGGATGGCCGATGCGGCGGGGTCGATTGAGGCCGCTGCGGTGTACGCGCTGACAGAAGCGATCGGGCTGAGCCACCAGCAGGTGCGGCTCTGTTTCCGGCGTCTTGTGGGCGAGGGGCTGTTCGTGCAGCAGGGGCGCGGGCAGCGGGCGCGCTTCACGGCGACGGCGGCAGGTCGAGCGCAGCTCGAGCCGGACCACGCCTGGCTGCACTTCGCCTACAGGCAGGACGCCGGCCTGCTGCCCTGGGATGGGCGCTGGCGCCTGGTGGGCTTCGCCGTGCCCGAGGCCCGCCGCGCCGCCCGCGACGAGATGCGCAGGGCGTTGCTTCGGCTCGGCGGCGCGCCGCTGGAGGGGGGGTGGTATCTCTCGCCGCACCCCTGGGAGGCCGAGGTCGCGTCGGCCGGCGAACGCCTGGGCCTCACCGCATCGCTAACGCTCGCCGAGGTCACCCGGCTGCAGTTCGGCGAGCTGGATGCCCCGGCAGCGCTGGCGGGCCGGCTCTGGCCACTCGATGTGATCAGTGCGCGCTACCGCGAGTTCCTTGCGGCCTTCACCCCACTCACGGCACAGCTCGAGCGCGGCGAGCTCGCGGAGAATAAGCTTGTAGCGGCGGCGCTGACGATGGCGGTCTCATTCGAGGCCTGCATCCGCCCCGATCCGCTCCTGCCGCCCGAGCTGCTCCCCCCCGACTGGCCCGGTAGGCCGGCGCGGGTGCTGTTGGCGACTCTGCGCCAATCATCGCTCAGGCAGAGCGCGCTGCTGCGCCAGTCTGCGCTCTTCCGCTCGTATGATGAGCTATTCGTTATGGAACGCTGAGCGCGGCGCCACCCGCGCTGTGAACAGCAACAGCAGCGTCTCGTAGTGGCGGGTCACCAGGTTCCCGAACCTCGCCAGCTCCTCCTCCATCGCCTGGAAGAACTGGGTCTTCGCCGGCTCGGGGAGCGCCTGGTGGTTTGAGAAGGTCTGCAGGAGCTTCAGGAATTGTGGTGCCGGACAGTCGACATGCCAGCGAAGGTCGTTCGTAGCGGTTGCTGGTCCGGCATGGCGTTCCTCAAGTAGTGCTTACGATGCAAACCTCGAAGACGCGTTGCCGCCTGAGGGCGCGGCGCGCGGTGCTCGCTCACTCAGGGGTCGGCCCTCGGTTCGTCGGGGTTGCGTCACTGCCGCGCGTCTGCGCGCACTGCCCGCCACACTTTCTGGAACGCACGGTAGTCGAGCAGGATGATGCCCTCTTCCTCGATGATCTGTCGCGCTTCCGGCGAGGTCACGAACGCAAGGTCGCTCTGGCGCACCTCCCAGCTCGGTATCGCCGCCCGCAGCTCCGCGTCCCCGATGCCGGGGTGCACGGCCCACTCGCTCACGCCGGCCGGCAGCCCACGCAGAAGCTGAGCGTACTGAGCTGCCTTGCCGGGCACCTCGAGGTCGTAGCTGTCGAGGAGCGGGTGGTCAAGGAGTGGATAGCCCCGCTGGCGGAGCTCGTCGGTGAACGCCGAGGGGTCGGCGCGCACGGCCAGGCCATATTCGTGGGCGAGGCGCACGGTGAGCTCGAAGGTCCAGGCGCGCCGACTATGGACGCCGCAGTGGCTGTCGAGGTGGGTCGGCGCCAGGCCGGCGTCGAGCACGCTCTCGATCTGGGCACGAAACTCTCGCTCCAGCTCGGCCGGGTCGGCTCGCTCCAGCAGCTCATCGATCCGCGACTCGGGATAGAAGAAACCTGTCTCGTCGACGAGCGACGGCGCGCCCTGGCGCCCGAGCACCGGCCCCCACCGGTAGTCCGGCTGCTCGCTAATTGCGGTCAGGTGGACGCCGAAGGCGAGCTCGGGCGCGGCCTTGAGGAGCTTGCGGGCGTGAAGACTCCACGGGCACGGCACCATAAGCGTGGACGAGGTGATCAGCCCGTCGCGGCGAGCCTGTGAGATGCCTGCGTTCACCGCATGGCACATCCCGAAGTCGTCGGCGTTCAAAATCAGCAGGCGAGCGTCGGGCGGATAGCCGAGGAGCGTCTGCGAGCCCCTGTGCGTATCTTGCATCACGGCACCTCCTGGGCAGAGATTGGACCAGCCACAAGGGGTGTCGGCAAGATGGGGGCCAGGAGATCGCCCTGACATGCCCGACGGGGTGGCCTGGAGGGGCCAGGGCCTCTCCAGATCCCCTTTGGACAAGCGACCCCCTAGAAGTCGTAGACGATCTCCCAGGCCACCTCCTGGCTCGGGGCGACGGTGCGCTCGAAGAATGGCTCCCAAGAGAAGGTGTTGCGGTTGCCCCAGATGGGAAAGAAGGCGGGCGCGTAGCTGCAGCTCGCCGCGACGAGGCCGAGGACGGGGTGGCGCTGGATCACCGTCAGGGGCGCCTGGGCCTCGTGGCTCAGGGCCTGGTAGAACCCGCGCTGATCCGGCGTGGCCCTGCGACTGATGAAGCCGCTGGGCGCGAGCGCGTAGCCGGGGTTGTCGGGCATATCCACGGGCACGCTCAGGCGGCACAGCTCGGGAGTAGCTGGCTGGGGGAAGAAGGGGTGAGGGAACCAGCTGACAGGCAGCAGCTCGCGGCCCGTATTGCGCAGGCGGGTGGCCGAGCGTACACTGCGGCCGGTGAGGGCGACGGTGCGCTCGAGCTCCAGGGCGTAGCCGTGAAAGGAGTGGGCCGTATGCATGGCGACCGCCGTCGGGCCGGCCGATACCTCCCAGCTACAGAACTCCCGCACCTCGCGCCGCTCGAGGTCGCAGAGGCCGATCCCGATCAGCAGGGCCAGGGGCGAGGCCGGGTCGCGCAGTGGCTGCAGGTTGAAGGCGTCGGGGATGCCCTGCCCGTCGAACCAGTTGAAGCTGTCGGGGTAGGTGGGCCCGCTGAGCAGCGGCCCGTGGCGGCTGTCCGTGACCTGGAAGATGTAGCCCCCGGTGCAGTAGCGAGGCCCGAAACGGGCCTGGTCGGCGATAGGGTCAAGTACGGTGACCTGGAGATCGTCATTGCTGAGTGTGTACATCGGGTGGGTGCATCCTCATAAAAACCCTGGCGGATACCGGCGGCAAGAGGGCGTGGCAGCTCGCAGGATGCGCCGCCCGGCATGAGGGCCGAGGGGTCGCTACCGGGAGCCGGGCGCGCTGGGCGTTGTCGATTCTGGGCTCTGTCGAACGACTATAGTATACGAGCCATCGCATACGAAGGAGGATTGCCGATGCGATTCATGATCCTGATCAAGGCCGACAAGGATTCCGAGGCGGGCGTTCTGCCTGACGAGCAGCTCCTCGCCGAGATGGGCAAGTTCAACGAAGAGCTGGTGAAGGCCGGCGTGATGCTTGCGGGCGAGGGGCTTCATCCGACCTCGAAGGGCGCGCGCGTCAGGTTTTCGGGCGATCAGCGCACCGTGATCGATGGGCCCTTCGCCGAGACAAAAGAGGTGATCGCCGGTTTCTGGCTGTGGGAGGTGGCCTCGAAGGAAGAGGCGATCGCGTGGGTCAAGCGCTGCCCTAACCCCATGGGTGGAGAATCGGAGATCGAGATTCGCCAGGTGTTCGAGGCCGACGACTTCGGCGCCGAGTTCACGCCCGAGCTCAGGGAGCAGGAGGAGCGCATGCGCTCCCAGATGGCCGCCAAGAAGTAGAATCACGTAGCGATGAACGTATGCCCGCCCTGTGAGCTCGGTTGTCACAGGGCGGGCCTTGGCGTGCCCGGCCTGGCAACTGGAATGAGGGCCGCTGCGCGTCAGGCTCCTGCCGGGGCGTTCAGATCTGCTACCATGGCGAGGAGGATAAGGCCGCCCGCGGCGCGAGCTGCTACCGAAAGGATACCACCGTTGACCACACCAGCTTACCAGGTCCGCACCGTCCACTGTGACCACCGCGCGGACGACGAAGCGGTCTACCAGGCGCTGCGCCGCGCCACCGACCCGCTCGAGCGGGCGTGGTCGCGGCTCGCCCGCGCCAGGCGCATCGCCATTAAGTTCAACCAGGATAAGGCCAGCCAGAAGGTGGTGATGCTCGCCGGGCAGCGCCAGCAGCTCGTGAGCGACAGCGTGGTGCGCGCCACCTTGCGCCTGCTGCGCGAGCGCACCTCGGCCGAACTGCTCTGCGTCGACGTCAGCTTCTACGTCATGTACAACGGCGAGACCCTGGCCAACACCTGCAATGTCGCCCCGCTGCTGCGCGAGTTCGGGGTGCGCTACGTGGACGGCACGCAGCCCCCCTACAGCCCGGCCCCGGTCCCCGGCGGCGGCCTGATGTTTGGCGGCTACACCCTGATGGACGAGCTGCTCGCGGCCGACGCGGTGGTCTCGGTGGCGACGATCAAGAACCACGCCTTTATGGGGGTCACCGGCTGTCTGAAGAACCTCTTCGGGCTTATGCCCGGCGAGCCCCACGCCCGGCCGCGCACCTACTATCACCACCTGGTGCGTATGCCCGGCATGCTCGCGGACATCGGCCGCATCCTCGACCCTGCCCTCAATATCGTGGACGCCCTGGTGGGCCAGGCCGGCCAGGAGTGGAGCGCCCTCGGCCCGCCTGAGGGGCGCATCGTCGATGCCCTGATCGCCGGCGACCACGTGATCGCCACAGACGCGGCGATGATGCAGCTCATGGGCCACGACCCCCGCGCCGACTGGCCGACGCCGCCCTTCCACCGCGACCGCAACCCGCTGCTGGTCGCCGCCGAGGGCGGCTTCGGCACGGTCGACCTGAGCGAGGTCGATTATCGCTCCGAGGTCGCCCCGCAGCCGCCCGGCGCCTTCTATGCGATCATGACCGACCCGCCCGAGGTCACGCAGAGCTGGCGGCGCACGATGGCCGAGCAGGCGCTCTTCTACCGCGATAACCCGCAGCTCTTCGAGCGCTACGCCGGCGAGTATATCCTGCTCCAGGACGGCGTGGTGCGCTGGCACGACCCGTCCGGTACGATCAACGTCAGCCGCCGCGAGCTCGCCGGCGAGCACCCCGATCACGCCTTATTCTACAAATATGTGGACCCCTCCGAGGCCGAGGGCGAGCGCTACGCGGTCTACGAGCGCACGCTGGCGACCATGCCGCACGAGTGAGCGGTATCGCCTCGCGAGGCGGCGGGCGCGCCGGGGGCGGGCGACCCCACGCGCGCCCAAATTGGGCCTCGGCAATAGCTGCTTGCCATAGTACAATCGACATCACCGCCGGCGTTTATTTGATACTACTCATCCCAACAGGCTGCACAACCGTCAGGTAACGCCATTATGGATAACCTCGTCGGCTACCTGGCCCTCGATCGCGCCCGCGCCCTCGCCCGAGGCGCCGCTCTGCCCGATCGGACCTCCGGGGCTGCGCTCTTCGCCGACATCTCCGGCTTCACCGCCCTCACCGAGGCCCTCGCCCGCGACCTGGGCCCACGGCGCGGCGCCGAGGAGCTAACCCGGCACCTCAACGCCGTCTACACCGCCCTGATCGGCGAGCTCCACCAGATGGGCGGCGTCGCACTGGGCTTTAGCGGCGACGCGATCACCTGCTGGTTCGACGAGGCGACCCTGAGGGCGGAGCACGCGGCCCTCAGCCCTGAGGGCGCTGAACTCGCCGCCGAGTACGAGGCGCCGCGCCGCGCCGTGGCCTGCGCCCTCGCTATGCAGGCCGCCATGGGCGCCTTCGCCGCCGTGCCCCTGCCCAATGGCGGCAGTATCGCTATCGCCCTCAAGGTCGCGGTCGCCACAGGCCCGGCCCGGCGTTTCGTCGTGGGCGACCCGGCCATTCAGCTCATGGACGTGCTCGCCGGCGCCACCCTGCAGCGCGTCGCGACGGCCGAGCGTCTGTCCCAGCGCGGCGAGGTGATCGTCGACCCGGCTACCGCCGATGTCCTCGGGGCCGCCCTCGTGATCGCCGAGCGGCGCACGGCCGAGCCGGCAGGCCCCGGCTATGCCGTCGTCGCGGGCATGCTTGGCCCCGCCCCCCACCCGCTGGCCGCCGATCTGCCCCAGCTCGATGCCGCAACCCTGCGCCCCTGGATGCTCCCCGTCGTCTACGAGCGGCTGCGGGCCGGCCTCGGCGCCTTCCTCACCGAGCTGCGCCCCGCCGTGGCCCTCTTCCTGGGCTTCGACGGTATCGACTACGACGGCGACGAGCAGGCCGGCGCTCTGCTCAATGTCTTCATCAGCCGCGCCCAGGCCGTCCTGGCCGAGGGGGCGGGCACTCTGCTTCAGGTCACCATCGGCGACAAGGGCGCCTATCTGTACGCGGCCCTCGGCATCCCGGTGGCCCACGAGGACGACACCTCGCGCGCCGCCCGCGCTGCCTTGGCCCTGCTGCGCCTGTCCGACGAGATCCCTGAGCTCGCGCGGCTCCGCATCGGCCTCAGCCAGGGCCAGATGTGCGTCGGCGCCTACGGCAGCGCCGCCCGCTGCACCTATGGGGTGCTCGGCGACGATGTGAATGTGGCCGCCCGCCTCATGCAGCTCGCCGCCCCCGGCGAGGCCCTGCTCTCAGGGCGCGTGCAGGTCGGCCTCGGCATCGGCTACGAGCTCGCGGCGCGCCCGCCCCTCGCCGTCAAGGGGAAGGCCGAGCCCCTGCCGATCTTCGAGCTGCGGGGGTATGCGCGCCGCCCCAGCATTCGCCTCGAGGAGCCGGTCTACAGCCTCCCGATGATCGGACGCGGCCACGAGTTGGGCATTGTCGCCGAGCGCATCCAGGTCGCTGCCCTGGGCCGCGGCCAGATCGTCGCCCTCACCGCCGAGGCCGGCATGGGCAAGTCGCGCCTCGTGGCCGAAGTGCTGCAGCTGACCCGCCGCCGCGGCTGGTCCGGTTACGGCGGGGCCTGTGTCTCGTACGGCACCCGCACCCCCTACCTCGTCTGGCGGCCGATCATCCAGGCCCTGCTCGCCATCGACCCGGCCCTCCCCCCGCTGCGCCAGATCCGCCTGCTCGAGGCCGAGATCGCCAGGCGGGCCCCGGCGCGCGCCCAGGCTCTGCCGCTGCTCAGCCCGCTGCTCGACCTCCCCCTGGCCGAGAACGACTTCACGCGCACCCTCGAGCCGCAGGACCGCAAGGGCGCCCTCGAGGCGCTGCTGGTCGACTGTCTGCGCTCAGCCGCCGCCGAGGCCCGGGCCGCCGGCGGCGGCCTGCTGCTGGTCTTCGAGGATCTCCACTGGATCGACGCCCTCTCCCATGACCTACTCGAGGCCGTGGCGCGGGAGGCCGCGCAGCTCCCAATGCTGCTCGTCCTGGCCTACAGGCCGCCCGAGACGACGCGGCGTCAGGCCCCGCGCGTCGAAGCGATGGCCCACTGCACCCGTATCGCCCTCTCCGAGCTTACCGCCGGCGAGCTCGAGGAGCTGATCGGGGCCAGACTCGCCCAGCTCTTCCCGGCTCGCGCGGGCGTCTTCCCGGCCGACCTGGCGCGCGAGCTGAGCGCCCGGGCCCAGGGCAACCCCTTCTTCGTCGAGGAGCTGCTGAGCTACCTGCGCGATCGTGGCGTGGACCCGTACACCCCCGCAGCGCTCGCGGGCATCGACCTGCCCACAAGCCTGCAGCGCCTGATCCTGAGCCGTATCGACCAGCTGACCGAGCGCGAGCAGACGACCCTGCGTGTGGCGAGCGTGATCGGGCGTCACTTCAGGGCTGCCTGGCTGCCGGGCTCCTATCCGACCCTGGGCGATCTGAGCCGGATCAAGGGCGACCTCGATGAGCTGGCTCGCCTCGAACTAACGCCTCTCGATACCCCCGAGCCCGAGTTGACCTACCTCTTCAAGCATATCATGACCCAGGAGGTCGCCTACGAGAGCCTGTCGCTCGCCACCCGCGCGACCCTCCACGAGCAGTTGGCCCGCTGGCTCGAGGCCGGCAATCTCGAGGCGCCGCCCCTCGACCTGCTGGCCTACCACTACGACCGCAGCGAGAACCTCGCCAAGCGGCGCGAGTATCTGCTGCGCGCCGGCGACCAGGCCCAGGCGACTGCGGCCAACGAGGCCGCCATCGACTACTTCCGCCGCCTGCTCCCGCTCCTCGGGGCGCCCGCCGAGCGCGTGGCCGTGCTGCTGAAGCTGGGCACGGTGCTCGAGCTGATCGGGCGCTGGGATGATGCCGAGAGCAACTTCCGCTCGGCTCTGGAGCTGGGGCAGCAGGCGGGCAACAACCCCGGGCTCGCGCAGGCGCTCTATGCCCTGGGCGCGTTGTGCAACCATCGGGGCGACTACCCCGCCGCCCTGGACTGGCTCGGGCAGGCCGAGGCGGCCTGGGTGCAGCTTGGCGAGCAGGGGGCCCTGAGCCGGACGCTGACCGCCCGCGGCGCCACGCTCTTCGCCACCGGGGCCTACGACGAGGCGCATCAGACGCTGACCGGCAGCATCGCCCTGGCCCGCGCCGCCGAGCAGCGCCTCGAGCTCGCCTCGGCCCTCAACGCCCTGGGGGGGCTTCTCGTCGAGCAGGGCAACCACGACCTCGCCATCGCCCAGTTCAACGAGAGCCTGGCCCTGCGCCACGCCCTTGGCGACCGGCGCGGCGCCGCCGATACGCTGCTCAACCTGGGCCTGGTGAACGAGCGCCATGGCGATTATGGGACGGCGCGGGCCCACTACGAGGAGGCCCTGGCCTTCTATCGCACCCTCGGCGATACCAAGGGTGTGGCCCGAGCCCTGAGGCAGGTGGGCAACGTGAGCGAGCGGCAGGGCGATTACCCTGCGGCGCGACAGCTCTATGAGGAGAGCCTGAGCCTGCAGCGCATGATCGGCGACCGCTCGGGCATGGCCTGGATCCTTATCGACCTGGGCCGCCTCGTCGAGTTTCAGGCCGAGTATGAGACGGCGCGGACCTACTATGAGGAGAGCCTGGCCCTGCACCGGGCCATCGGCGAGAAGTCGGGCGTGGCCTGGGCCAGCTTCAACCTGGGCGTGATCGAGGAGCGCCAGGGCGCCTTCGAGCTCTCGAAAGGTCGCCTCCGCGAGGCCCTGGCCCTCTTCCAGACCCTGGGCGCAACCCACGGCGAGGCATGGGCCCTCTATAGTCTGGGCTGCATCGCCCGCGAGCAGGGCGATTTCCCCGCCGGGCGAGCGCAGTTGGAGCAGGCCGCGGCGGTCTTCCGCAGCCTCGATGACCAGATCGGCCTGGCCTGCTACCTCGACAGCCTGGGCTGTGTCGAGCTGATGGCCGGCAACGTGACCGAGGCGCGCGTCTTGATCGAGCAGAGCCTGGCCCGCTTCCAGGCCCTCGGCGAGCGGCCGAATATCGCCTGGGCCAACCTCGACCTGGGGTTTGTGGCCTTGCACGAGGGCGCGTACGACGCGGCGCTGCGCTACTACGAGCTGGGGACCAGGCTCTCCAAGCAGGTGGGCTATACCCACCTGATGATTCAGGGCGTGTGCGGCGGGGCGGGCGTGATGCTGCGACGCGGCGAGCACACCCTGGCCACGCGCCTCGGCGGCGCCGTCACAGCCCTATGGGCGCGCTATCACGCCGCGCCGGTCCGCCTGTCGCGGCTCGTGATCGACGAGATTACCCTCGTGGCGGGGGCCGCCCTGGGCGAGGCCGTCTTCGGCGCCGCCTGGGCCGCGGGCGCCGCTCTCGGCCTCGACGAGGCGATCATGCTCGCCTTCGCCACGGTGTACGAGCCCGGCGCCGGGGCGAGTTGAGCCCTGGCGGCGCTGTCAGGCTGCGAGGGGCCAGTACACCCAGCCGTTGCAGGGCCGCAGGCCCTGTAGACCCGCCGCCGGCAGCGGCGAAGCGAAGCTCGATTACCTGGTCACCGGCAGCAGCAGGTACTCGACGGCCTGCCAGATGCAGATCGGAATGCCCGCGCCGGCGAAGCCCGCGACGACCATGTCCTCGTAGTCGCGCCAGTTGATCGTGACCCCCTGATCGGCGGCCGAACGCGCTACAAGCATCACCGGAAGGCCGACCAGAGCGACCCCGCCGATCACCTCCAGGGCGACCCATGTCGGCTTGATCGGCAGCTTCCGCTCCAGGGCCGCGAGGGCGAGGGCATAGGTTGCGCCAAGCACCATGGTACGCCGGCCGACCCGGGCGGTGAGACGAGGAGAGCCGGCCCCAGACGAAACACTCGTGGACTGCGATGACATGTCGTGTCCTTCTGCTAGGGAGAGGCAATGGGCATGAGCGATGAGCGCTAGAAGCGAATCTAAGCTTTGCCATCTGCCTGGAAAAACGTGTGTGGAGCACCGAGCCTTCAACTCGAAATGTTAAGACTTGGTTACAGGAATGTCATA
Source organism: uncultured Oscillochloris sp. (assembly GCA_964555675.1). Lineage (GTDB taxonomy): Bacteria > Chloroflexota > Chloroflexia > Chloroflexales > Chloroflexaceae > CAIWXH01. The sequence goes on from CAZKTU010000003.1 coordinate 15,753, forward strand.
GACGCGCTCGGGCGAACCGCTTCTGGCCGGCCTACAGCGGCGGTGGTGCGCTACAATGGCGGGGAGCAACAGATGTGAGCGGGCGGCGTGGCCGCCCACGGAGGGAGCGATGACCGAGGAGCGGTGGACAGCTGTTGACGACTATATTGGCGAACGCCTCTTTCCGGCCGACCCGGACCTCGACTCGGCCCTGCGGGCCACCAGCGAGGCGGGGATGCCGGCGATCAACGTCGCCCCGAATCAGGGGCGGCTCCTGCAGATGCTCGCGCGCTCGATCGGGGCGCGGACGATCCTTGAGATCGGCACCCTGGGCGGCTACAGCACGATCTGGTTGGCCCGCGCCCTGCCGCCCGGCGGGCGTCTGATCACGCTGGAGGCGGACCCGAAGCACGCCGGCGTGGCCCGCGCGAATCTGGAGCGCGCGGGGCTGAGCGATCGGGTCGAGGTGCGCACAGGTGCGGCCCTCGACAGCTTGCCCGCACTGGCCGCCGAGGGGCTAGGCCCCTTCGACCTGGTCTTCATCGACGCCGATAAGCCCAATACGCCCGCCTACTTCGAGTGGTCGCTGAAGCTGACCCGCCAGGGCAGCCTGATCATCACCGACAATGTCGTGCGCGACGGGGCCGTGGCCGACCTCGCCAGCGCCGACCCGAGCGTGAGGGGTGTCCAGCGCCTGATCGAGCTCATGGCCGCCGAGAAGCGCGTCGTGGCGACGGTGCTGCAGACCGTCGGCAGCAAGGGCTACGACGGGCTGGGGTTCGCCCTCGTCATCGGCTAACTGCCTCCAGACATGCAAAAGCGCAGCCCGCGACATCTGCCGCGGGCTGCGCTTTTGTGGACTGCTGCCGGCTTTCGCCTACTGCTCTTGCGAGCCGGGGGCGTCGGCGGCGAGGGCGCTGTAGATCTCGCGGCGGGCCCGCTCGAGGACCTGCATCACGGCGCGCACCTGCTCGGGGGAGCCATGGCGAGCCGCCTGCATCACCACCTCGATCAGGGCCCCGGCGCTGCGCCGCAGCTCGCCCAGATCCTCGCGGCCGCCCATGGGGCCGAAGGGCGGGCGCCCCGGGCCGCCGTGGCGCTCGGGCTCGCGCTCGGCCAGCAGCTGTCGGCCGCTGTCGGTGATCGTGTAGACCCGCTTGCCCTCGACGCTCTCGCTGGTCAGGTGACCCTCGTCCTCGAGCAGCTGCAGGGTGGGGTAGACCGAGCCGGGGCTCGGCCTGTAGAAGCCGCCGAAGCGACGCTCGAGCTCCTTGATCAGGTCGTAGCCGTGGCGCGGCTGCTCGGCCAGCAGCTCGAGCAGGGCGAACCTGATGTCGCCGCGGCGCTGCCGGCGCGGCGGCCCGCCGAAGGGTCCGCCGCCGAACGGGTCGTCGCCGAAGGGCCCGAAGGGGCCGAAGGGGCCCTCGGGGCGCCCGCGCCGCCCGGGGCCGAACCAGAAGGGGCCGCGCCCGCCGCCGTGGCCCCAGCCGTGGCCGCGGCCCTCGCCCCATCCGTGACCCCGTCCCTCGCCGCGGCCGTGGCCCCAGCCGTGGCCGCGGCCCTCGTCCCAGCCGCCCTCGTCGTGTCCGTGCTCGTGGTGGTGGCGCCCGCCGCGCCCGTGGAAGTGTCGGTTATGCATCTGACTGATCCCTTTCGTTAACGATATATCGTGATGTGTCGACTATAGCACGCTAACGATATATCGTCAAGGGGTCTTCGGCCTCTCGCATCCCCGCGCCACCGTCAGGGAGGCGTGGAGGGGCCAGTCCCTCCACGCCTTCTTTGTAGGGCCATGTGCTATCATGGGCGGGCGAGCCCATGATAGGTAGCCTTCCGTGAGGAGCAGTGATGAGTGTAATCCCTGATACGGCGACGACAGTCGTGCGAGCCAGCCATGTCCCCGGCCCCCACCAGGGCCAGTGGACATACGCCGACTATGCCCGCCTGCCCGAGGCAGAAGGGTTTCGCTACGAGATCATTGACGGAGTACTCTACATGGCCCCCGCGCCCACCCCCGAGCACGAGCGGCTGGTAATATCGATCGGCGCTCGCCTGTTTGCAATCGTCGAAGAAACTAATCTAGGACGTGTTTACGGCAGCCCCGACATCGACGCTGGCATCGCGACCCTGCGCCCTGACGCGGCGGTGGTCCTGCGGGCGCGCCTTGATATCGTGGCCGAGAAGCGCCTGCTGGGGCCGCCCGATCTGGTGGTCGAGATCGCCTCGCCCAGCACAGCGGCCTACGACCGCGACCCGGTCGAGGGCAAGCGCGGCGCCTACGCCCGCATCGGCGTCAGCGAGTACTGGATTGTCGACCCCGCCGCCCGTAGCGTCGAGGTTCTCGCTCTCGAGGGCGAGGCCTATGCGGCGCTGGGTGTCTTCAGCGGCGAGCAGCTTGTCCGCTCGCGGGTGCTGCCGGACAGCGCCATCGTCGCCAATCGGCTCTTCCCGCGCGACGCCTAGCGCTTGATCCCCAGGCTAGCCCGCTCGAGCCGGTAGGGCGCGAGCGCCTCGGGCGCCCGGCCCGTGGTTGCGGCCTCGCTCAGCAGGCGCCCAAAGGGGGCCGCGAACGGCATCCCATGGCCGCTGAAGCCGCCGGCGAACCAGACGCCCGGCAGGTCCGGCGCGGCCCCGGCCACGGGCAGATAGTCGGGCGTGAAGCCCATCAGGCCCGCCCAGCGTCGCTCGGCCGGCAGGTCCGCTAGCGCCGGGAAGAGCCGCCCCAGACCCTCGTCCAGGGCCTGCTGCACTGGGGCGCTCGGCGCCATCTCGCGCACGCCCACATCGCGCCCGGGCGCCACGGCCCGGTACCCCCCGAAAATCACCGTGCCGTCCGGCGTTTGCTGCCCGTACTCCCCGGTCGGGGTCAGGCTCGCCCCGAAGCCGCAGCGCAGCATTGCGGGCGCCGGCGCAGTTGCCAGCACCTGACCGCGCACCGGCGTGATTAGGCCCGCCAGGGCGGGCAGCAGGTCGCCGCTCCAAGCGTTGAGCGCCAGCGCTGCGGCGCCGGCCTCGATTTGGCCCCCGCCCGTCTCTAGGGTGACCACCCCGCCCGCTGAGCGCACCCCCGTCACCTCAGTGTTCCAGCAGAGTCGCGCACCGTGGCGGGCCGCCGCCGCCAGCACCCCGTGGACGAGCCGGGCGGAGTGCAGGCTCGCCGCGTTGCGGTTGAGCTTGGCCCCGACCACCTGTGGCCCCAGGGCGGCGCCGATGTAGTCGCCGGCCGCTTCCAGGTCGAGGATCTCGACCCCCGTGAAGCCATCCTCGTGCAGCATGGCGACGCCATGCTCGAAGGCGGCCAGCTGCTCCTCGTCGAGGGCCAGCCCCAGATTCCCCGTGGGGCGCAGCTCGCACGCGATCGCCTCCTCGGCCGTCACCTGCTGGAGCAGCGCGAGCCCGCCGAGGGTCAGCGACCAGACCGCGCGGGCGGTCTCGCGGCCCAGACGCGCGGCGGCGTCGGGGTAGCCCTCGGCGGCGCCGGCGACACAGAGGCCGCCATTATGCCCCGAGGCCCCCGCGGCCGGCCCGCCCCGCTCGATCAGCACCGGCGCCGCGCCGGCCCGGGCCAGCCAGTAGGTCGTGAAGGCGCCGAGCACCCCGCCCCCGAGCACCACCACCTCGGCCCGTCTGGGCAGGTCGCTGCTGGGCAGGGCGGGCCGCTCGAGGGTGGCGTGCCAGTGTGAGAGATTCATCGCGTCTCCAGGCAAAAAGAGGATTTGACAACTATACCATGGGCGGGCCCTAGGGTATCATGGCCGGCAGAATCGCCGAGCCTGAAAGGGAGGAACGCCAGATGACCCAGCGACCCCGCAGGCGCGGGCGGGCCGTGCCGCCCCCCGCGCCCGACGAGCCGCAGTCCGCCAACCCGGCGCTGCGCGCCGCCATCCTCGAGGTGGTCGACAATCAGCTCGCCATGGGCCAACCCCCAGAGACCCGGCAGACCCTCGAGCGCCTCGTCGCTCAGGGTTACACCCGCGAGGGCGCCCGCGAGCTGATCGCGACGGCCGTCGTCGCCGAGATCTTCGATGTCATGAAGGCCGGCAAGCCCTACGACGAGGCTCGCTACAAGGCGGCCCTGGCCCGCCTGCCGCGCCTGCCCTGGGAGGATTAGGCGGCCTGGCCTCCCATCCAGGGCGGAACAGGCTCCGCGGCGAGTCATGGTACACTTCCCGTATGGTCGAGCCGCACTCGCTCTCGCGCCGCGCTGCGCTGATCCTGGCCCTGCTCATCTTCGTGGCGGCCCTGCTGCCCCGCGTCGTCGTCCTCGACTGGGGCCTGCCCTACGTCGAGCACGCCGACGAGCCCCACTATGTCGAAGAGGTGGTCGACATGGTGCGTGCGGGCGACCCCAACCCGAACTTCTTTCGGCACCCGACCCTGGTCTTCTATATGCTGGCCGTGGTCACCAGGGCCTATGGCGAGCTGCAGGTTCGTGCGGGGGTCTACCCCTCGCTGGCCGATCTGCCCGACAAGACCTACGGCTTCACCGTCGACGAGGGTCTCTACATCTGGAACCGCGCCCTGATCGCCGTGCTCGGGGCGGCCACCGTGGTCCTGGCCTACGAGCTGGCCAGGCGCATGTTCGGCTGGCGCACCGCCCTGCTGGCGGCCGCCCTGCTGGCGGCGTCGAAGTTCCACGTCGAGCACAGCTACTATATCGCCACCAGCGGCCCCACCGGCCTCTTCGCTACCGTCATCCTGCTCGCCGCCTGGGAGGTCGCGCGCACCGGGCGCTGGCGCGGCTACCTGGTCGGCGGTGTGGCCACCGGCCTGGCCGCCGCCGTCAAGTACAACGCCGGCCTCGTCGGCCTGGCCCTGGGCGTGGCGGCCCTGATCTACCTCTGGGACCAGCGAGCCCAGGCCGGGGCGGGGCGCAGCTTTACCTCGCTCGTGCTTGCCCACAGCGGGCGCCTCATCGCCGCCGCCGCCCTCGCGATCGGCGTCTTCTTCCTCACCAACCCCTACGCACTGGTCGAGTGGGAGCACTTTTACGCCGACGTGACCGGCCAGTCCGAGATCTATAGCCTGGGCGGGGGCAACTTCGAGGGGCCGTGGAACTTCGCGGGCTACGCCGGCTTCTTCTGGCGCGAGGGGCTGCGCTGGTCGGGCAGCCTGCTCCTGCTGGCCGGGCTGCCGCTGCTGCTGCGCCGGGCCCCGCGCCAGAGCCTGCTGCTGCTCGCCACAGTCGCGATCGAGATGCTGCTGCTGCTCTCCTACACCACCAACTTTGTGCGCAACCTGCTGATCATTTACCCCGCCGTCGCCATCCTCGCCGCCGCGGCCACGGCCGAGCTCGCCGCCTGGATCGGGCGCAGGCTGGGCGCGCGGGCCGGGGTCGAGGGCCCCCAGCTAATCGATATCAGGCCGGGCGGGTCGCCCTCGACCGCAGAGCAGCGCCGCGCCAGGGTCGCCGGGCGCGCCTCGAACATCGCCCTGGCCCTCCTGGGCGCGCTGCTGGTCATCCCCCACGCCCTGGACACGGCCTGGCTGCTGGGCTACTGGGGCAGGCCGCACACCCTGGTGCAGGCCGCCGAAGAGCTGCGCGCCCAGCCCCGCGGTATGCTCGCCGCCGTCGAGGCCAACGCCGTCCAGTGGGCCGGCGACCCCGCCGCCGAGCCCGTGGGCTTCCTGGGCGAGCACGGCCCCGAGTGGTACAGCGCGCGCGGTTACCGCTATCTGCTGCTGAACGACGAGCGTTACGGCCCCGAGGTCGAGTCGAACTACCGGCGTCTGCTCGAGGGCGGCGCGCCGCTGCTCACCATGCCGCCCCGCGACCTGGGGCTGCAGCCGGGCCCGGGCGGGGCCGTGATCGATCTAGGCGAGCAGCTCGACCTCATGCCGTTCGTACGTCGCGAGGCCGCCTTCGGCGAGGCGGTCGCCTTACTTGGCTACGAGCTGCGCCCCGGCGAGCCGCGCAGCCGGATCACGCCCCTCGAGGGGGCCGACGCGCGCGAGCTCTCGCCCGGGCAGCCGGCCCAGATCAACCTCTACTGGCGCGCCCTGGCCCCCATGGGGGTCGACTACACCCTCTTCGTCCACGTCTACGACGCGGCGGGCAACCGGGTCGCCCAGCGCGACCTGCCCCTGCGCCACGAGGACTACCCGACTAGCCGCTGGCGGCCGGGCGAGCTGGTGATCGACCGGGCCGACCTCCCTCTGCCCGCCCTCGCCCCCGGCGAGTACACCCTGCAGATCGGCCTCTACGACGCCGCAACGGGCGCGCCCCTCCCCGCAGAGGGCGGCGCACCCGTCGTACTGACCACCCTCACAATTCGCTGATCAGCCCGCCCCACGCCCCCCCTGATGGAGGCGTGGAGGGCCTGCCGGCGCCATGCGGGAGGCGTGGAGAGCCTGGCCCCTCCACGCCTCCCTCATGGTCGGGGCCGCAGGCCCCCATACCCCCGCCGCGGGCAGCGGCGAAAAGCGTAACTCGGTTACGCATCCCCCCTACTTCAGCTCGCGCTTGAGAATCTTGCCGGTGGCCGTCTTCGGCAGGGTGTCGCGGAACTCGACCGAGCGCGGGTACTTGTAGGCGGCCAGGCGCTCCTTGCAGTAGTCGATCAGCTCCTGGTCGCCTGCGCTCTGGCCGGGCTTGAGGGCCACCACGGCCTTGATCTCCTCGCCGAGGGCGGGGTCGGGCACGCCGATCACGGCCGCCTCGGCCACGGCCGGGTGGGCGTAGAGGATCTCCTCGATCTCGCGCGGGTAGACGTTGAAGCCGCCGCGGATGATCATATCCTTGACCCGGTCGACAATGAAGAAGTAGCCCTCCTCGTCGATCTTCGCCAGGTCGCCCGTGTGGAACCAGCCGCTGCGGATGGCCTCGGCCGTGGCCTCGGGGCGCTTGTAGTAGCCCTTCATCACATTGTGGCCGCGGATGACAATCTCGCCCATCTCGCCCGCGGCGACCGGCCGGCCCTCGGCGTCGACGGCGGCCATCTCGACGCCCCAGATCGGCGTGCCGATGCTGCCGGGCTTGGCCGGGCGATCCAGGTGGTTGAACGAGGCCACCGGCGAGGTCTCGGAGAGGCCGTAGCCCTCCATGATCTGCACATTATGCTTCTTGTTGAAGTTCAGCATGACCTCCACGGGCATGGCCGAGCCGCCCGAGACGCACAGGCGCAGCGACGAGAGGTCGTAGTTGCCGGCCTCGGGGTGGTTGAGCAGGTAGAAGTACATCGTCGGCACCCCGGCGAAGTAGGTCACCTTGTCGCGCTGGATGATCTCCATCGCCTTGATCGGCTCGAAGCGCGGCAGCATCGTGATCGTGCCGCCGGTGTAGATCAGCGCGTTCATGACGCAGGTCTGCCCGAAGGAGTGGAAGAGCGGCAGCACCGCCAGGCCGACCTCGTCGGGCTTGACATAGAGCAGCTTCTCGACTCCGACCATGGCGTTGAAGAACATGTTGAAGTGCGACAGCTCGGCCCCCTTGGGGCGGCCTGTGGTGCCCGAGGTGTAGAGGATGACCGCCGTGTCGCTGGGCTGGGTCTGCACTGTGTCGAAGGTCGGCGCGTTGTCGGCCATCAGCTGGTTGAAGCTGAGGGCGCCGTCGGGCAGGGGGTTAGTGCTGCCGGGGGCCTGCACCACGATCAAGTTGTGGCAGGTCTGGGCCCGCTGGAAGCCCGGCGCGGCCTCGCCCGCGAAGCCCTCCCAGACGATCAGGGCCTTGGCGTCGCTGTCCTCGAGGTGGTACTGGACCTCGTTCTGCTTGAACAGCACGTTCAGCGGCACGACCGTGGCGCCCGCCTTCAGGATCCCGTAGTAGCTGATCGGGAAGTGGGGCGTGTTCGGCAGCATGATTGCCACCTTGTCGCCACGCTGCACACCCAGCTTCACCAGGGCGTTGGCCAGCTTGTTGGCGGCCCCGTTCAGCTCGGCGTAGCGCAGCTTGTAATCGTCCAGGGTAACGGCAACCTTGCCCGGGTCGCGGCGTGTGCTCTGCTCCAGGATCACGGCGAGGTTCAGCATCGAACGCTCCTTTCACCACACGGTCATTCAGTTGTGGAAAACTTGGGGGCTATGTGGATTATAGTCTTCGCGCGACGCCGATGTCAAACCTTGTGCTGGGCCCATGCTATACTCCACCCCAGGCAGTGTCACGCATAAGGGTCGCCCCTATGAAGCAGCAGATCGAGGTGCCGGGCGAGTGGGATAGCATCGCCACCCTGATGGCGTTCAGCGACAGCGTCGAGACCCGCCTGCCCCTCTCTGCCGACCAGTGCTACCTGATGCGCCTGGTGATCGAGGAGATCGCCACCAATATCGTCAAGTACGGCTACAGCGAGGGCGCCCGCGACATCATCCAGCTGACCTGCGTCTGCGAGGACGACCAGTTGCGCGTGACCATCCGCGACCGTGGGCAACCCTTCGACCCGCGCGAGCACCCCGACCCCGACCTGAGCGGCGATCAGGCCTCGGAGCGTGCGATCGGCGGCCTGGGCCTCTTCTTTGTTCGTCAGCTGGCCGACCGGCTCGACTATAGCCACGACCCCGTCAGCGGCTGGAACGAGCTGACAGTGATCAAGGGACGATAAGGGTATGCTCGACTCTCTGCTGCGCGAGGTGCCCCTGTTCAGCCAGCTGCCCGCCGCCGCCGTCGATGCCCTCGCCGCCAGCGTCGAGCGACGTCAGGTCGTCGCCGGCGAGGTGCTCTTCCACCAGGGCGAGGTGGGCGTCGAGTGCTTCGTCATCCTCGCCGGCGAGCTCGAGGTGTTCACCTATGTGGGCGGCGAGGAGCTGCGCCTCGATGTCTACAGGCCCGGCCAGCTGATCGGCGAGATGGCCCTGATCGACCGCAGCCCGCGCTCGGCGACGGTGCGCGCCCTGCTCGACGCCGACCTGATTGTGCTCGGCGAGGAGGCCTTCAAGACCCTGCTCAGCTCGAACCCCGAGCTGGCCATGACCATGCTGCGTAGCGGCACGGCGCGGGTGCGCAACACCAACCAGCGCATGATCGGCGACCTCGAGCGCAAGAACGCCGAGCTGCTCGCCGCCTATAGGCAGCTCCAGGCCGCCCAGGCCGAGCTGATCCGCCTGAACCGCATCGAGGAGGAGCTGGCGGTCGCCCGGCGCATCCAGGAGTCGTTCCTCCCCCGTCATCTGCCCCAGCCCCCCGGCTGGCAGGTGGCCGCCTTCAGCCGCGGCGCCCAGGCCGTCGGGGGCGACTTCTTCGACTGCATCGAGCTGTCCGATGGTCGCCTCGGCCTGGTGGTCGCCGACGCCTGCGGCAAAGGGGTGACCGCCGCCCTCTTCGTCGCCCTGACCCGCTCGCTGCTGCGGGCCGCCTCCCAGGCCCCCTGGATCTTCCAGGGCAATCTGGCCCGCGACGCCGAGAGCGTGCTCACCGGGGCCCTCTGGCTGGTCAACGATTATATCTGCCGCGAACACGGCGACAGCAATATGTTCATCACGCTGTTCTACGCGGTGCTCGACCCGGCCACGGGCGAGCTGGCCTATGTCAACGCGGGCCACAACCCGCCGCTGCTGGTCGGCGCCGCCGCGGCGACGATCGTCGAGACCGGCGAGGGGGCCCTGCCCATCGGCATCGTGCCGGCCCAGAGCTACGAGGTGCAGCGGGCGACCCTCGGGCTCGGCGAGCGCCTGGTGGCCTTCAGCGACGGCATCACCGAGGCCCTGAGCCCCGCCGACGAGCTCTATGGCGACGAGCAGCTGCACGCCGCCATCAGGGCGGGCGCCGGCCTCGCCTCACAGGCCCTGGTCGACGCGGTCATCACCCAGGTCGACGCCCACTCCTCGGGCGCGCCTCAGGCTGATGACATGACCCTGCTGGTCGTCACGCGGATGTAGTGGCTCACGTATCCTGACCTGTGCGATTCTGAAGGGGAGCTGGAGGGGCCTGCCCCCTCCATACCACCTCGCCGGGCTGGGTGGCCCAAGCTGCGCATGGTAGCGTGCTATAATAGCAGCCCAGTTCACCTCTTGTGCAAAATGACACACGACAGTATAGGAAAGGGGTTGCCGGCGTGAACGTAGAGCAGATCAGCGATGTGCTTGTGATCGAGCTGCCCGCCCGCCTCGACGCCGTTGGGGTCGCCGCCCTCGAGGGCCATCTGGCCGAGGTCGCCACGGCACATAAGGGCAAAGTCCTCGCCGACATGAGCCAGGTCACCTTCGTCGCCAGCCTCGCGCTGCGCATGCTGCTCACCACCCACAAGGCGGTGCAGCCCCTCGGCGGCGACCTGCGCCTCGCCGGGCTCCAGCCCCAGGTCGCCGAGATCTTCCGCAAGAGCCGCTTCGACACCCTGTTCAAGATCTACCCCGACCGCGAGTCGGCCCTGGTCGCCTACAAGTAGCGTTCGGTCGCAGCGGGGATTCAGGGCTGATGCAACGTCTGCATCCTGTGCCGGGCCATGAAACGGACCGGCTACGGGGTACGAAGGCCACCTGGGTGGCCTCTGAGCTCGCGCAGGCGGGCTTTGTAGCGCTAGCCCGCCGGTTTACCGGCTGGGCGTGGGGGATTCCCCTCGGTTGACCCACCCACTGCGCCATGCTATACTTGCCGCTGTGCTTCTGGACCCGGCGTTATTCTTGTATGCTAAGGGGCATCGTATGGCCCAGACTCGTCTGGTCATCGCCGATGATGAGTCGATCATCCGCATGAACCTCAAAGAGACCCTCGTGGGTCTCGGCTACCTTGTGGTCGGCGAGGCCGGCGATGGGGTCAGCGTCATAAATCTGGCCCGTGAGCTGAAGCCCGACCTGGTCCTCATGGACATCAAGATGCCCAAGCTCGACGGCATCCAGGCGGCCAAGATCCTCACCGAAGAGAAGATCGCCCCCGTGCTGCTCCTCACCGCCTACTCCGACCGCGAGCTCGTCGAGCGCGCGAAGGAGGCCGGCGTGGTCAACTATGTCGTCAAGCCCTTCCGCGAGGCCGAGCTGCTGCCCGCCATCGAAATTGCGATGGCCCGCTACCAGGAGTTCCTGGAGATGGACAAGCAGATCTCAGACCTCAAGGAGACCCTCGATACGCGCAAGCTGGTCGAGCGGGCCAAGGGCATCCTTATGGATACGCAGGGCCTGAAAGAGGCTGAGGCCTTCCGCAAGATCCAGCAACTCTCGATGAACACCCGCAAGTCCATGAAGGAGATCGCCCAGGCCATCCTCCTGGCCAACGAGATCTAGGGCCCCGCGGTGTCCGATGACCCCCAGCCCCCCGAGGTGGCCGCCCCCGCACCCCCTCCGCGCAATGGCCTCGCGGCTGCGCTGCCGTATCTGATCACGGCGGTCGCAGCCGTTTTGTTGAGTCTGGCCGCCCAGGCCCTGCTCTTCCCCCGCGCCCCCGCCCCCTCCGCCGCCATCACGGCCCCCGCGCCCACAGACCCCGCGCCCACAGACCCCGCGCCCACGGCGACACTCCCCGCCCCGGCCACGCCCGGCCCCACGGCCACGCCCGGGGCCGCCCCCCCCGAGGGTGTGCTGCGCCTCGATATCCTCGACCTGCAGGAGGAGGACCGTCAGCTCTGGAGCGCCCTCTACCTGCTGCGGGCCGCTTCGCAGATCGACGACGCCATCGTTGCCCTTCAGCAGAACGACCTCGACGAGGCCGACCGCACCCTGCTGACCGCCTACCGCTCCCTCGACCGGGCCTACGCCTTCAGCGCCGAGCAGGAGAAGGGCCCGATCGACACCTTCCGCCTGCAGCTCAGCCAGGGGCGCGACGACCTGCGCCTGCGCCCCGAGGGCCTCGACCGGCGCCTCCGCCAGCTCAGGCAGCTGATCCTCAGCCTGGTCGACGAGGGGGGTTAGGCCGCGCCTCTGCTCTCGAAGTCGACGAAGCGATAGCCCACCCCGCGCTCGGTGAGGATGTACTGGGGGTTGGCCGGGTCCTCCTCGATCTTCTGGCGCAGGTAGGTGACGTAGAGGCGCAGATAGTGGTTCTCGTCGCGGTACTCGGGGCCCCAGACCTTCGAGAGCAGCATCTCGTGGGTCTGCACATAGCCGGCGTTCTGCACCAGGTGGTAGAGCAGGCGGTACTCGGTCGGGCGCAGGTTGACCCGCTGGCCGCCCACCAGCACCTCGCGGCGGGCGAAGTCGATGCTGAGCCGGTCGTCGACGCGCACCATGGTCTGGGGCACGGGCGGGGCCGTGTAGTGACGGCGCAGCACCGCCTTGATCCGGCTCACCAGCTCGCGATGGCTGAAGGGCTTGCCGACATAGTCGTCGGCGCCCAGCTCGAGCCCGCGCACCCGGTCGTCTTCCTCATCCTTGGCGGTCAGGATGAGCACGGGCACCTGCGAGAACTGCCTGATCCGGCGCAGGGCCTCGAAGCCGTCCATCACCGGCATCATCACGTCCAGCAGCACGACATCGGGCATATCCTCGCGCACGCGGTCCACGGCCTCGCGGCCGTTGGCGGCCGTGCTCACGCGCATCCCCTCGAGCTCGAGGTTCAGGCGCATGAAGCTGACCATGCGTGGCTCGTCGTCGACGACGAGCACCAGCTTGTCCTTCAGCTCTGACATAGACCACCTATCGGGCCCTCAACCCTCGCTCTGGCTTGGGGGCGGCGAGGGCGGGGCCGGCCTTCCTGCTATTCTAGCAGGGGCGCGCCGCAATCTCAAGGCGCGCACGCCCAGCAAGGCGAGCAGGATCGCCCCGTAGATCAGCGGCTCGTAGATGGTCTTCGAGAGCCAGAGGAAGTGCAGGACCGCCAGGATGGCCGCCAGGTAGACCAGCCGGTGGAGCCGCCGCCACCAGCGGCCGAGCTGTCGCTGCGCGCCTTTGGTCGAGGTTAGGGCCAGGGGCACGAGCAGCAGGAAGCTCGCCAGGCCGGCCAGCACGTAGCGCTTCTCGACGATGGCCTGGGTGATCAAGCCGAGGTCGAGGCCGTAGTCGACGGCGAAGAAGATCAGCAGGTGCAGGCAGACGTAGAGGAAGCTGTACAGCCCCAGAGGTTTGCGCAGCGCCGCGGCCCACTTCCAGCCCAGCAGTCGGTTGAGCGGTGTGCAGGCCAGGGAGAGCAGCAGCAGGATCAGGGCGGCGCTGCCGGTGCGCTGGGTCAGCTCCTGGATCGGGTTCACCGATAGCCGGCCGCTCACCCCGTCGAAGATCATCAGGGCCAGGGGCAGCAGGCTCAGGGGGTGGACCGCGATCTTCAGCGCGCCGCTCAGGGCGGGGCGGGGCCCGCCGCCCCGCCGCTCCACGCGCTCGCTTTGCGTCGCCATCAGAAATTGATCCGCAGGTTCATGCCGTCGTAGAGGGCGGCCACCTCATCAGCGTAGCCGTTAAAGGGCAGGGTTGGCCGGCGCTGCAGCTCGCCGATACGCCGCTCGCTGGCCTGCGACCAGCGCGGGTGCGAGACCTCGGGGTTGACGTTGGCGTAGAAGCCATACTCGTTCGGCGCCAGGTCCATCCAGAGCGAGGTGGGGGCCTCGGCCACCAGGTCGATCTTGACGATCGACTTGATGCTCTTGAAGCCGTACTTCCAGGGCACCACCAGGCGCACCGGCGCGCCGCTCTGGGGGGTCAGCTCGCGGCCGTAGAGGCCGGTGGCCAGCAGGGTCAGGTCGTGCATGGCCTCGTCGAGGCGCAGGCCCTCGACGTAGGGCCAGGGGTAGAAGGGGGCCTTCTGGCCGGGCATCTCCTCGGGTCGGTAGACCGTCTCGAAGCGCACGAACTTCGCCTCGGCCGTGGGCTCGACCGCGTCGAGCAGGCGGGCGAGGGGGAAGCCGTTCCAGGGGATGACCATCGACCAGGCCTCGACGCAGCGTAGCCGGTAGATGCGCTCCTCCTGCTCGAAGGCCAGCAGATCCTCCATGGCGAAGGTGCGCGGCTTACTCACCAGGCCGCCGACCTGCACCTCCCACGGCGAGGTCGTGAAGCCCTGGGCGAGGCCGGCCACGCCTTCTTTGTCGGTGGTAAACTCGTAGTAGTTGTTGTAGCCGGTGATCTGCTCGAAGCTGTTGAGCGGATCGCCGAGCTCATCGGTGCGGGCATCGACGGGGAGCGCCGTCGCCGCGGGCAGGCTGGCGCCGCCGCCGCACGCGGCCAGCAGGGCGGCCGCACCCAGGGTCGCCGCGCCGCCCATAAAGGCGCGCCGCGACAGGTAGACCTGCTCGGGCGTAATTTCTGACGAAGGGATCTTGCGCATCGTAGGAGCCTCGCTGAACATACCGCTAATACTCTACTGTACGAGTCGAGGCTAAGCTACGGATGTTACGCACTCATAACAGAGCCATAAAGAGACCAAGCGCCTGACGGCATTAGGAGGGGCGCGGGGAGGCCTGGCATCCCCTAACCATGACCCGCTGGCACCAGGAGGGGCGAGGGGCACGGGGAGGCCTGGCCTCCCTGAACCATTACCCGTCCGAGTAGCTCGGACGGAGCCCTAGAGCACCCCGACGGTCGAGTTATCGCCGAGCATGAGTCTGTAGGCTTTGGGCTTGAGCGGGCTGCGCGCCACCTCGACATTGCGGCCGATCAGGCTATCCTCGAGGCGGTGGGGCAGGCCGCGGATGCGGCTATGCTCGAGCATAATACTGTGCTCGATCTCGCTCTCCTCGATCAGGCAGTCGTGGTAGATCGAGGTGAACGGCCCGACATAGGCATTGAGGATGCGCGTCTTCTCGCCGATGATCGCCGGGCCGCGGATGGTCGAGTTGATCACCTCGGCGCCCGCCTCGATGATCACCTTGCCGATCAGCTGCGAGTCGCGGTCGACATAGCCCTGGTTCGAGGCGGGCAGCTCTTCGAGGATGAGCCTGTTGGCCTCGAGCAGATCGTCCTTCTTGCCGGTATCGATCCACCAGCCCTCGTGGACATAGGGGAAGACCTGGTGGCCCGCCGCGACGAGCCACTGGATGGCGTCGGTGATCTCGAGCTCGCCGCGGGGCGAGGGCCTGATGCTGTTGACCGCCTCGAAGATATGCGGGTCGAACATATAAATGCCGACCAGGGCCAGGTCGCTGCGCGGCTCGCGGGGCTTCTCGACCAGGCGCTCGATGCGGCCATCGTCGTCGAGCTCGGCGACGCCGAACTGCCGTGGGTCCTGCACTTTCTTGAGCACGATCTGGGCGTTATGGCGGCTGCGGCCGAACTGCTCGATCAGGGGGCTGATCCCGCCCTGGATGCAGTTATCGCCCAGGAACATCACGAAGCGGTCGTCGCCGATGAACTCCTGGCTGATTTTGACCGCGTGGGCCAGGCCGAGGGGCGCCTCTTGGGGGATGTAGGTGATCTGCACGCCCCAGCGTCGCCCATTGCCCACGGCGGCGCGGATCTCGTCGCCTGTATCGCCGATGACGATCCCGATGTCGGTGATGCCCGCGTCGCGGATGGCCTCGATCACGCGGAAGAGCACGGGCTTATTGGCCACCGGCACCAGCTGTTTGGCGCTGGTATAGGTGATCGGGCGCAGGCGCGTGCCTTTGCCGCCGCTCAAAACTAGCCCTTTCATTGACGCCCCTTTCGGCATGTTGAGGTCTTCCGGCGGACGATTATACCACCCCATAGCGAAGGGCGCCCCACGGGGGGCGCCCTTCGCGGTCGGCTCTGAGGGGGCGGCTTAGCGATACGGCCTGATCGCCCCGACGAAGTGGTTCTGCCAGTAGCTGCTCCAGATGCCCGAGGCCTGCACGCCGTAGCGCGGGGTCATGGCGTGGACCATCTGGCCGCCGCCGATGTAGACCGCCACGTGCGAGATGCCGCGGCGTCCGCCGGTGCCGGCGAAGAAGAGCAGGTCGCCGGGGGCCACATTGCTCATGTTGCCGATCATCGCGCCGAAGCGGGTGCTGTACTGGCCGGCGGCGCTGTGGGGCAGGCCCACCCCGAACTGCCGGTAGATGTAGCTGGTCAGGCCGCTGCAGTCGAAGCCGGCCGGGCCGGAGCCGCCCCAGCGGTAGCGCGAGCCGATGAACTGCACCGCGTAGCTGGCGACGTCGCCGCTGGCCGCGATGTTCACCGGGCCGCCGCCGCCGCCGCCGCCTGTGGCCCGGGCGCGGGCGGGGAGGGCCGGAATGTCGTTGGTGACCGGGACGCGGCGCACAGCCATAGGCGAGACCTTGAGCAGGTCTGAGAAGACCCAGGCCTTCGTGCCGTTCTCGAGCTGGACGCGGAACCAGTCTTTGTGGCGGGCGAGCAGACTGACGCCGTTGCCGGCGTCGGCCGAGCCGACTCGCTCGTAGGCCGAGCCGGGGCCCTTGCGCAGGTTGACCGAGTTCTCGAGGATGGTGCCGACCAGGGGCGGGTTGGGGTCGGGGACGCTCTGGGCGACCGGCACGCGCTCGATCACGCCTTCGCCAATGTTCATGAAGTCGGCCGTGACCCAGCCGTACATGGGGCCGTACTCGACCAGGAACCAGCCCTCGAAGCGCTCGATCAGGGTCAACTCCTGGCCGAGGCCCATCTTGGCCATGCTCACGTAGTTCTTGCCGGGGCCATCGCGCAGGTTGACGCCCTCTTCGCGGATCACGCCGATCTTCGGCGGGGGCGGGGGCGGGATCAGGCTCGTCGGGACCTGGGCCAGGTTGAAGACCACGGCCTCGGGGATGTCGATCAGCTCGGCGGCGACCCAGTAAATCGTCTGGTCGCCGTCGCGGCGCACCTGCAGCCACTCCTCGTGGCGGCCGATCACCTCGACGCCCTCGCCGCCGTTGATCCGGCTCACCTCGTCGTAGGCCAGGCCCGGGCCATTGCGTAGCTTCACCACGTCGCCCGAGATCATCGCCGGCACCGTCAGAGGCGCCAGGAGCTCGCTGCGCGACGAGAGCGATAGCGGCACCGGCAGGGCGTCATCCTCGTCGAGGGGCGGGTCGCCAACCATCGGCAGCACGTCGTGCTCGTGGCCGAGGTCGATTGGCCCGATACCAATGGGGATCTCGCTGAGGGTGACTTCGCTGGTGGGGGGGGCGGCCGGACGGGCCGGAAGCTGGCTGAGGAGAAGAGCCAGGGGCACCGTCAGCGCCACGACGGTGTGGAGCACAAAGCGGGTCGGGAGTTGCTTGAGCCAGGTGCCGGGGTGGGATAGAGAAAGAGCGGCGCGGTTGCGGAGCCCTTTGAGTGATTGGCTCTGCTGTCTGTACCTGTCGCGTCTGTGGGCCGCTAGCTGTTTCAGACCCTCGACATCGCCGCGCAACGGTGATGACGGCTGGTTTCGATTGAGCTCGATCATGGAGCAGTCCACCTCACTTGGGTCCCCGTGACGCAGTTGGGCGGGTCCTACACCCGCGACACGCTCTTGGTGTCCACGTCCACGTTGGTAGTCAGGTAGGGATGACCCGACTATACCATAGGATCGCGCGCACTGCAAGCGTCAGCGCCGTATCAGGTTTACTTCATGTTTACCACTTGGTCGGGCTCGCTGACCCTTCCGCGTGGCGCCATGGCTGTAGTGCTGAGTGGGACGGTCCGTAAACCTGGGTCGCGCAGACAATTCCGGCGCGCCCACTTCAAAAGTAAAATCAGTTTAAGGTAAGCCAGCAATTCTGTCAATAGTACCTGGATATTTGCGACTATAATGCCGTATAGTGCCGTTTGGTGCAATCGAACTGTAATGAGATTCGTTGTTTTTTGTAAAGGCTTTCTTCGTCGTCGTCGTCGTCGGCGTCGCGCGGCCCTGATGACCGGCTGCCTTCTCAGGCCCGAGTCTGCTGTCTGAAACCCGGCTGAGGGGGCGGCGCGCTTCCTGATAATCGTTATCACCCCTCCCGACGAGGGTGGCGGCGTGCCTGCAAGGGACTTTAGTACTAATTCCGGGCCGTCGCCGAGGCGCCGCGGCTCGGCCTAGAGGCCGAAGAGGACATAGCGCCAGTAGCGCAGGCTGGCCCCGGCCAGGCCCAGGGGTTCGGTCGCGGCGTCGGGCGGGGGCGAGCCGAAGGCGTTGAGCCCCTGGTCGCGGGCAATTTTGAGCGAGCGCAGCGTCTCGTTTGGCGCCGTGACCACAAGCATGCTGGTGGCGCCCTCGAGCCGCGCCTGGCGGGCGAGCCGGCGCAGGTCGGGGGTCTCGGCCTGCATCGCGGCGTCGCTGATGATCATCGCCTCGGGCACGCCGCGCTCGACCAGTTGGGCCTTCAGCCCTGCCTGCCCCTCGCCTGTGAGCAGCAGCGTAGGCACATAGCCGCGCCGGTACAGCTCGAAGGCGTGCTCGACCAGGCCCTCGGCGGGCACCGCCGGCGCGACCAGCAGGGCCAGATCCGCGCTGCGGGCCTCGTCGCGGCCGGCCTGTAGCCACGCGGCCGCTGCCCCGAGGGCCAGGGCGATCAGGGCCAGGGTCGTGATCAGCACGGCCAGAAAGGCCCCTTGCCGCCAGACCTGTCGCGACGCTCGGCGCCAGGTTATGGCCGTGTCTTCCCCCTGCTCCGGGTCCATGCTCGCTCCGTCGTGTCTAGTGCGCGCTTCGCCGCGCCGCCAGTGTGGCGAGGACCTGCCGCAGCCGCAGCAGATCAAACGGCTTGGCCACCACCGCGTCGGCCCCGCGAACGCGGGCCGTCTCCTGGTCAATCTGCTCGCCCCAACCGGTCACCAGCACGGTCTGCAGCTCGCCGTCCAGCTGCCTGGCCCTGGCGATCAGCTCCCAGCCCGACATCCCTGGCATCCCGAGGTCGGTACAGATCAGATCGTAGTGGTTGGCCGAAAGCAGGCTCAGGGCCGCCTCGCCGCTCGCGGCCTCGGCCACAACGTGGCCGAGCCTGCTGATCTGGCGCACGAGCACCCGTCGCACCGTCTCGTCGTCGTCGACCACCAGCACCTGGCGCGGCCCCTGAAGAGGCGTCGCGGCGACGGCGGCCGGCGCGGTCGCGTTCGGGGCCGGCCGCGCGGGCAGATAGATGCTGAAGGTCGTGCCGCGCCCCGGCTCGCTGCTTAGGTGTACCTGTCCCTGGTGACGTTGCACAATGCCATAGACCATGGTCAGACCCATGCCCGTCCCGCGAGGCCCCTTGGTGGTGAAAAAGGGATCGAAGACGCGAGCCTGAGTCTCGGGGCTCATGCCCACGCCTGTGTCGCTCACTTCGAGCAGGGCGGTCCTGGTCCCCAGGGGGCTATGCTCGGGGGCGAGGGTCGCCGTCCGCAGCAGCAAGCGCCCCCCCTGGGGCATCGCGTCGAGCGCATTGAGCACCAGGTTGGTCGCCAGATCGCGCAGGGCCGGCCCATCGCCGGCGAAGGGCGGGACCGCGCCGGGCTTGTGACTGACGACGATCTCGACACCCCGGCTCTGGGGGGCGTCCCGCCAGCGCGGCCGGGTGATCGCCAGGCTTTCGGCGATGATCTCGCCCAGGTCGACCGCCATGTCCGGCAAGGCCCTGTTCGTCTGGGCGAAGCCCTGCAGGCGGCGCACGCTCGTGGCCCCGTCGAGGGCCGCCCGCTCGATCACCCGCAGCTCTTCGGCGACCCTCGGCGCGAGCGGCTCGGCGAGGAGCAGCTGGGCGTGCCCCAGGATGCTCGCCAGGAGGTTGTTGAAGTCGTGGGCGACGCCACTGGCCAGCTCGCCCAGGGCCCTGAGGCGCTCGCTCTGGGCCAGACGCTCCTCGGTGCGCCTTAGCTCTTCGTTGCGCCTGAGGTGCTCGAGGGCCAGGCCCGTCTGCACCGCGATCGCCTCGAGCAGGTGCAGGTCGTGCTGGCCGAACGCGCCCCGCTGCTCGCTCTCGATGGCGACGACGCCCAGAACCTGACCTTCCTGCTTGATCGCCGCCACGAGCTTGGCCGCAGTGTGACTCAGGCGCGGGCTGGGGACGAAGCGCAGGTCGTGGGCGACGCTGTTGACCAGCAAGGTCTCGCCCGTACGGGCCGCGTAGCCGACCAGCCCGTACGTCGGCCCGCTCTCGTCGAGGATCGCCGTGGCCTCGACCATGTCGACGGCTCCATAGGCGGCCCGCACCACCAGGCCGCTCTTTTCGCGGGTATAGATGCAGACGTGGTAGTAGCCGAAGGTGTCGAAGAGCTGGCGCGCCACCTGGTCGAGCAGCGTATCGGCGTCGCGATAGGCGCTCATGCGCAGGCTCAGCTGGTGCAGCAGCTGGAGTTGGCTCGCCCGGGTGCGCGCGTCGCGCAACAGCAGCTGGTTGTTGAAGGCCACGGCCACATGGTCGGCGAAGAGCTGGGCGACCTGCACTTCGCCGGCGCTAAAGCTGTCGGGGAGCCACTTGTCGATAGTCAGCATGCCGATGGCGGCGTCGTTCACGATCAGGGGCACGCCGATCCAGGCCCTGATCATGTCGCCGTCGGCCGCGGCCTGCCACGACTCTACCTGCTGAACGTCGGGCAGGTACACGGCGTGCCAGCCCTGGCGCACCTCCCAGGACACCGAGCCCGGGCCTACATAGAGCACCATGCCCTTGCGAGCCTCGCGGAAGCCGCGTCCGGCGATCATCTGCGCGTAGTGGTCGTCGTGGAACTGGAAGACCGCGCTCGAGTCGTAGGCGATGTAGCGGGCGAGCTGTTCGAGGATGAAGTCGAGCAGGGTCTCGTTGCCCACCATGGCGTTGCAGGCCCCGGCCAGCTGGCTCAGGGTCTGGCTCAGAGCGCGGCTCTGCTGCTCGTTGAGCACAAGCCGCTCGTTGGCCAGCAGCATGGTGATCTGATCGGCGGCGAAGCGCGCCAGCTCGCGCTCGTCGCGACGCCAGTAGTGGCCCTGCTGCCTGGCCTTGATCACCAGCCAGCCGTGTCGCTCGTCGGGGGTGCTCAGGCGCGCCTGTAGCTCGCAGCCGCCCTCGTCGCGCCGCTCGAGCAGGTCCGCCTCGGGCTGCTCGGGCCGCCACGACGCGCCGCCATCTGGGCTCGTGGGGAAGCCCGCCAGGGGTCTGAAGGCGCCCTGCCCGTCGGGGAGATAGACCGTGACCGCCGTGAGCTCGAGCAGCGCCGCCAGGGTCGTGAGGAGTTGTCCGCTCACCCGGGTGGCCGCCCCTGGCTCGCGGGGGGCCTGGTTGATCAGGCCGGCTACCTGCTCGCGCGCGGCGGCGTAGCGCAGCGAGGTGGCGGCGGCCGCGTTGTCGATGGCGATCGCGGCATAGCTCGCGAAGATCTCGACCATCTGGACGGTCGCCGGGCTGAAGAGCCTGCCGCCGTTGGCTTTGGCCAGGTTCAGCACGCCGAGGGTGCGGTCGCGCACCTGCAGCGGCAGCGCAAAGAGGGTCGCCTGGGCGGACATATAGATTGGGACGAAACGCGCATCGCTGCCCAGGGCGGCGGTGTGGACCGGCGTCCCGTTGCGGGCTACCCAGCCGGCGATCCCCTCGCCGAGGCGAAAGACGGGCCTGCCCAGCTGCTCGGACGGCAGGCCGTAGGCTGCCACCAGACGCAGGTACTCGCCCTGCTCGTCCACGAGCATCAGCGTGAGCATGTCTGCGCCGCTCAGGTCGCGCACGGCCGCCACGATGCGCTCGAACACTACCTCGAGCTCAAGGGACGAGCAGACCAGTCGGCTCAGATCAAGGATCGTGCCGAGACTTGTGCTCTCGCTCGTGAGATCCATGTGCGTGGCCGCCGTGTAAGGTTGATAGGTCCACCATTATATGCCCCTTGCCAGCGGGCCGCAATCGGCAAAAGGTCGGCTCCGTAGTACAATGGCGCGGCGGGCGCGACCCGGCGCCGCCGTTGCGAGCAACCCTACAGACGATGCCCAGCCCCCTGACCCCCGGCCGCCGCCTGCTGGTCGCCGCCGCCCTCGCCGCCGCGGCCGCGGCCGCCGCAGGGCCGGGCGGGCGCATGACAGTTGCGCTGGCGCTGCTGCTCTTTGCGCCGGGCTACCTGCTCGAGCGAACCCTGCCCGCCCCCCCGCCGCCCCTGGTGACGCGCTGCGCCGTCTGGGTTGGCCTGAGCCTCAGCCTCGTCGCTCTGCTCTACCAGTGGTGCTGGGCCCTCGGCCTGCCCTTCGGCGACCTCGCCCTCTGGGCGGGGGCCGCTCTGCTGGCCGCGGCCGCCCTGCTGGCCGCCTGGCGCGACCTGGGCCGCCCCGCTCAGCCGGCAGAGGGTCGGCCCTGGCTCTGGGCCCATGCCCTGACGGCGACCATCGTCGTGGTCACTATCGCCGTGCGCCTGGCCCAGAGCGATGGCCTGGCCCTGCCCCCCTGGGTCGACTCGGTGCACCACGCCCTGATGGTGCGGGTGGCCGCCGAGAGCGGGATCGCCCCGGCCTCGCTCGAGCCCTACCTCCCGGTCAGCGGGATGCCCTACCACTGGGGCTACCACGTCGCCATCGCCACCGTGCTGCGCCTGAGCGGCCTCGGGCTGCCCGAGACCCTGCTGCTGAGCGGCCAGCTCCTCAACGCCCTGACGGCCCTCACGGCCGCCGGCCTGGCCGCGGCGCTGTGGCGACGCCCCGTGGCCGCCCCTGTCGCCGCCCTCGTCGTCGGCCTGGTCTCGCTGATGCCAGCCTACTATCTGTCCTGGGGCCGCTACACCCAGCTCGCCGGCCTGCTGATGCTGCCGGGGCTGGCCGTGGCCTGGCAGCTCGCTCTCGCCGGGCGCGGCCGGGGCTGGTGGGCTGCCGCGGCCCTCACCCTGGCCGGCCTGAGCCTGGTCCACTTCCGCGTCCTGGTGCTCGGGCTGGCCCTGCTCGCCCCCCTCAGCCTGGCCTGGGCCGCCGGCAGGCCATGGTCGCTGGTCAGGCCCGCGCTGCTCGCGGCCGTGGGGGCCTCCGCGGCCGCCGCCGCCCTCACGGCGCCCTGGCTGGCCCTGCTGCTCGGGCGGGCCTTGCTGCCCGCCGTGGCCGACGGGAGCCTCGCCGGCGGCGGCAGCTACAACGCCCTGAACACCGAGCTGCTCTGGGTCGAGCCGAATCGGCTGCTCGCCGCCCTGGCCATGGCGGCGGGCCTGCTCGGCCTGCGCCGGCGCGCGGGGGCCGCCGCCGTCCTGACCCTCTGGGTGGGCCTCATGGCCCTGCTGGCCAACCCCTGGCTGCTGGCCTACCTGCTGGCCGCGGGCGGGGCGACCCTGCTGGCCGCGGCCGCGATGCGAAGGAGCCTCGCCCTGGCCGCTCTCGGGGCCGCGCTGCTGGCGGGCGCCGCCGTCGGCCCGCCGCCCTACCTCTGGCTGATCACCAACGACGTGGTCGTGATCAGTCTGTTCCTGCCCTTCGCCGCGCTGATCGGCGGGGGTGTCGCGCTGCTCTACGAGGGCCTCGCCGCCACAGGCCACAGGCTCGCCCGCGCCCTGGCCCCCGCCACAGCCGTAGCCCTCGCCGCCGCCGGGGCCTGGGGCGTCGTCGCCATGAGCGACGACGTGCTCAACGAGGGCACCGTGCTGGCCGGCCCCGCCGACCGCGCGGCGATCGCCTGGGCGGCCGCCTCGACCCCGCCCGAGGCTCGCTTCCTGGTCAACGCCGCCCCGTGGCTCTCGACGGCCCGTCGCGGCGCCGACGGCGGCTGGTGGCTGCTGCCCCTGGCCGGACGCTGGACCACGGCGCCCCCGGTGCTCTATGTCTACGGCTCGCCCGAGTATGTCGCCCACGTTAACGCTACGGCCGATACGGTGATCGCCTACGCGCCCGGCGGCGAGCGGGCCATCCTCGACCTGATCGCCGCCGAGGGCATCACCCATATCTACCTGGTCGAGGGCAAGGGCCCCATGCCCGCCGAGTTATTCGCTGGGCGCGCCGGCTTCACCCAGGTCTACGCCCAGGACGGCGTGACGATCTTCGCCGTCGACGGCCCCGCCGGGGGCTGAGCCGACGGTGCTACAATGCGCCGCGGACCCCGCAGCCACAGGATCGCCAATGCAGCGCGAGATGCGCCCCGCCCCCAACTTGCGCGCCCTCGGCGCCGCCGCCCTCCTCGGCCTGCTGCTGATGGTCGGCTTCTTCGGGCCGACCGACAACTGGTCCTGGGACCCCTCGTTCTACTACGCCCAGATCCGCTCGCCCCTGGTCGAGGGCGACCTGGACTTTCGCAACGAGACCAAAACCGGCAACATCGACTTGGGCGTCACCGCCACGGGTCTGCAAGACAGCCTCTGGCCGATCGGCCCGAGCCTGCTCTGGTCGCCCTTCTTCCTGGCCGCCCACGGGGTGATGCTGGCCCTCAGCCCCGCCGCCGCCGACGGCTTCGCCTTCCCCTATATCGCCCTGGTGGCCCTCGGCTCGCTGGCCTACGGGCTGCTCGGGCTCGCCCTGGTCTACAGGCTCTGCCGGGCCTTCGGCGGGCGGGCCCTCTCTCTGGCCGTGACCGCCCTCTGCCTCGGGGCGACGCCGCTCTTCTACTATATGTTTCGCCAGCCGATGATGGCCCACACCACCGGCCTCTGCGCCGCGGCGGCGACGCTTCTAATCTACCTCGACCTCTCGACCCGCGAGGCTCTGAGCCCGCGCAGCGGGCTGCTGTTTGGAGTGGCCCTGGCCCTATGCTTCCTCACCCGCTGGAACGGCCTGTTGATGGCCCTGGCGCCCGCCTTCTACTTCGGCGGCTATCTGGCCCGGGCCTTTGGGCGGCGCTCATGGCGCGAGGCCCGGCCGGTGCTGATCCAGATCTGCGTCGCGCTGGCCATGTTCCTGCTGACGATCACGCCGCAGCTGGCCCTCTGGTACCGTCTGCACGGCAGCTTCCTGGCCATGCCCCAGGGCGCGGCCGCCTTTGTCGCCAGCCCGCTCCCGCTCAACCTGCCGAAGATCTTCTTCGATACGAACCGCGGCCTGCTCTACTGGTGCCCCTTCGTGCTGGTCGGCATGGTCGGCATCGGCTTCATCCCCGACCGCCGGCTACGCCTGATGGCGGCCCTGATCACCCTGGGCCAGGTCGTCTTGATTGGCTACAGGGTCGACTGGTACAGCGGCGGCGGCTTCGGCGCGCGCTACTTCATCGAGCTGCTGCCCTTCCTCGCCATCGGGGTCGTCTGCCTCGTGCGGCGGCTGCCCCAGAGGACGCCCTGGCTCGTCGCCGCCGGCCTCTGCGGGGCGGCCCTGGTGCTGCACCAGTTCGTGCTGATGTACGCCGTCGAGCACGCCGCCGACGGCTGGCTCGCGATGGCGGCCTATTTCCAGGGGCAGCCGATCGGGGTGAGCTGGCAGCTCGACGCGCTGCTGCGCCTGCTGCGCGACCCGGCCCTCTGGCTCGCGCCGCGGCCCTTCGTCGGCCCCGACCGCCAGACGCTCCTCACCAACCTCGCGGCCGGGCTGCGCGACCCGCGGGCCTACCTGGTCACCGGCGCGGCCCTGGCCCTGGCGCCGCTGGTGGCCCTGCCGGCGGCCCTGCTCTGGCGCGTCGTGAGGCGCCGCGGCCCGGGGCCGCTGCTGGTTGCGGCCGCGGCCTACTTTGCGGCGTGGGCGCTCTTCCTGATGGCCGTGGGGTAGGGCCCGGGCTCAGCTGGGCAGGACGCGGATCAGCCCGGGCAGCCACCAGGCCCGCG
>CAZKTU010000003.1:41124-65703 GCA_964555675.1 uncultured Oscillochloris sp.
GCCCGGGCTCAGCTGGGCAGGACGCGGATCAGCCCGGGCAGCCACCAGGCCCGCGCCCCGTAGGCCAGGACGAGCGAGCCGAGCAGCAGCATCAGCAGGGCCGCGTCGACGGCGGTGAGGCGCCAGCGCCGCAGGGGCGTGATCAGGTGCAGGCTGCCCCAGAAGAGCAGCAGCGCGACCAGCCCGTAGAGCAGCGCGGTCGCCCGGTGCAGCGGCACGGCGCCCGAGACCGGCCCGCCCAGGGCCCCGCTGGTGAGCAGGCTGAGCATGGCCAGGGGGCGCAGGCCGCCGGTGAGCGACGAGGCGGGCGGGCGCGCCGGGATGAGGGCCGAGGCCATGGCCGAGAGCGGGTTGGCGACCAGGAGCCAGGGCGGCGCCGCGGTCAGGCTGTTGACCAGGGACCAGACGTTGGCCGCGAAGAGCGTGCCGCCGACCAGGCTGACCAGCAGCGCGTAGCAGAGCAGGGTCGCGCTGTAGGTCTGGCGGGTCACGGCCGAGCAGAACAGGCCGAAGACGCTGCCGGTCACCGCGGTGATCAGCAGGGTGGCCGCGACCCGCAGCATGTCGGCGGGCTCGACGCCGCCGAACAGAAAGACCACGGAGTAGACCGGCAGGGCCGCCAGGAGCAGCAGGAGCAGGAAGGCCAGGGCCGCCGCCAGCTTGCCCGCCACGAGCTGGATGGGCGTCACCGGCGTGGTCTGCAGCATGGCGTAGGTGCCGCGCTCGTACTCGCCGCTGATCGCGTTGACCGTGGTGGCCGGGGCCAGGAAGACAATCAGGGCCTGGAGGCCCATGCTCAGCCCGATGAAGAGGACCTGGCCGATCTGGGCCGCCACCAGGGGCGCGCCGCGATCGAGCTCGCTGGTGACCACCCCATAGATCAGGCGCGCCGCGATGATCGCCAGCCCGACATAGACCGCGATCAGCAGGGCGGCGCGGCTTCCGCGCATCTGGACGGCGAACTCCTTGAAGAGCACGGGTATGGCCGGGCTGCGTCTCACGGCAGAGCTCCTTGCACCTCGGCGCTGACGTATAGGCACTGGGCCGGACCTGTGGGGCCGTCGAGGCGCAGCAGCAGCTCACCGCCGCGCAGGTAGGGCCCCGCAGCAGCCAACTCGAGGTCGCCCGGGCCGTCGAACTCCTGCTCGACCCACTGCCCCTGGTCCCAGTCGTATAACTCGGTGGTCACCCCTACGTTCGGCCAGCGCCCGGCGCTGACCAGCGTGAGTTTGAGCGTCTCGGCCCGCAGGGCGTTCAGGCCGTCCGGCAGGCGCATCGGCACCGTGATGGGCGGCGACGCGGTCGGGATGCCCGCCCCAAGCTCGCTGTTGCAGGGCGCGCCGCCCAGAGCCGCCAGGTCGGGGCGGAGCCAGCCCTCGGGGAGGCTCACCGGCCCGCTGCCGCCGATCGTGGGCCGCAGCACGAGCAGGGTCGTCTCCTGGAGGGCGGCGCCGTCGGCCTCGACGGCGAAGTCGAGCGGCGAGCGCTCCATCCAGCCGAGGACCATCGGGCCGTCGTCGAAGCCGGCGCTGCCGCGGGCGACGGCGGCGTTGATCAGGGCCTCCTGGGCCAGGACGCGCCGGTCGGGGGCCTGCCCGGCCTCGCGGCCCGCGTCCAGGGCTTCGCCCAGCACCAGGTAGCTGATCGGCGTGCCGCGGGGCGTCTCGCCGAGGGGCTCGCCGGGCCAGACGGCCGCGAGGCGCTCGCCGGGCCGCAGGTCGCCCAGGAAGGCCACGCGCTCGCCGTAGACCGCCACGACGCCGCGCAGCGGCTGGTCGCTCTCGTTGCGTAGCTCGACCCTGGGCCCCGCGGGGCCGGCCACGAGCTCGGCGCTGAACCCGGCCAGGGGCAACTGGCTCTCTGCGAGGACGCCCTGGAGCTGCCAGGCGTCGATGTTCAGGCCGACCCCCGACGTCTCCTGGACGATATCGCCCCGCGAGCCGCCGACGGTGCCGTAGGGCCCGCTCGCGCCGCGTACCGGCCTGACCAGGGCGGGGAGCCCCAGCTCGGCGGCCAGAGTCTGGGTCTGGGGCGAGAGGGCGGCGAGGTAGGTTCGGGCGCGGGCCTGGCCGGCGTCCACGGCCTCGACCAGGCTGAGCTGGTTGATCACGCGCTGGTCGGCCCGCAGGGTGAACGCCAGCCCGAAGGCCAGGGCGCCTGTGGCGAGGGCCATGGCCGGCACGGCGGCCCAGGCCCAGGCCTGCCGGTCGTAGCGTCGCAGCAACAAGGCGAGGCCGGGGCCTACCAGCACCGCGTAGGCCGCCAGGATG
Organism: uncultured Oscillochloris sp.; assembly: GCA_964555675.1. Classification (GTDB taxonomy): domain Bacteria; phylum Chloroflexota; class Chloroflexia; order Chloroflexales; family Chloroflexaceae; genus CAIWXH01. The sequence goes on from CAZKTU010000003.1 coordinate 43,395, forward strand.
GCGAAGAGCAGGTTGGCGGGGGGCAGGCTCACGGCGGGCAGGCTGGTCAGCGCCCCGGCGATGATCTGCTCCTGGATCACGTCGGCCCGTGGCTGCAGGCCCAGGGGCGTGCTGACCAGGGTCGGCGGCCTGAGCAGCTGGTTCCAGAATTGCGGCGCCCCCGCCCAGGTCGCCAGAGCGGGCAGCCCGGGGTCGAAGGCGAGTTGGGTGACGGCGCCCTGGCCGACGCGGCGCGTGACCCAGGCGGGGGCCTCGGCCGGGCCGACGACCCTGGCGTCCCCAGCGGGGGTGAGCAGCGCGCCGGGCAGTGGGCCGGGGCCCGTGGTCTCGGCCAGGGCGGCGAGGGGCGCGTCGGAGATCTGGGCCGCGGGGCCGACCGTCGCGGGCTGGAGCGCGGGCGGCAGCCCGGCCAGACCCTGGGCGGTGGCGGGATCACCGCCGAGCAGCAGGTGCCCCCCGGCGTGAACCCAGCCGAGCAGCGCATCGATCTGGGCCTGGGTCAGGGCCTCGCTCGGGGCGCCGCTGATCAGCAGGAGGGACAGGCTGCTCAGGCCCTCGGCCCGTGCGGGCAGCGCGCCGGGGGTCAGGCTGACGGTGGTGAAGGGCAGGCTCGGCAGATCCTGGCGGCGCGGCAGACTGAGCTGTAGGCTCGCAGGGGCGAGGAGGCCGAGCATGCGCTCGTCGGCCCGCGGGCGCACCTCGAGATCCTGGGCGGCGAGCACGCTGCCGTCGGCCTCGACGCTCAGGCGCAGCTCGCGCGAGGCCTGTTCCATGGCCACGTAGAGCGTCAGGCTCTTCTCGGAGCCTGTGGGCAGCTCGACGCTCTGGACATTGCGGAAGGTGCTATCGGGGAGTGTGGCGGTGACGAGGGCCTGGACGGCCGGGCCGCCATTGCTCAGGCGCACCTCCACCGGCAGCCAGGCGCCGGGGAGGTAGTTGCCCTCGAAGGCTGCGACCGCCGTGAGGGTCACCGCCGACTGCGAGTAGGTCGGCCCGGGCAGAAGCAGCAGCGCTACAGCCGCAAACACCAGCAGGATCCACCGGGCCGGGGTGCGAGGGGCTGTCATGGGGCGGTCTCCTGGCTATGGAGCACAGCGAGGGCATTATAGCAGAATGAACAGTAATCAACCGTCCTTGCCCCAACCCTACGCTCATGCTATGATCAGCGCGACGTCCCCGAGGCGAACTACCGACTGCATGACAAACGATACCCAGATCAGCGACCGCGAGCTCGAGATCCTGCGACTCGTAGCCACGGGCGCCACCAACCAGCAGATCGCTCAGCAGCTCAACATCAGCATCAACACGGTCAAGGTCCATCTCCGCAATATCTTTGGCAAGATTGGGGCTGTCTCGCGCACCGAGGCGACGGTCTACGCTATCCGTAACGGGCTGGTGCCCGGGATCGGCAACCTCGCCGAGCCGCTGCCGCTCGAGCCCGAGGCGCCGGCCCTGGGGCTCGCCCTGACGACCCCTGAGCCTCTCATTGCCTCGCCGCCCCTCGCCGATGCGCCTGTTGTCGCCGCTGCCGCGCCGCCAGTCGCCCCTCCTGCTCCCACGCCCGCGGGTCGTCAGCTTGACCGGCGCCTGCTCTGGCTGGGCGGCGGGCTGCTGGCCCTCGTCGGCGTCGCGCTGCTCGCCTGGCGGACCCTGGGCGCCCCCCAACCCCCCGCGCCCACGGCCCCTGCCGCGACGGCCCTGAGCGAAGCGGTCGACGCCGAACGCTGGGTGGTCCACGATCCGCTGCCGCGCCCGCGCGACGGCTACGCCCTCGCGGCCTACGAGCCCGAAGGGCGCCTCTTTGTGATTGGCGGCAGCGCAGATGGCGCTCCTCGGGCCTGGCTCGACCGCTTCGATCCGCAGAGCGGCCGCTGGGTCTCTCTCGACGACAAGCCCACGGCCGTGAGCAACGCCGGCGCGGTGTCGCTGCGCGGCAAGATCTATGTGCCGGGCGGCGAGGACGCGGACGGCAGGCCGACGGCCGCCCTCGAGGCTTACGACCCCCAGGAGCGCCGCTGGGAGTCTGACGAGACGCTCGCCCCGCTCCCTGAGGCGCGCAGCCGCTACGCCCTGACGGTGTGGGAGGGGCGGATCTTCCTCTTCGGGGGTTGGGACGGCGCCGGCCCATCGGCCGACGTCTTCGTCTACGACCCGGCGCTGAACGAGTGGTCGCGCGGCGTAGCCCTGCCCACTCCCAGGCAGTACGGCGCGGCCACCGTGGTCGCCGGCAAAGTCTACATGGTTGGTGGCGAGGGCGAAGGCGGCGCCCTGAGCGATGCGCTGCGCCTCGACCCCGCCGACGAGGGCGGCGGGCAGTGGGAGCCCCTCGCGCCGCTGCCTGTGCCGGTCGCTCGCCCGGGCGCCATCACGGTGATCAACTCGTTGCTGGTCTTCGACGGCGCCGGCAAGGCCGGCTGGCAGTACGACGCCACAGCAGACGACTGGCCGTCCTACCCGATCCCCACAGACGCCCCCGTCGCGGCGGTCGCGACCCTGCTCGGCCCGAGCATCTTCTTCCTCGGCGACTCTGCCGCCGCAACGCCCGGGGCGCTCGGCGAGTACCGGGTGATCTTCACCACCTTTGTGCCGGCCAGGGGCGGCCCGCCGACCAACCCCTGACCGGGCGCGGCCGCCCATAGGCAACGTTTCACAAACATGCCTTACTTGCGCGGGTCCTCGGTCTCCTCGCCGGTGACGGCGTTGACTGAGAAGAGCCACTGGCTGCCGTCAGGGGTCACCACGCTCCAGATAGGCGCCGGGCTGCCCTGCAGCTGCACTAGCTCGAGGTCATAGACGAGTGTCTCGTCCACAGTGATACCCAGTTCGGGGGCACGCTGGCGGAACTTCTCGAACACGGCGTCGCTGTCGACGGTCACGGCAGCCATATCGATCGGCTCCTGCGGCTCGTCTTCGCCGAGGGGGGTGAGCGAGCGGGCGCCGATCACGATGCCGTCCACCACCTGCACAAAGTGGAAGGCGGGATCGCTCTCGCCCTGAAATTTATAGAACCAGCCCGGCTCGACCGGCGGGTTGCCGAGGTTGGCCAGCATAATATGCGAGGGGATGATCGCGTAGAGCTGCACCGGGCCGAACTCCTGCTGGGCGTACTCGAGGGCGATCTGGTAGCTGGCCAGGGCGGTCTGGTCGCGGCCCTCGTACGAATCGTCGAGGGGGGCGCCGGCGGCGACGGTGGCGTCGGGCGAGGGGTAGCCCCCCGTGGCCGGGTCGACCGGGATGGGGTAGGCCTCGGCGGGCGGGGCCGCAGGCTCGGCCGTGGCCGGCACGATGGTCGTCTGGAAGGGGCGGTCCTGGGGCTGGGGGCCGCAGGCGGTCAGCGCCAAGGCGCAGGCGAGGCCTGTGACGGCGACGAGACGTGAGCGTAGCATAGAAACCTCCTGGCGTGCGCACCCTCACTCTTGGGGCGCAAACGGCAAGATGCAGGGCTACTAGGTAACCCTGCATCCGGCGTGTGTTAGGCGTGGGCGGCGGCGTCAGAAGACGCCGCCTTGCCCATTGTTTCGACCGTGCCTACTGCTGCCCCTCAGGGAAGCCCGAGAGGGCGAACAGGAAGTCGTTGGGGACCTGGTTCTTCTTGCCGCCCGTGCCGTTCGGGTACGAGGTCAGAGCCGGGTCAGAGTTGTGCTGGACAATCACCACCACGGGCTGGGCCGACTCGACCGTGCCGCCGACCTGGGCGCGGAAGCCGAGCTGGTTGCCGCTATTGCCGGGGAGGTGGGTGAAGTTGTAGGTCTGGCCGGGGTTGAGCGAGGGCGAAACCCAGGTGCGGTTGTCGCCGTAGCGCAGGGTCACGGTGGCGGCCGCGTTGCCGGCGTTCTGCACCGTCACGGCGGTGAAGAAGCCGAAGTAGTCCGAGAAGATGGCCGGCACGCGCACCGAGGTCGCGGTGGCGCTGGTGGCGCCGTAGCTGCCGAAGGCCGGGTTGGCCGGGTCGGCGATGCTGGTGCTGCCGCGCTGCTTGCGCTGGATGTTGACCAGGGCCACGATGTTGCCGCCGGGGGCGCTGATCGTCGCCGAGAGCAGGCCGTTGGTGTTGCCGCTGCCCAGGCCGGCGATGTTGGGCAGGAAGAACTCGCGGGCCTGGTTCGCCGGGATGTTGAAGTTGACCGTGGTGTTGGCAGTGTCGCTGAAGCGGATGGTGCCCGCGGCCGCGGCCGTATCGGACAGGTTCTGGATGGTCAGCGAGGCCACGAAGCCGAAGTACTGGTTGTAGAGGGCGGCGGCGTAGGCCGTGGCCGAGCCGGCGGTGAAGGCGTTGAAGCTGCCCGCGCCCGCGTCGGCGTCGCTGGCCGTCCAGATGTTCGAGACGCCGGCCAGGGGCACGCCGTTGGTCGACTCGACGATCACGCCGAAGAGGCTGCTCGAGGTGCCGCCGGGCAGACCGGCGAAGGCCGGATCGTTATAGGCGAAGGTCTGGGCGGCGTTCGGCTGGATCTGGCCCAGGGTGACCGGGCCAAACTTGGTGCCGTCGCTGCTGCGGTAGAAGGTGGCCTGCACCGTCGCGGCGCTGGTGCCCGTGTTCTGCACGACCAGCTCGCTGCGGAAGCCGAAGTAGTCCTTGTAGAAGCCGGGGAAGAACAGCCGGGTGGCCGTGCTGCCGGCGTCCACGCCCTCGTAAGCGAAGGCCGACCAGGGGGCGGCGGTGGCCTCGTTGGTCGAGGAGTTCACCACGGCCTTGACCGGCACCGAGCTGCTGACCACGCCCGAGTACTGGCCGGCGGCCAGGTCGGAGACGGCCCGCGGGATGAAGAACTCGCGCGAGGCGCCGGGGGCGATGCTGGCGTCAGCGGGCGGGGTGAAGGGCTTCACCAGCTCGCCGGCGCCGTTGTAGAAGTCGATCGAGTACTGGTCAGGGGTCAGGGTCGTCGTGCCGACATTCTGGATGAGGATGGCGCTGGCCCAACCGCCGGGGATGGCGGTGCGCGAGCGATCCTGCGCTGCGGCGGGGGTGGCCGGGAAGGCGACGGCCCCGGCGACCACGGCCAGGGTCAGGCCCCCAGCCAGGATGCGCTTGAACGACTCAAACATGCAAAACCTCCTTAAAGACGAGCCTGCGATGACCCCCACGACGGGGGCGTTGGTCGGTTACTGTGGCCACTATAGCAGCCCCCGCGCCCATGCTCAATAGCACCTAAGGGGATCACCCTTCTGGTACACATGGCGTCGCAACGCCAAAAAACGCGCTAATACTTATGGGTTACCCAGAGGTAGTAGTGGCCTGGGCGGCGTCTGGGGCCTGCTGAAGGGCCAGCGAGAGCACGACGGACTGGAAGTCCTCGGGGGTGCCGATGTCATGGTAGACCGAGCCGGTCAGCCCTACCCCCTCGATGCGCAGCCCCGCCCCAAGCCCCGCGGCGAAGACGTCGCTGAGCACGCACTCGGGGCCGCCGCCGGGCAGGCCCAGCAGGTACTCGTGGAGGAAGGCCGTGAAGCGGGGCGACCAGGCCGCCAGGCCCCACATCAGCTCGAGCTCGGTCTGGGCCGGCTTGTCCACAAAGCCTGACACACGGCCGTCAGCGTCCAGGTCGACCATGCCGAACTTGTGGGGCGTGCTCGTGCGAAAGAGCCCCAGGGTCACGTCCGCCCCGCTGCTCTGGTGGCGCTGGGCGAGCAGGGCCATGGTCTCACCCGGGTGGACCAGGGTGTCGGGCATGGCGAAGAGCACCGTGGCCGCGCTCAGCCAGGGCCTGGCCAGGTCGAGGGCGAAGGGCATGCCGCGCAGCTGGCGCTGGTAGACGTAGGCCACCGGCAGCTCGTACTGCTGGCCGTCGCCCACGTAGCGCACGACGTCGGCCTTGGTCTCGCCGATCACGATCACCGCCCGGCTCGCCCCGGCCGCCCGCAGCGCGCGCAGGTGGCTCTCGATCGCGGTCACCGGGCGCCAGGCGGGCTGCTCGTCGCCGGGGGCGGGCTGGAAGCCCAGGGGCATGATCTCTTTGCTGCACGGGATGGGGCCGAGGCGCGTGCCCCGCCCCGCGGCCGGCAGCAGGCCGACCAGCTCACTCATGGCCGCTCCCCGGCTTGCTCAGGCGCAGCCCGCCCAGTACCAGCAGACTGGCGATCACCTCGCCCAGGGTCAGCAGCAGCTTGACTGTGATCGCGCAGGCGAGGGCGACAGGCAGGGGCCAGATCTGGGCCAGCAGCACGGTGAGCGTGATCTCGCGGGCGATCGCCAGGAAGCCCAGGGTCAGGCTGACTGCGTAGCCCGCCAGGGCCGCCGCCAGCCAGATCCAGAGCACCGTCCCAAACATCGCCAGGGGCACGGGCAGGTAGGCGTTGAGCACCGCCCACAGAAACAGCCCTGCAATTGGCCAGGTCGCGCCGTACCAGAGAAAGGCCCCCAGCCAGCGCAGAGCCTGGACCCGCGATGCGGGGTCGGCGGCGTTGCCGAAGCGGGCGCCGCGCACGCGATAGAGCGCCCAGAGGACGAGCCCGATCGCCACGGGGGCCGCGGCTGCCAGCCATGGGCTGATCCCGTAGAGCCAGATCAGGCAGAGCAGCCCGGCCGAGGCTCCGACCATAAAGCCGAGCTCGTAGAACGACGCGGCCACGACGCGGGCCTGGGCCACGCCGCGCTGCCCGTAGTAGTGGGCCCGGTTGGCGATGTACCAGGCGATCGTCGGCAGGTACTTCACCAGGTTGCTGCCGGCCACGGCCTCGACATCCTCGCGCAGGCGCAGCTCGCCGAGCAACAGCCGGCTCAGGCGATGCCAGCCCATCAGGTGCATCACGAAGGTGACCAGGTAGATGCCCAGGGCGATGAAGAGGAAGGCCGGACGGACCTGCAGCCCCTCCTGCGGCAGGTCGCGGTACGAGACGTACGCGCCCAGGGCCAGCGCCACGAGCGACAGCACGGTGATCCCCCGCCAGACCCAGCGCCAGGCCGGGTGGGCGAAGAGCGGCCGCAGCTTCTCGCGGGGCAGGCTCAGTAGCCGCCTGATGCGCGTCGCCGTCGAGACAGGGGCCATGGGCTATCTCCTGAACACGGCCGTGATGTTCGAGCCGCGCCGCAGGCGGTCGATCAGCACGAAGTACGGCGCGCAGAGGATCCGCGCCGGCAGGCTGAAGAGGGCCCGGCGCAGCAGGTCGGCGGCCCGCCCGCGGCCCAGGCGCTCCTCGGCCAGGAACATCAGGCTGGTCATGGTGGCGGCGTGGCTGCCGTAGAAGCAGCTGCGCTCGATCTCGGCCAGGCCGTGCTCGGCCATCAGGTCGCGCAGCAGTTCGGCTGGGAAGAGGTAGATATGCCGCGGCAGCTCGTAGCCGATCCAGGTGTGGCCGAACAGCCGCCGGTCGAGGCTATCCAGGTTGGGGTGAGTGATCACCAGCACGCCGCCCGGCCGCAGCAGCCGCGCCGCCTCGGCGATCACCGCGCGCGGGTCGTAGACGTGCTCGAAGACGTTCCACATGGTGATCGCGTCGAACGAGCCGTCGGCGAATGGCGCCGTGTTGAGGATGGCGACGGCGCCCGCGACCCCGGCCTGCTCGCGGGCCGCGCTCACCGCGGCCTTGCTGATGTCGATGCTCAGCGCCGACCAGCCGGGCCGACGCCCCATCTCCCAGGCGAAGTCGCCCGTCGAGCCGCCCACGTCGAGCAGGCGGCCCCTGTCGACATAGCGCGTGACCCGCCCGCAGCGCTTGCGCAGGCCGTAGCGCCGCACCGTGCGGCGCAGCCACGGCTCGGTGAGCAGGCCGGGGATGTACTCGGGGTACTCCTCTGAAGGGTAGAGGTGGTGGATGGTGGCCGCGCTGGGCCGCGGGTGCTGGTAGACCACCCCGCAGCCGGCGCAGCGGTTCATGGTGTACAGCGTGTCGCCGCCCAGGAACAGGTCGGTGCGCCAGGCGATCGGCTGGGGGGCATCGGCGCCGCAGATCTCGCAGGGCGGACGCTCGAGCTCGACGCCGGGCGGCGCCTGCTGGGTCATACTCGCCATCAGCTGCTCCACGCCGGGCGCAGGTCGTCGCTCAGCTCGGCGGCCATGCCCGTGCGCACGCCCTCGAGGAAGGTGGGCAGGCTGCGCAGGTTGCCCTTGACTGTCTCGCGCAGCAGCACCCAGGCCACATAACGCCGCAGCAGGCCGTCGTCGTGGTGCTTGCGGTGGTAGCGCACACAGCTCTGGCCGAAGACCTTCCACCAGCGCAGCGATTTGGGGCTGTTCTTGGTGCTGCGCGAGACCTTGTGCCACAGGCGGGCCTCGGCCGCGTAGACGATGCCGAAGCCCGCCTTGCGCGCCTCCATGCAGAAATCCCAGTCGTCGTAATAGAAGAAGTAGCCCTCGTCGAAGGCCACCTGCTCGGCCAGTTCGCGGGTGAGCAGCAGGCAGCAGCTCGGCGCGAACTCGATCTGCGTGTCCTCGGCGAAGGCCGGGCCGTCGTGCTGCTGGCGGCCGCGCATCACGATGTTCGAGGGCATCCAGCGGGCGTAGGCCCCCGCCGACCAGATCCGGTCGCGCTCTTCGTAGTAGAAGATCTTGGGCATCACCACGCCGCAGCGGGGCCATGCGCGCTGGGCGGCGACCATGCGTGTGACAAACATCGGGTCGCAGTCGAGGTCGTTGTTCATGGGCACGACGTAGGCCGCGCCCCGCGCCAGGGCGGCCTGGATGCCGGCGTTGTAGCCCGCGGCGATGCCCAGGTTGCGCTCGCAGCGCAGCAGCTCGGCCTCGGGGTGCTCGGCGGCGATCCGGGCTGGGCTGTCGTCGCTCGAGGCATTGTCGACCACCAGCACCCGATAGTGCGGGTAGGCCAGCAGGCGCAGCGACTCGAGGCACTCGTGGGTGTCGCCGTAGCCGTTCCAGTTGAGCACCACCAGGTAGACCAGGGGCGCCGTCGTCGCTTCGCTCATAGGCTCGTTGTATGATCCCCCGACGTGTGGCTCGGGTCGTAGACTGTCGCCCAGAGGCTGGCCAGGCGCGGCCAGTCGTAGCGTAGGGCGTGGGCGCGGCCAGCCGCTGCCAGGGCCTGGCGGCGCGGCTCGTCGCGCAGTAGGGCGTTGATCGCCTCGGCCAGGGCCGTCGGGTCGCCGGGCCGCACCAGGGCGCCGGCCCTGCCTGCGTCGAGAAGCTCGCTCCTGTCGCCCACCGCCCCGGTGATCACCGGCACCCCGAGGGCCATGCTCTCGAAGAGCTTGAGCGGCGAGCGGGCCCGGGCCACGGGGTCGTCGCGCACCGGGTCGACGCTCAGCTCGGCCAGGGCCAGAAAGGCGGCCACGGCCGGGTGGGGCAGCTGCCCGGTAAAGTATACCCGATCTCCTAGCCCGCGCCGCCCGACCAGCTCGCGCAGGGCCGGCAGGTCCTCGCCGCCCCCGATCAGCAGCAGGTCGGCCTCGGGGCAGGCCGCCGCCACGGCGACGAAGGCCTCGACCAGCAGATCGACCGGGTGGTTCTGCAGGGCCAGGGTGCCGGCGTAGGCCACCACCCGCCGGCCCGCGAGCCCCAGGCTGGCCCGCAGGGCTGCCAGCCGTTGCCCATCAGGCGGGGCGAAGCGCGCCAGCTCGACCCCGTTGGGCACGACCACAACTCGGCGCGCGCCGGCCCGGGCGACCTCGTCGGCCAGGTGGCGCGTATTCACGGTCACGCCGGCGGCGAGGCGCGGCAGCAGCCCCTGCCAGAAGGCGAAGACCGCCCGCTGCCAGCCCGCCGTCAGCCGATTGCCGCGCACCTCGTCGTCGTCGCAGTCGACGTAGAAGGGCCTGCGCCGCAGCAGGCTCACGGCCGCCAGGGCCGCCAGGCCGTTCACCGGCTGGGGCTTGCCCAGGTGGTAGACCTCGGCGGGCGAGCAGATCACGCCCCAGATCATGCCCAGGGTCGCCCCCGCTAGCACGCGCAGCAGGGCCAGGGGCCCGAAGCGCTGGGGCACGCTGCCCGCCTTGCGGGCGTGCATCTGGCCGACGTACCAGACCTCGACCCCGTCCTCAACATAGCGCCGCCGCTCGCAGCTCGCCAGGTCGGGGTGCAGGGCCAGCAGGCGCACCTTGTGGCCCATGGCCGCCAGGCCGCGGGCGATCTGGAAGTAGCGTCGTCCCGAGGGGCGCTCGACGCCCATGATCATCAGGAAGGTGATGCGCATCGTGGCGGCTACATCCTTCAATCGCTCGGCACGCCCAGGTCGCGGGCGGTCTGCTCGAGGGTCGCGACCAGCTGCCGCCACGAGAAGGTCTGCTCGGCGGCCACGCGGCGCACCTGCTCGCTCATCGGCCCGGCCAGGCCCTGCTCGAAGTAGCGCACGATCGCCTGGGCCAGGGCCTGCTCGTCCTGGGGCGGCACGATCAGCCCGGTCACGCCGTCCTCGACCACCTCGTGCAGGCCGCCGACTCTGGTCGTGATCACCGGCTTGCCGAAGCCGAAGGCCAGCTGCACCACCGCGCTCTGGGTCGCTGAGACATAGGGCAGCACCACGGCGTCGGCCAGCTCGAAGTAGGGCTGCAGATCCTCGTTGGGCACGTAGCGGTTGACGATGGTCATGGCGTCGCTGACCCCGAACTCGTCGGCGTAGCGCTGGTAGAACTCGGGGGCCGTCCAGAACTCGCCGACCACCAGCAGGTGGGCGTTCACCCGCTCGCGCACCGAGCGCATGGCCTGGATCAGGTACTCGAGGCCTTTGTACGGCCGCACGAAGCCGAAGAAGAGCACGATCGGCGCGTCTGCGGGCAGGCCCAGCTCGCGCCGCAGGTCGCGCGGGGCGTGCTGGTGCGGCTGCTCGCCGAGCGAGGCGTAGGTCGGGATGGCGGCTTTGTACACGTTGGCGGTGGGCAGCAGGGCCAGCAGGCGGTAGCGGTCCTGCTCGCTGTGCACCACCAGGGCGTCGCCGCGGCGCAGCACGGTCAGGGCCAGACGCCGGTCGATCACCCCGCCGCCCTCGTGGGGCACCACATTGTGGCAGATGATCACGATCTTGATCTGGGTATTGCGCTTGATCAGGTGGGCGATCGTGGTCAGGCAGGGCGTCCAGTAGGGCACCCACCACTGCAGCACCAGCAGGTCGGGCTGCTCGGCCCGCACGCGCCGGTAGAGCCGCCACCAGGTGAGCGGGTTGCTCGGGTCGAGGATGTACTCGCAGTCGACCCGCAGGGGCGCGTCGCTCGGGTCGCGGTCGCTCTTGCCCGGGAAGAGCCAGCGCGGGTACTGGCGGGTAAACGAGAGCAGCGGCGCCCGGTGGCCTGCCTCGCGCAGGTGCTGCACGAGCAGGGTGGTATAGTGGGCGATGCCGCCCCTGAAGGGGTAGGTCGGCCCGACGACGCAGATCCGCACTAGCGCACCCTCCAGATTGTTACCCCATCGCGGCTGTAGACGCGCTCGTAGCTGGGCGAGGCGTCGATGCGCGCCGGGTCGAGGTACTCGGCCGCCGGGTTGGCCGCGGGGCCGTCGTAGATGTATTCGTAGCCCGCCGCGCGTAGCGCCGCCGCGGCCGCGGGGCTGTCGACCGGGTGGTCGAGGACGGCGCGGTTGCGCTCGATCACCAGCTGCATGTACTCGGGCTGCTCGGCGGCCTCGAAGCCGTACGAGATCGGGTCGAGGTTGGTGCGCCTGCCGCTCAGGAAGGGCAGCCACCACCCGCCGTCGGTGCCGACGTAGATCGCCCCGCCGTAGGCCGGGAAGCTATTGACGAAGACGCTGGACTCGGGCGGGACATTCGCGCGCACCCAGGCCGCGCCCGCCAGGTCGGCCGGCGCGAGTAGCTGGAAGCCCTGGTCGACGATGCGCGACTGGTAGCCCAGGCCCCAGGCTGCCAGGCAGGCCGCCGCAAGCAATTCGAGCGGCAGCAGAGCCCTGATCGCCCCCGGCGCGAAGCGCGCGGCCAGCCAGCCGAGCCCGTCGAAGATGGCGGCGACGCCCGCGCCGGCCAGGGGGCAGAGCACCAGGTAGGCCCCCAGCACCGCCGTAAAGCTCGAGATGATCCCCGCGCCGTTGAGCCCGATCAGGAAGGGGTTGGCCGCCAGCCAGACCAGCCCGCCCCAGAGCGGCAGCAGCAGGCCCGACCAGCGCCGGCGGGCGAGCAGCCAGACGATCCCGAGGACGGCCAGGGGCAGCAGCCCGTGGGCGATGGCCCGCTCGAGGTCCACCGCCGACTGGTCGTTGCCGGTCTCGGTGCCGATGTTGTTGGCCAGGAAGTAGCCGGCCAGGCGCAGCATCTGGCCCTCGCGGATGCGCAGCAGCCAGGGCAGCGCGATCAGCAGCGCGGCGCTGCCGGCCACCATGCCGCCGAGGCTCAGGCGGGCCAGGGCCTGCCACGAGCGCACCCTGGTCGCCAGGGTGTACAGGCTGTAGAGTAGCACGAAGCACGCGGCGAAGATCGCGATGCGGTAGTGGCTGAGGGCGAGCCCCGCCGTGGCCAGGGCCGCCAGGGCTGCCGGGCGGGGCAACTCGCGCCAGCTGCCGGTCGCCGCCCGGTCGATCAGCAGCATCCAGGCGAAGCAGGCGGCCGGCAGCACCGTCTGGCCGGCCAGCTGGGTGTAGCGCCCCCAGTTGACATAGTATGCGGGGAAGATACTGACCAGGGCCACCAGGCCGGCGGCCCAGAGGGCCGCGCGACTCTCGCCCAGCAGGCGTCGCGCCAGCAGGAAGATCCCCGGCGCGGCCAGGGCCCCCAGGATCTGCCCCACGGCCACGACGCTCAGCGTAAGCGGGTAGCCGCTGAGCCAGCTGAGCCATGCGGCCAGGCTATGAAAGCCGAAGTGGTAGGTCAGGGTGGTGAGGGGCGCGTAGGGTTGCCACGAGCGGAACAGGCCGCCATTGTCGACCAGCAGCTGGGCGATCACGGTGTGGTGGTACGAGTCGCCGAACAGGCCCGCCGGCAGCTCGCGCACGGCGTAGAGCCGCACCGCCAGGGCCAGGGCCGTGATCGTCAGCAGGGCGGCCAGCTCGGGCCCGGGCCGGCGCAGCTGCGCGAAGGGCGCCGCGCCGGCAGCCGGCCAGAGCGCAATTGCGGCGCAGAGCGCCAGTACGCCCCAGCAGAGCCAGGGGCCCCAGGCGAGGCCGACGAGATCGGCCAGCAGCAGCAGCAGCGGCGGGGCCGCGCAGCTCAGGCCGACGGCGGCCGCGAAACGCTCGGCCCCGCCCAGGGCGGCGGGCGCGAGCAGGCGCAGGGCGGCGAGCCCGGGCAGGATGAAGAGGGCGCTGGCGGCGATGACGGCGAGGGGCGCGCCGAAGAAGGCGGCCGGCAGCCAGACGAAGATTCCGGGCGCGCCGACGAGCAGGGCGGCGATCACGAGCAGGGCCGCCAGCAAGCCGAGCCGCCCGCGCGCCGACGCGCGGTGATATTCGACTGTGGCGACGTGGTCCATGCTCAGTTCCCGGCCAGCCCGCCTGGCCGACGGGCGATTATACCACGGGCGCCCCGGCTCAGCCGAGCTGCTGCTCGTACTCGCGCAGGCGCCCGACCTGGGCCGGGTTGGGCCCGATGATCGGCCGCGCCGCGCGCACGTGGTCGAGAGCCTCGCGGTGGCCGATCCGTCGGCTCGCCACCAGGTACGCCGCAGCCATGATCGGCGCTCGCCCCACGCCCGCGTGGCAGTGGACGAACACCGGCAGGTTGTCGCCATGGGCCGCTTCGATAAAGGCTACACCTTCGGCGAGCTGCGCCAGCGTCGGTGGCGTGAAGTCGGGCACCAGCAGCCGCAGTGTGCGCTCGGGCGGCGGGCCGGCGAACATATCCTCGCGCTCGGCCTGCAGGCTCAGCACGGCGCGCACGCCCAGGGCCGAGAGCCCGGGCCACTGGTCGGCGCGGAACTGCCCCCCGACAAAGAGCAACGGCTCGACCGGCGAGATATTGAGACCGAAGTAGCGGCGCCACTGGGCGCTGACGTAGGTGAGCATTGCGTCGCCTGGATAAGCTTGGCCGGAAAGTGGGCCCCGGGGCGCATCTATCTTACCATAGGCCTGCCGTGGGCCGTTCTCGTGTACAATACAGGGTAGCAAATCGCCGTGGCATCCCGTCCGCGGGGCGTCGTTCTTGGGTATGTGGCTCTTTCGAAAAGGCCCTGACATCAGTCGCGCCACAGCGCGCCCCGTGACTGCCGATGACCTGACTGCCGTCTCACGGCTGCTGCGCGATGGAACGCGTCGCTACTACGGCCTGAGTGGTTCGGACCTGCCCGACATCCTCGCGGCGGGCCACGGCGCGGCAATCGGCTCGGGCGACGAGCTCTACGCCGTCGCCCTGGTCGGTGCGCCCACCGCCGCGACCTGCTGGCTGCGCGCCGTGGCTCTGGCCGACGGCGTCGACGTGCGGCCCGCCCTGGCCGTCCTGATCCCGGCGTTGCACCAGATCATGGCGGCCTGCGGGGTGAGCGCGATCTACTTTGCGAGCGACGAGTCGGCCGACAGCTGGCTGGCCCCCGCGCTTCCGGCCTGCGGCTACCTCAATGAGACCGAGATCCTGGTCTACGAGAAGGCCCGCTTCGACATCCCCGACGGCGGCAACCCGGCTGTGCAAGTTCGCTCTGCCACAAACGTTGATCTTGCCGAGGTCCTGCGTCTCGACCAGACCTGCTTCGAGCCTCAGTGGACGAAGGACGATACGGTCCTTGGCCCGGCCATCGAGCTTGGCCCCTACTTTGTGGTGGCCGAGCTCGATGGCGATATCGTCGGCTACGCCTTCGCCACCACCCACTTCGGCGGCCGCCTTGTCCACTTGGTGCGGATCGCTGTGTCGCCGCAGCGGCGGGGCGCCCGCATCGGCGTTCGTTTGCTGGCCGAGGTGGTCGCCTACGCCGGCGAGCAGCGCGCCAATCTTGTGACGCTCAATACGCAGGCCTACAACGTCCATGCCCAGCGGCTCTATCGCTGGTTCGGCTTTTCAGCCACCGGCGAACGCCAGTTCGTGCTACGCTGTAGCCTGTAGCCGGCAGGGTCCGGGGCCACCGTGGCGCCCGCTCGTCACTCAGGCCGCGACCGGCCTCTTGCCTTCTCGAAAGGGGATATCCGTGCCCCCAAAAGTTGACCCGCGCGACTGGGATCGGCTCTTCCGCCCCAACGCGCCCCGTCGCGGCGGTCCGCTCCGCGCCCTCGCCAACCTCCTGCTGATCGGCGTCGCCGTCGGCCTTCTGGGCGGCGGGGCGTTCTTCGGGCTGCGCTTCGGCCTCGACCGCGTCAGGGCCAGCAACGCCGCCACCGCCCAGGCCGTGGGCACGAGCAACGCCGCCATCGTCACCACCCGCACCGCCCGCGCCCTCGAGGCCACCGCCACCGCCGGCGCCGTCGTCGTCGCGGCCACCCCCACTGTCCCTGCCGCCGTCGAGCCCATTGGCCGGGGCAGCGTGATCGCCGGCGGCAACCTGCGCAACCAGCCCGTGGTCACCCCCGAGACGGTGATCGGCCAGATCTGCGCCGGCGACCAGATCGACTTCCTCGAGCAGAGCACGGCGGCCGACGGCTCGCTCTGGTACCGGATCAGGATCACCCAGGTCGCCGCCGACTGCACCCCGCAGCGGGTGACTCTGGGCAGCCTCGGCTGGGCTAGCAGCACCCTGCTCTCGCCGCCCGCTACCCCCTGAGCCCCTCGTACACTCGCAGCGTCCCGAGAGCGGTGCGCCGCCACGAGAACTCGCGAGCCCGCCGCCGCCCCCGCGCGCCGAGCTCGCGTCGCAGCTCCGGGCTGCCCAGCATGCGCCCGAGCCCCTCGGCCAGGGCCGACGGCGTCGGCGCGACCATGAGGGCCGCATCGCCCACAACTTCGGGCAGGCTCGAGGCGTCGGCGCAGAGCACCGGCGCACCGCAGGCCATGGCCTCCAGGGGCGGCAGCCCAAACCCCTCGTAGTATGAGGGGAAGGCGAAGATCTCTGCTCCGCTGTAGAGCGCCGGCAGGTCGGCGTCGGCTACATCTGGCAGAAAGCGCACGCTCGACTCGAGCCCCCGTGCGGCCACGAAGCGCCGTAGCTCGGGGTGCTTGCGATCCTCGTGCCCTGCGAAGACCAGTACGTGCCCCGCTGCGGCCCCTCCCCGCCCCTTTACCTGCTCCCAGGCCTGCGCCAGCGCCACCAGGTTCTTGTGGGGCTTGTTCGAGCCGACGTAGAGCACGTAGGGCTCGGCCAGGGCGTAGCGCGCCCGCACGGCCGCCACCTCGTGGGCGGGCCTGGGTCGGAAGTGGGCCTCGGCCGCCAGGGGCGTGACGGCGAGACGCCCGGCCGGCAGCCCGTAGCGCTGGGTGAGGTCGGCGCGGGCGCTCTCCGAAATGGTGATCACCGCCGCCGCCGTCCGCGCCGCCATGGCCATGCTCGCCCGGTAGAGCAGCCGCCCGCGCCACGAGAGGGTCCGCGGGAAGCGCAGGCCGATCAGGTCGTAGATGGTCACCACAGACGGGCAGGGCAGCCCGAGGTAGGGTTTCACGAAGTAGGGCGAGTGCAGCAGGTCGAGCCGCAACCGGTGCGCTACGGCGGGCAGGGCCAGGTGCTGGGCCGCCCCGAACGGACCCGCCCCGACGCGCGCCAGCTCGACCCCCGGCAGGTCGGCCACCGCCTGTAGGTCGTAGCGCCCTGCGGCCGCCTGCCGGTTGACGATCAGCACCAGCGTGTGCCCGCTCTTCAGCTCGGCCAGGGCTCGGGCCAGCCCAACCGTATAGCGACCGATGCCGGGGAAGTGGTCGCTCGCGTAGCGTGCATCAAGACCGATCCGCATAGTATGAAGCGCCTATGGTATAGTTGCTGAGCCGAAACGTTTCAAGTGAGAGGGAGACCCCATGAGCGAGCTACGTGAGCGCTACCGCCACGAGCTTGAGGAGCTGCAGCGCGAGCTGCTGGCCCTTGGTCACATGTGCGACAACGCGGTGCGGCGGTCGATCTGGGCCTTGCGCCAGGGTGCCGTCGGCGAGGCTAGGGCGCTGATCGAGGCCGACGACGCGATCGACTCGGCCGCCGACTTCCTGATCCAGCATGCCACTCAGGTGATCGCCACCCAGGGCCCCGTGGCCGGCGAGCTGCGTCTGCTCAGCTCCTTCATCCAGTGCGCCGACGAGCTCGAGCGCATCGGCGACTACGCCGAGGGCATCGCCAAGGTGGTCTGCCGTCTCGAGGGCAAGCCCATGGGCGGCGTCCCTCAGACCCTCCTCACCATGGCCGAGGATGCCCGCGCCATGCTCTCCAAGGCTCTGGCGGCCCTGGTCTCGCGCGACCCCGAAATCAACCTGCGCCTCAAGGAAGAGGACGACAAGGTCGACGCCGGCTACGAGCGGCTGCTCGCCGAGATGACCGCCGCCATGGAGGGCGACCCCTCGATGGTGCAGACCGGGACCTACCTGCTCTGGGTCGGCCACAATATCGAGCGCATCGGCGACCGGGCCACCAATATCGGCGAGTATGTGGAGTACATCGTCCGCGGCTCCATCTCGACGCGCCAGGGCTAGCTCGCGCCGCGCGCCCCGGCTCATGCTTTCACTCGGGCCCGAGCTGCTGGCGTCGCAGGATCTCGCTGGCGCGGGCGAACTGCTCGTCGCGCCCCGGCGAGGTCGCGCTCGCCTCCAGCTCGGCTGCGGCCCGCCTCGCCACCTCTGCCACGGCGGCGCCCCACGAGGTCTCGGTCGTCTCGCTCGCGGCCATGGCCCGCAGCACCGGGATGGCGTCGAGCACCCGCAGGTCGACCAGGGCTCTGCAGGCCTCGTAGCGCACATCGGGCGAGGGGTGGCGCAGGGCCGTGAGCAGGGGGTGGTAGGCCCGCGGGTCGCCGATCTTGCCGATCGCCCGGGCCGAGCGCGCGGCCACCCGTGGATCGGGGTCGGTCAGCCCGACGAAAAGCTGGTTCAGCGACCTGGCCTCGCCGACCACGCCCAGCACGCGGATCGCCTCGATGCGCAGCTGCTGGTCCGGGCCCTCGGCCATGGCCAGCAGCGCGGGCAGGGCCGGCGCGCCGATCACGCCCAAGACCCAGGCCGCCCGCTTGCGGACCTCCGAGGTCGGCGCCTCGAGCAGCCTGGTCAGGGGCTCGACCGCCGGCTCGCCGAGGACGCCGAGGGCGAACGAGGCCTGGGTCCGTAGCGACTCGTCGCCCCCGCACAGGTCGTTTATCAGGGCTCCTATGGGATCGGGTGCGTCCATGGCCTCTACTCCCTTTGTGCAGAAAGAGACGCGGCGTCGGGCTCGTCGAGGCGCCCTGTCTCGCGCAGCACCGCCCTGATGCCGCGCAGCCGGGTCCGCAAGAGCGCCTGGGCTCGCGAGCTGTCGAGGGTGCAGTTGCGCGGGCGGCGCACCGGGCTCTCGCTGCTGAGGCCGGCCACGAGGCCGGCGGGATCGACGCCCCAGGCCTGCGCGATCAGCCTGCCCAGCTCGTAGCGGCTCACCCGCTCGGCCCCGGCGATATTCAGCACCCCGCTGTAGGGCAGCTGTGCCAGCTCGAGCAGGGCCGCCGCCAGATCCTCGACATAGATGGGGCAGCGGAATTCGTCGCTGAAGAGCCTGGCGGCCGTGCGCCCCTCGGCTACGTCGAGGGCGAAGCGCGAGATCTTGTCGATCGGGTCGAACCCATAGATCAGCGAGGTGCGCACGATCGCCGCGCCGGGGTGGGCTGCCGCCACCAGCTCCTCGGCGCGGGCCTTGGCCTCGCCATAGTCGCTGATCGGCGCCGGGGCGTCGGCCTCGTCGTAGGACCCCGCGCGCTCGCCGTCGAAGATCACGTCGCTCGACAGATGGATCAGGCGGGCCCCCACCGCCGCCGCAGCCCGGGCCACGTGGCCGGCGCCCTCGGCGGTGATCGCCATCAGCTCGGGCCCGCTCTGCAGATAGGCCGTGTGGATCACCAGTTCGGGGGCGAGCTGGTCGAGAGCCTCCTCGACCGCCAGGGCATCGCGGATATCCAGGGGCGTCCAGGTCGCGGCCCCGCCCGCGGGCGGGGTCTGGCTGAAGTAGCTGGCCGCGACGCTGTGGCCGCCGGCGCCGGCCTGGCGGACCAGGGCGCTGCCCAGGTAGCCGGTGCCGCCGGTGATGAAGATGCTGCTCATGGGGTGGGGGTCCCCTCGCCCTGCAGTCTGGCCAGGGCCGCCTGGGCCGCCGCCTGGGCCGCCGCCTGCTTGCTCGGGCCGCTGCCGATCCCGAAGGACTGCTCGCCCACGAGGACCTCCATCGTATACTCGCGCTGGTGGTCGGGCCCGCGCACCGCGATGGTGCGGTAGACGGGGGTCAGGTTGAAGCGGGACTGTGTCCGCTCTTGCAGGCGGGTGCGATAGTCGATCTCGGCCGTCCCGCTCTCGATGGCTTCAATCTGCCGCTCGAGGAAGGGGGTGATAAACGCTCTGGCCGCCTCGAGGCCCTGGTCGAGGTAGATCGCGCCGAGGATGGCCTCGAAGACGTCGGCGAGCAAGGGCGCCCGGTTGCGGGCCGTGGGCGTGTCCTCGCCGCGGCTGATGCGGACATAGGCGCCCAGATTGAGGCTGCGGGCGAAGCCGGCCAGGGTGCTGGTCTTCACCAGGGCGGCGCGCAGGGTGGTCAGCTCGCCCTCGCTCTGGGCCGGGTAGCGCGTATAGAGCCACGCGGCCGTGATAAAGTTCAGTACCGCGTCGCCAAGGAACTCGAGCCGCTCGTTGGCCGTCAGGCCGGGGACGCGCTCGGGGTGCTCGTGGATGAACGAGCGATGGACGAAGGCGCTCTGCAGCAGCCGCTCGTCGCGAAAGGCCACGCCGATAACTTCTTCGAGCCTGCTCGCCATGCTCAAGAAAGCCTGCACAATGGGCGCTGATCCGCCCTTATTGTACAGGCTGGCTCGGCTGTTGGCTAGTCTGTCAGCTGTAGCGGCGGAAGATCACGCAGACATTGTGGCCGCCGAAGCCGAACGAGTTGCTCATGACCACGTCGAGCTGGGCCGGGCGGGCCTGGTTCGGCACGTAGTCGAGGTCGCAGGCCGGGTCGGGCGTGTGCAGGTTGATCGTGGGGGGCAGCAGGTTGTGCTGGAGTGCCAGGATGCTCACGATGCCCTCGATCGCGCCCGCCGCGCCGAGCAGGTGGCCGAACTGCGACTTGCTGGCGCTCACGGGCGGGGCTGTATCGCGGCCGCCGAAGACCTGCTTGATCGCCGCCGTCTCGACCGGGTCGCCGGCGGGCGTGCTGGTGGCGTGGGCGTTGATATAGTCGATCTCGCTCGGCTGCAGGCCCGCCCGCCCGAGGGCCAGCTTGATGGCCCGGGCCACGCCCTCGCCGTCCTCGGAGAGGCTCGAGATATGGTAGGCGTCCGAGGTCGCGCCGTAGCCCACCACCTCGGCCAGGATGCGCGCCCCGCGGGCCAGAGCGTGCTCGAGGTCCTCGAGGATCAGGGTGGCCGCGCCCTCGCCCATCACGAAGCCGTCGCGCCCGGCGTCGAAGGGGCGCGAGGCCGTCTCGGGGCTGTCGTTATTGGTCGAGAGGGCCCGCATCGCGTTGAAGCCGGCGATCCCGATCGGGGTGATGCTGGCCTCGCTGCCGCCCACGATGATCGCCTTCGCCCAGCCGCGCTTGATCGTCTCGGCGGCCTCGCCCAGGGCGTGGGCCGAGCTGGCGCAGGCCGAGGTGATGCAGTAGCTGGGGCCGCGGGCGCCGGTGTTGATCGAGACCTGGCCGGCGGCGAGGTTGGTGATCATCGCCGGGATGAGGAAGGGGCTGATCCGGCCGGGGCCGCGCGTGCGCAATACGTCGAGCTGCTCGGAGAGGGTGCCGATGCCGCCGATGCCGCTGGCGATGAAGACCCCGATCTCGTCGCGGTTCGCCGGGGTGATCTGCAGCTCGGAGGTGCGCAGGGCCTCGTTGGTGGCCGCCACCGCCAGCTGCACGAAGCGGTCGGTGCGGCGGGCCTCTTTGCGGTCCATGTGCTGGGTCGGGTCGAAGCCCTTCACCTCGGCGGCGAAGCGCGTATCGAAGCCCGTCGGGTCGAAGAGCGTGATCGGCCCCATGCCGCTGCGGCCCTCGACAATCCCTTGCCACAGCTCGGGCACGCTCTGCCCCAGGGGGCTGACGGCGCCTACTCCGGTGACCACGACGCGCCGTTCCATGGCGGCCTCCTCACACATGTTCTTAGGGTCACTAATATCGCGCGGATTATACCACGGACCGGCGGTGGTATACTAAAGCCGCGAAACCGCGCTTCACCCTCGAGGAGTCCTGTATGCTCGACCGAGCCCGAGCCCTAGCCGGCGAGCTCGTGCGCCTCCGCCGCGAGATCCACGCCCACCCCGAGCTGAGCTTCACCGAGACCCGCACCGCCACCCTGGTTGCCGAAACCTTGAACGAGATCGGCGGGGTCACGGTCCGCACCGGCGTGGCGAAGACCGGGGTCGTCGCCGATCTGGGCTCAGGCGATGGGCCGACCATCGCCATCCGCGCCGATATGGATGCCCTGCCGATCGTCGAGGCGACGGGTGCTTCCTACGCCTCGGGGCGGGCCGGCATCATGCACGCCTGCGGCCACGACGCCCACACCGCCATGCTGCTCGGGGCGGCCCACCTGCTGCGCGAGCGCTTCGCCGCCGAGGGCCTGCGCGGCCGCGTGCGCCTGCTCTTCCAGCCCTCCGAAGAGGCCTGGGACGCCGAGGGCAAGAGCGGCGGCATGCGCATGGTCGAGGAGGGTGTGATGGAGGGCGTCGACGCCGTGATCGCCCTGCACGTCGACTCGACTCTGCCCCTGGGCAAGGTGACCATCCGCGGGGGCTGGAACTCGGCCGCCGTCGACGATTTTGCCGGCGTGATCCTGGGTACCGGCGGCCACGGCGCCTCGCCCCACGAGGGCACCGACCCGGTCTTTATGCTCATCCCGGTGCTCACCGCCCTCTATGGGATCAAGGCCCGCCGCATCGATCCGGTCGAGCCCGGCGTGCTGAGCGTGGGCATTGTGCAGGGCGGCGGCGCGACCAATGTCATCCCCAGCGAGGTGCGCGTCGAGGGCACGCTGCGCAGCTACAGCGCCCGCGTCCGCGAGCAGCTGATCGCCGAGGTCGAGCGGGCCTTCGCCGTGAGCCGCGCCTTCGGCGGCGACTACCGGCTCACCATCGAGCGCGGCTACCCCGCCACCTGGAACGACCCCGCGGTCGCCGGCTGGCTCGAGCAGGTGGCCGGCGGCTTCCTCGGCCCCGACGGCTTCGACAACTCGCCCCCCGGCCTCGGCGCCGAGGACTTCTCGTACATGGCCCAGAAGGCCCCCGGCGCGATGCTCATGCTCGGCGCGGCCATCGGCGATGGCGTGACCCGCGCCCACCATACGCCGATCTTCGACATCGACGAGCGCTGCCTCCCCGTCGGCGCCGCCATCCTCGCCGAGACCGCCGCGCGCTTCCTCAGGGGCGAGGCCAAGCTGTAGGTTCCTGACAACCAGGTTGTCAGGTGGGTTTCTCGGGGAGGGCAAGCCCTCCC
>CAZKTU010000003.1:65803-84734 GCA_964555675.1 uncultured Oscillochloris sp.
CCCGTACTAAGGGGTGGGCTTGATTCTGAGGGCGGCTCTGCGCGCGGCGTAGAGGATGACGCTGAGGACGATTGCGCCCAGGACGAGCAGGGCGACCAGTTTGGCGATGGGCGGCACGTCGAGCAGGGCGATCGCCCCGAAGATGGCGCTGAGGGTGCAGTAGACGTAGACCACCTGGCGCTGCGACAGGCCCATGTCGAGGAGCCTGTGGTGCAGGTGGTCGCGCCCCGCGTGGGCCGCCGAGCCGCCGCGGGCGATGCGCGAGACGATCAGCCAGGCCATGTCGATCAGCGGTACGCCCATCACCAGCAGGGCTGTGGCCAGCTTGGCGCCCCCGATGATTGCGCTCACCCCCAGGATGTAGCCCAGAGTCATCGCCCCCACGTCGCCCATGAAGGTCTTCGCCGGGTGGAAGTTGAAGGGCAGGAAGCCCGCGCAGGCCCCGGCGAGGGCCAGGGGCAGCAGGGCCACCGTGTATTGGGGCGGCTCGAGGCCCAGGGTGTGCAGGGCCAGGACCGACGCGCCGATCAGGGTGACCCCGGCCGCCAGGCCGTCGAGCCCGTCGGTCCAGTTGACCATGTTCTGCATGCCGACGATCCAGAAGATCGTGGCCCCGATCGCCAGCCAGGGGCTGAGCTCGTGGAGGTGGATCTGCTGGATGAAGGGGAAGTTGAAGGCGGTGAGGATGATCCCGCGCGCCTCGGTGCTGGCGCCCAGGGCGTCCGGGTAGAGCTGACGGTCCCACAGGTAGGGGCCCACGGCCACGAGGGCGGCTAGGATGTGTACGCCCAGGCGCGGTAGGGCCGGCAGGTCGCGCACGTCGTCGATCAGGCTTACAGCGGCGACGATGCTGGCCCCGGTCAGCAGCAGCCCGAGGCGCAGGTGCTCGAAGGGCGAGCGGCGCAGGGCCGGGTCGAGCCACTCGAGGGCGAAGCTGAGCAGCAGGGCCGCCGCGAAGCCGGCGATCATCGCCAGGCCGCCGACGGTCGGCGTGGGCCGGCGGTGCACGTGGCGCGGCCCAGGCTGCGCCACCCAGCCCTCGCGCTCAGAGAGCCTGAGCAGGGGCGGGGTGAGCAGGGCCGTGACGGCGAAGGCGACCACAAACGTGGTGGCGAGGGCGAAGAGTAGCATACGGGGGGCGTCAGCCCGTCCCGAACTGGCGGTCGCCCGCGTCGCCGAGGCCGGGCACGATATAGCCGCGCTCGTTGAGGTGGCTATCGATCGCGGCCAGGTGGATGATCACATCGGGGTGGGCCTGGCTCAGGGTCTGCACACCCTCGGGGGCGGCGATCAGGCCGAGGAACTTGATCCGGCTCGCGCCCCAATCCTTGAGGATGTCGACGGCGGCCACGGCCGAGCCGCCCGTCGCCAGCATCGGGTCGACGATGATCGACAGGTCGATGTCGGGCTCTTTGGGCAGCTTGTTATAGTAGGTGACCGGCTGCAGGGTCTCGTGGTCGCGGTAGAGGCCGAGATGCCAGACATGGACGGTCGGCAGGATATCGATGATCGCCTCGGACATGCCCAGGCCGGCCCGCAGGATGGGGATGACGCCGACCCTGTCGGCCACCTCGAAGCCCTGGCAGGGGGCCAGGGGGGTCTGCACCGTCAGGGGGGCGAGGCCAAGATCCTCGGTGGCCTCATAGAAGAGCAGCTGAGCGATCTCGCGCACCAGCTCGCGGAACTTCTTCGGCTCGGTCAGGCCGCTGCGCAGCAGGGCCAGCTTGTGCTGCACCAGGGGGTGCCGTGAGACGTGGACCTGCTCGGCCATGAGATTATCCTTCGGACAGCTTGTAGCCAACGCCGCGGATGGTGACGATCAGGCGGGGGCGCGAGGGGGTCTCCTCGACCTTTTCGCGCAGGCGGCGCACACACACATCGACCAGGTTGGTCTCGCCGACGTACTCGTAGCCCCAGACCTCGCGGAAGAGGGTCTCGCGGTCGAAGACCTGGCCGGCGTTAGCGGCGAGGAAGTAGAGCAGCTCGAACTCCATCGGGGTCAGGTTAACCTCGACGCCGCGCACCGAGACTCTATGGCGGGGCTCGTCGATCTCGAGCGGGCCGATGCGCACGATCGGCGGGGCGCGGCGCGACTTATAGCCCTCGACGCGGCGCAAGATGGCCTCGACGCGGGCGATCAGCTCGGCCGTCTTGAACGGCTTGGTGATATAGTCGTCGGCTCCGAGCTCGAAGCCGTGGACGATGTCGTCGGTGCCGTCGCGGCTGGTGAGGATGACGATCGGGACGTCGCTCTTCTCGCGGATGCGCTGACAGGCCTCGAAGCCGTCGACGTAGGGCATCATCACGTCGAGGATGACCACGTCGCAGGGCTGCTTCTCGAAGGCCTTGAGGGCCTCGAGGCCGTTGGGCACGGCCGTCAGCTCGTAGCGCGGGTCTTTGAGGGTGATCTGAATGAGCGCGGCGATGGAGGGGTCGTCGTCAGCGATGAGGATGCGCCGCGGGGGCTGGGCCTCCTCGGCGGCGCGGTCGGCTGTGCGGCGGATCGGCGGCATAGGCTCCGTGAGGCGGGGTCAGGGGAGGGCGGAACCCTCCCCAGAAACCCTACACAGCCTCGTCGAGGCGGCGGCGATACTCGGGGCGCTCGGTGCGCGGCACCAGGATGGGGTGGCCGCGGCCGGCGACAACCTCGGCGTTGATGATACAGCGGCCGATATGCTCCTGGGCGGGGACCTCGTACATCACGTCGAGCAGGACCTCCTCGACGATGCTGCGCAGGGCGCGGGCCCCGGTGCGGGCCTGCATGGCCCGCTCGACGATCGCCTCGAGGCCGTCGGCGGTGAACTCGAGCTCGACGTGGTCGAGGGCGAGCAGCTTCTGGTACTGCTTGATCACCGCGTTGCGCGGCTCGGTGAGGATGCGCAGCATGGCCTCGTGGGTGAGGGGCTCGAGGCCCGCCACCACGGGCAGGCGGCCGATGAACTCGGGGATGAAGCCGTAGCGCATCAGGTCGTCCGGGGTGATCTGACCGAGCAGAGTGCCGTGCTCTTCGGGGGTGGCCCCGGCCCGCTGGCTGCCGAAGCCCATCAGGTTCTTGCCGCGCACGCGCTTCGAGACCACCTCTTCGATGCCCTCGAAGGCCCCGCCACAGACGAAGAGCACATTGGTCGTATCGAACGAGATATACTCCTGCTGGGGGTGCTTGCGGCCGGGCAGGGGCGGCACGTGGGCCACGCCGCCCTCGAGGATCTTCAGCAGGGCCTGCTGGACGCCCTCGCCTGAGACATCGCGGGTGATCGAGGGGTTATCGGCCTTGCGGGCGATCTTGTCGATCTCGTCGATGTAGATGATCCCGGTCTGGGCCCGCTCGACGTCGCCGTCGGCGGCCTGGATCAGGCGCAGCAGGATATTCTCGACGTCCTCGCCGACATAGCCGGCCTCGGTGAGGGCGGTGGCGTCGGCGATGGCGAAGGGCACATCGAGGATGCGGGCCAGGGTCTGGGCGAGGAGGGTCTTGCCGCTGCCGGTGGGGCCGAGGAGCAGAATGTTGCTCTTGCTGATCTCGACCTCGTCGATCTTCGAGCCGGCGCGGATCCGCTTATAGTGGTTGTAGACCGCCACCGAGAGCACCACCTTGGCCCGGTCCTGCCCGACCACATACTGGTCGAGCTTCTCGCGCAGCTTGCGCGGGGCCGGGAGGCGGGCGGGGCCGGGGGGGGCGTTGCGGCGGGGGGCCGCCATCTGCTGCTCGGTCTCTTCGGCGATGATCGCGCTACAGAGGGCCACGCACTCATCGCAGATAAAGACGGTGCCGGGGCCGGCGATGAGGCGCTGTACCTCATCCTGGCCCCGGCCGCAGAACGAGCAGACATACGCGCCACGGCTGCCACTATTGCGGGAACGGGTCATTAGAGTATCTCCGAGGGGGCGCGCTTCGCCTACTGGTGCGCTCGGCGATGCGCGCCCCCGGCCTCAGTGCTACTTCTTCTCCGCCAGGTCCTCGCGGTTCAGGATCTCGTCGATGATCCCGTACTCCTTGGCCTGCTCGGGGGTCATGAACAGGTCGCGGTCGAAGTCCTTGGCGATGCGCTCGACCGGCTGGCCCGTATCTTTCGAGAGCAGCTCGCGCACGACCTGCTGCATGCGCAGGAGCTCCCTGGCCATGATCTCGACATCGGGGGCGTAGCCGCGGGCGCCGCCGCCGGCCGGGTGCATGTGGATGGTCGAGTGGGGCAGGCTGTAGCGCTTGCCCTTGGTGCCGCCGGCGAGGATGGGGGTGGCCATGCTGCCCGCCATGCCGACACAGACCGTGGCGATGTCGGGCCTGATGTGGCGCATGGTGTCGTAGATGCCGAGGCCGGCCGTGACCGAGCCGCCGGGGCTGTTGATATACAGCCAGATGTCGCGGTCGGGGTCCTCGCTCTCGAGGAAGAGCAGCTGGGCCACGATCAGGTTGGCGATCTGGTCCTCGATCGGGGTGCCGAGGATGATGATGCGCTCCTTGAGCAAGCGCGAGTAGATATCGAAGGCGCGCTCGCCGCGGCTGGTGCTCTCGACGACCATCGGGATGAGCGACTCGGGGCGCTGCGAGGCCCAGTCGGGGCTATTGGGTGAGATCCAGTTCATTGGCTCCTCATTTCCGGCTACTCGGCTGCTGTGGGCGTCTCGGTCACCTCCACAGCGGGGGGCGTCGTGTCGGCCTCGGTCTTGGGGTCGGCCGTATCCGAGGGCTCTGCCTCGTCGTCGGCAGGGGCGGCCCCGAGGGCGGGCGCGGCGCCTGTGGCGATGGCGATCAGGCGCTCGCGCAGCTTGCGGTCGAGGACCGAGTTGGCGACGCTGTTGATCATCTGGTTGTTCTGAAGCACCTCGGCGACCGAGGGGCGCTGCTCGTCCTCGTAGTCCGCGAGCAGGCGTCCGACCTCTTGCTCGACCTCGTCCTGCGAGATCGCGAGGCCCTCGGCGCGCACAATCTCGCGCAGGGCGAGGGTGACCTTGGTCTGGCGCTCGGCGTCCGGCACGAGGGCCTCGATGGCGTCCTCGTGGGTCTGGCCGCGGTACTGCAGCATCTGCTCGAGGGTGATGCCATAGCGCGAGAACTGGCGCTCCTGGTCGTGGAGCATCTCGTGGGCCAGATCGTGGACCATGACCTCGGGGATGTCGTAGTCGGTCTGGGCGACCAACTGCTCGATGTAGCCGTCGAGGGCCTTGCGCTCGGCCGCAGTCTTGGCCGAGGTCTCCATGTCGGCGCGGGTCTTGGCCCGCAGGTCGTCGAGGGTGCCCTCGAAGTTCTCAAGGGTCGGCACATCCTCCCAGTCGGGGAGCAGCCGCTCCTGGAGGGAGAGGATCTCGACCTTGAAGGTCACCGCTTTGCCGCGGACCTGCTCGTTGCCGTGATCTTCGGGGAGGGTGGCGTTGACCTCTTTAGTGTCGCCGACATTCGCGCCAAGCAGGCCCTCGTAGAGCTCGTCGACGAGGCGACCCTTCACCAAGTCGAGGGTCTGCTCGGGGGCCTCGGCGCCCTCCTCGCGGGGCTCGAGCGGCTCGCCCTCGACGATCGTGTCGAGGCGCACCTTGAGCTGGTCGCCGTCCTGGGCCGGGCGGGGCTCATCCAGCTCTTTGAGCACCACGTGGCGGTCGCGCACGACGTCCATCATGCGCTCGACCTGCTCATCGGTGATGGGCTCGAGCTCGAAGGGAGTGCGCAGTGAGCGGTAGTCGCCCACATTGACCGTCGGCTGCACGGGGACGTGAATGGTGAAGATGAACGGGTCCGACGAGTCGACGCCCTGGAGGCTGGCCGGGCCCACTGGGTCGACCTTCTCTTGCTGGAGGGCGTCGCGGAAGGCCTTGTTGATCAGGTCTTCGGAGGCCTCCTCAATCAGGGCTTCGCGCCCGAAAGTCCGCTCGATCATAAAACGCGGCGCCTTGCCCGGGCGAAAGCCGTGGATGGGGTACTTCTGTGAGAGCCGGCGGGCGGCCTGGTCGAGGCCACGCTCGAGGCGCTCTTTGTCGAGCTCGATCTGCAATGACAAAAGGCTCTTGGGCAGCTTCTCAGTAGTGATCTTCACGCTCGAACATCTCCGTGATCAACGTCGCGCCGCGGCCTGCATGCTTATGAGCACGCGCTTACGCGTCGCCAAGGACGATACTCCGTGTCATTATAGCACGTCGTGCTCGGCGTGCAAAGCATGTGAAGCAGCCCCGGCGGGCCGATCGGGGCGGCGGCGGAGCCGGTTCTAGGCTATAATGGATCGATGTCGGAGGGCCTGGCCGGGCCCTTATGTTGGAACGGGAGTACCCAGTGCAGGTGAGGAGCAACAGGGTCTGGGCCGTGCCGCTCGTCGTGGCGGCGGCGACGATCACCCTCGATCAGCTGACCAAGCTGTGGGTGGTCAATACGCTTGGCCCCACGACCATGACCGAGTTTATCCCGATCATCGGCGATACGGTGCGCATCGCCTACTCGCATAATACCGGGGTCGCCTTCAGCCTGTTTCAGGGCCACCCCGAGCTGCTGACCATCAGCGCGCTGCTGATCGTCGCGGGCGCGATCTATTTCTACAGCACCCAGCTGCCCAACCAGCGCACGCTGATCCAGGTGATTATGGGCCTGATCCTGGGCGGCGCCTTCGGCAACCTGATCGACCGGGTGCGCCTGGGCTATGTGGTCGACTTCATCCAGGTGGGCTGGTTCCCGATCTTCAATGTCGCCGACAGCGCGATCAGCGTCGGGGCGGCCCTGCTGATGCTGCAGTTTCTCCGCGACGAGCTGGCCCAGCGCGGCGATAGCCAGGCCCTGACGCCACAGTGAGGGCACCGTGAGCGCCCACCGCCCAATGCTCGGCCCGCAGCGCTGGCTCATCCCCGCCGCGATCGCGCTGGCCGTCTTTGTCGCCGACCAGTCCTCGAAGATCTGGGCCGTGGCCACCCTCGGGCCCGTGCCCTACACCCGCGAGCTCGCCCTCGTGGGCGACTGGTTCGCGTTGGTCTACTCGCGGAACACGGGCGTGGCCTTCGGCCTGTTCCAGAACATGCCGCAGCTCTTCACCGTGACCTCGATCCTGATCACCGCGGGCGCGATCTACGCCTATGTGCGCCACCTGCCCAACCATAGCCGCTGGGTGCAGCTCGCCATGGGCCTGATCGTCGGCGGGGCCCTGGGCAATATCGCCGACCGGGTGCGCCTGGGCTATGTGGTCGACTTCATCAGCGTGGGCTGGTGGCCGGTCTTCAACCTGGCCGATAGTGCGATCACCGTCGGGGTGACCACCCTGGCCGCCTACCTGATCTTCGTCGGCGACGAGCCCGCCCCCCGGCCACGGGCCGCCCCCAGCGACGACGGCCTGCTCACGGATCTGCTCAGCCGAGATCTGGAGTGACCGACCCCGACACCATCGAGCTGTATGCCACCCCCGAGAGCGCCGGCGAGCGCCTGGATCGTTTTGTCTCGCGCTCGGTCGCCGAGCTCTCGCGCTCGTTCGCCCAGCAGCTGATCAGCGAGGGGCGGGTCACGGTCGATGGCCGCATGGCCCGGCCCAGCTTCAGCCTGCGCGGCGGCGAGCGGGTGATCGTGACGGTGCCACCGCCCCAGCCCACGGCCCTGCTGCCCGAGGCCATCCCTCTGCAGATCGTCTATGAGGATGACGACGTCGTGGTGGTCGATAAGCCGGCGGGCATGGTGGTCCACCCGGCGCCCGGCCACGTCGGCGGCACCCTCGCCAACGCCCTGCTGGCGCGCTACCCCGACATGCAGGTGAACGGAGGCGTGCGCCCGGGCATCGTCCACCGCATCGACCAGGATACCTCGGGGCTGCTGGTGGTGGCGCGCCACGACCGGGCCATGCAGGCCCTGACCGAACAGCAGCGGGCCCGCTCGATGCTGAAGATCTACCTCGCCGTGGTCGAGGGGCGCTTCAAGGAGCCGAGCGGGGTGATCGACGCGCCGATCGGGCGCCACCCGGCCGACCGTCTGCGCATGGCGGTGTCTAGCGGGGCGACGGCGCGCGAGGCCCGCACACACTACCTGGTGCGCGAGGAGCTCGGCGAATACACGCTGCTCGAGGTGCGCCTTGAGACCGGGCGCACCCATCAGATCCGCGTGCATATGCTGCACCGCAGCCGCCCCATCCTGGGCGACCCCATGTATGGCGGGCGCCGTTCCAGGCCCACCTTCGGCCTGAGCCGCCAGTTCCTCCACGCCCACAGGCTGGGCTTCCACCACCCCGCCGACGGCGGCTGGCGCGAGTTCGAGTCGCCCCTGCCCCCCGACCTGGAGGTCGCCCTCGCGAAGGTGCGCGCCGCGATCCGCAAGTAGCGTTTCTCGGGAACGGCGCCAGTAACACCGTGTGCTACAATGCAGCCGTGTCGTACGCGGCGCGCAACGGCGCCGGCCGCGGCACGTCGTGTCCCAGCGCTCTACGTACTCGTAGGAGGCCGCACATGCGGAAGAAGATCAGCATTATCGGCGCGGGGTTTGTCGGTTCCACTACTGCCCACTGGTGTGCCGCAGCCGAGCTCGGCGACATCGTCCTGGTTGATATTGTCGAGGGCGTGCCCCAGGGCAAGGGCCTCGATCTGTACGAGGCCGCGCCGATCATGGGCTACGATGCCCATATCCTCGGCACCAACAGCTACGCCGATACGGCGAACTCGGACGTGATCGTGGTGACCTCGGGCGCGCCCCGCAAGCCGGGCATGAGCCGCGAGGATCTGATCAAGGTCAACGCCGATATCACCCGCAGCTGTATCACCCAGGCCGCCCCCCTCTCGCCGAACGCCGTGATCATCATGGTCAACAACCCCCTCGACGCGATGACCTATGTCGCCGCCGAGGCCAGCGGCCTGCCGAAGGAGCGCGTGATCGGCCAGGCCGGCGTGCTCGACAGCGCCCGCTACCGGACCTTTATCGCCATGGAGACCGGGGTCAGCGTCGAGGATATCCAGGCGATGCTGATGGGCGGCCACGGCGACGAGATGGTGCCCCTGCCGCGCTTCTCGACTATCGGCGGCATCCCGGTGAGCGAGTTCATCGCCCCCGACCGGCTGGCCGCGATCGTCGACCGGGCCCGTAAGGGCGGCGGCGAGATCGTCAACCTGCTGAAGACCGGCAGCGCCTACTATGCCCCCGCGGCGGCCACAACCCAGATGGTCGAGGCCGTGCTGAAGGATAAGAAGCGGGTGATCCCCGTGGCCGCCTACCTGACCGGCCAGTATGGCCTGAGCGACATGTACTTCGGCGTGCCGGTCATCCTCGGCGCCGGCGGCGTCGAGAAGATCATCGAGCTGCCCCTCAACGAGGAAGAGTTGGCCCTGGTCAAGAAGTCGGCCGATGCGGTGCGCAGCACCCTCGAGACGCTGAAGACGCTCTAAGGGTTTGCGAGTTACGTTCTTCGCCCCTACACTCTGCGCGGATGCCTTTGGCATTCGCGGCGGCGGGGGCACGGGGCCTGCGGCCCCGCAGCGGGTGGATTGTGGAGGGCCTGGCCCTCCACGCCTCCTGCGAGCATGGTGTGAATATGGGGGTGAGGGGGCGGCCGGCCCGCCTCCCTCACCCGTTCGGTTGGGGGACTCGTGAAGGCTACTACCACGGCCAGCAATCTGCCCGGCCCAGGCGGGTCGGGCGTCGGTCGCTGGCGCCTCCTTGGCGGCGAGCGCTTCTATACCTTCGCGCGCTGGGTCACCATCCTGCTGCTCTTCGCGGTCACCAGCTTCCTCACCGAGAGCGCGCTCTGGCCCCTGAGCACCGACAGCTCCCCGCTCGTGATTGTCCTGCTCGCCTACACCCTCTTCAGCCTGCTGGCGACGATTGCGCTCTTCATCCCAGGCGCAGCCCATCTGCTGAGCTTTGCCTACCTCGTCGACCTGATGTTCATCTCGCTCATGGCCTTCTTCGGCGGTGAGCAGATCGTGATCTTCTTCCCGCTCTACCTGCTCCCCCTGATCAATGCGGCCATCAGACAGCCCCCCGTCGTGAGCCTGCTCTCGGGCATCGTGGCGGCGGTCTTCTATATTGCGGCCTTCATCGGTTGGCGCCGCATCCTGGCCCCCGACGTGGCCCTGACCCTGCTCGACTACGCGGCCCTCGGCCTGCGCGGCCTGGCCCTCACCTTCGTGGCCTGGATCACCAGCGGTCTGGCCGAGCGCTTCAGCGAGAATAATCGGGCCAGTGTGGTGGAGGCCCGCCAGGAGGCCGAGCGGGCCCTGACCGAGGCCCGGGCCTACCGCGACCAGATGCGCTCGCTCTACGAGGTGGCCTACACCCTCTCGACGACGGTCGATTATCGGCAGGTGCTCGAGGCGACCCTACGCGAGAGCCGCAAGCTCACGCCCTTCGCGGCCGGCTTCGTGCTGCTCTCCTCGGGTCAGGCCGACGAGCTCTATGTGGCCGCCAGCCAGTCGTTGAGCATCGCCGACCAGACCCGGCGCGTCAAGGTCGGTCGCGGCCTTGCGGCCGCTCTGCGCAGCCCCGAGGCGCGGGTGGTGGCCGATGTCTCCCAGGAGGCAGACCTGCGCAGCTTCGAGACTCTGCGCAGCTGTCGCAGCGCCTGCCTGGTGCCCCTGCGGGCCAACATGCGCACCTACGGCCTGATGGTCCTGGCCACAGACACGGCGGGCTACACCCCCGAGCAGCTCGAGAACCTCACCGCCCTGGCCAACTATGCGATCATCGCGCTCCATAACGCCCAGCTGATTTTTGACCTCAAAGAGGAGCGCAACAAGCTGATCTCGAAGGAGGAGGAGGTTCGGCACCAGCTGGCCCGCGACCTCCACGACGGCCCAGCCCAGGCTCTGGCCGCCCTCACCATGAATATCGAGTTCATCAAGCGGCTGCTCGAGCGCGACCCCTCGCGGGTCGTCGAGGAGCTCGACAAGATGAGCGTGCTGGCCAAGCGTACGACCTATGAGGTGCGCACTATGCTCTTCGAGCTGCGACCTCTGGTGCTCGAAACCCAGGGCCTCAAGGTGACCCTCGAGCAGTACCTCGAGCGCTTCAAAGGCAATAATGCGGGAACCGAGATTGTGCTCGACGTGGCCGGCGCCGAGGATGTGCGCCTGGAGACGAAGACCGAGGGCACACTGTTCAATATTATCCAGGAGGCCGCCAACAACGCCCTCAAGCACGCCAAGGCGAAGCATATCTGGGTGCGCCTGCGGCGCGACGGGCGCAATCTAGTCACCGTGGTGCAGGACGACGGGGTGGGCTTCGATATGCAGGCAGTGCTGCGCTCGTACGAGAAGCGCGGCTCGTTCGGCCTGCTCAATATCGACGAGCGGGCCCGCCTCGTGGGCGGCAGCGCCGAGATCGAGTCGGCCCCCGGCAAAGGCACGAAGGTGACGATCATCGTGCCGATCGAGCAATGAGACGCGGGGGCCGGGCTCGCGTCGGCCGCCTGTTGTCCGTCAGGAGCTCATGAACCCGTACCTTGACCCTCAGCGTGTGCGCGCGGCCCTGCGGGCCCTC
This sequence comes from uncultured Oscillochloris sp., assembly GCA_964555675.1. Taxonomy (GTDB): domain Bacteria; phylum Chloroflexota; class Chloroflexia; order Chloroflexales; family Chloroflexaceae; genus CAIWXH01. Next base: position 77,223 of record CAZKTU010000003.1, read on the forward strand.
GACCTGCGGCCCACGCGGGGCATGGGCCAGAACTTTTTGATCGACGGGCAGGCCCTGGGGGCTATCGTCGGCGCGGCCGAGCTCGGCCCCGACGACCTGGTGGTCGAGGTGGGCCCGGGGCTGGGTGTGCTGACCTGGGAGCTGACCCGCCGCGCCGGGCACACGGTCTCGGTCGAGCTCGATCGGCGCCTGGCCGCCCGTCTGCGCGACGAACTGCCCGACGCCCCCCTGACCATCGTCGAGTCCGACGTGCTGCGGGTGTCGCCCGCCGAGCTGCTCGCCGCGGCGCCGCCCTCGGCCGCGCGCCCGTCCTATAAGCTGGTGGCCAACCTGCCCTACGCGATCACCTCGGCGGTGCTGCGCCACTTTCTCGAGGCTACGACCCCGCCCGCGCTCAGCGTGGTGCTGGTGCAGTACGAGGTGGCCGAGCGGATCACGGCCGGCCCGGGCGACCTGAGCGTGCTGGCCCACTCGGTGCAGATCTATGCCGAAGCCGAGTTGGTGGCTAGGGTGCCGTCGTCGAGCTTCTTCCCGGCGCCTGCGGTCGACTCGGCGGTGCTGGCCATCCGGCGTCGCCCGCAGCTGGCGGTGACGGTCGACAGCGTCGACCGCCTGTTCCGAGTGATCAAGGCCGGCCACCTGCACGCGCGCAAGCAGCTGGGGAATTCGCTGCCCGGCGGGCTGGCCGCCCTGGGCCACAAGGTCTCGCGCGAGCAGGCTCTGGCGGCCCTCGCGGCGGCGGGGGTCGACCCGCAGCGCCGCGCCGAGACGGTGACCCTGGCCGAGTGGGCGACGATGTACGCGGCGCTGAACGAGAGTCTCTGAGCGTAGCTGCGCATACGGAGTGAGTGAGCATGACCCGACAGGATGGCTTCAGCAACGAAGAGTGGGCCTTGCTGGGCGATGCGCCGCTGGCTGCAGCCGCGGCGGTGGCGGTGGCCTCGCCGGGCGGCGGGCGGCGCGAGGCCGAGGCTATGGTGGCCGGTTGGCGCGAGGCGGGGGCGCGCTTTGGGGTCAGTGAGTTAATGGGCGAGGTGGTCGCTCAGCTCGACCCCGAGGTGCGCCAGGGCGCCGGCGGGGGCGCCGGCTACACCTACGAGAGCATCGTCGACGAGGCCGTCGACCTGTGTAGCCGCGCCGTGGCCCTGCTACAGCGGAAGGCCGCGCCCGCCGAGCTCGAGGAGTATCGGGCCTTCGTGATCAACCTGGCCGAGCGGGTGGCCTGGGCCAATAGCGAGAGCGGCTTCATGGGCGTGGGCGGCGAGGCCATGAGCCGCGACGAGCGCACCATGATGGGGGCGATCGCGCGGGCGCTGGGCTACGGGCGCCCATAGCGCGCAAGCCATGCTTGCGGCACGCTGTGGGACGGAGAAGGGTTTTTCAGGGAGGGCTTGCCCTCCCTGCGACCCTCCCATGAGGCGACTGTAGGACGGAGAGCCCCCTCTTGACAGGGGCGGGCGGATAGTGTATATTTGACACTACAGACGAGGGCCGCGGCCCTCGCTCTTTCGCCTCAGAGATAGTGTCATTTATACACTTCAGGAGGTCCGCCGTGACTCCGCCGGATGTGACCGTAATCATCGCCCAGTGCCTGCAGCGCAGCTTCGTCAGCCCGCTGCCGGGCCCCGACCCGCGCCTGAAGCCCTGCCACCTCCACTGCGGCTACGCCAACGCCGTGCGGCTGCTGGGCGGCGGCCCGCAGCGGCTGCCCAACGTGCTCGAGGAGTTTCTCTGGGCGGCCCACGGCGGCGCGGGCGGCAGCAGCACCCCCGGCAGCGAGCATGTTCATGTGATCTACGTCGACGACGAGCACCACGACGACGGCAGCGAGCTGACCCGCCAGCACTTCGCGCTCTTCGGGCGCCATTGTGTGCCCGGCGAGGTCGACGAGCGCGGCCTGGAGGGCTACCTGGGCACGGGGCGCACCGCCGAGTGGCGCGAGCTGCGCAACGGGCGCACCCACGTGGTGCGCACGCCGGGGCTCAACGACAATATGTACGGCACCGGCTTCATCCCGGTGCTCACCAGCATCTGCCAGGAGGCCGAGGAGGTCTACGGGGTGGCCCCCGAGGAGATCCGCATCGTCAATATTGGCGGCTGGAGCATTATCAAGGAGCTGTTCTGCGGCGTCTGGGAGCTGATGCACCACGGCATCCCCGACTATCGCGACCCGAGCAACCGCGAGGCGACCATCCGCTTTCGCCAGGTGGCCCTGGCTGACGCCCTGAGCTACAGCGTGCAGCGCGAGCACCATAATATCGCCCTGGAGATCACCCAGATGCTCGGCGGCGCGGTGTTGCGCACCCCCGAGGAGGCCCTGGCCTTCTGCGGCCTGCGGGCGCCCTAAGTGCGCCGGCGCTCGGGCCGCCAGGCCCGCCTAACGGCGGAGAAAAATGCTTGATCAGGCTAGCTGCGCCGGTGGCGACGCTAGCAGAGTTTAGAGGAGCGGCTCATGGACACCCTGATCATGATCGGGATTATGGTCTTCTTCGGCATCGCAGCCCTCAGCATGATCGCGCAGCGCCGCAGCCCGTCCACGGGCCCGGTCTTTGTGGTCCGCGCCGACCCCGCCGAGCGGCTCGCGACGGGCGACAACGGCTTCGGGATCATTATCTTGCTGCTGGTCATCGGCGTGGCGATCTGGCTGCTGTAGGCGAGCCACGCTTTACTTGTGGCGGGCAGGAGTTTTCTATGGGCTACTTCGACCGGGCCGCCGAAGCGCCGCCCATCCCTACGCCGGCGGGGGCGCAGATCTGGGGTGAAGGGGCCGAGCGCACCCTGACCTGGCGGCGGCCTCTCGGGCCCTGCGATGGCTTTCTGGTGCTGAGGGGCGCCACGCCCGAGGCCCTCGCCGAGGTGGCACGGCTGCCCTCGACCGCGACGCGCTGGCCTGTGCCGGCCAGTGGCGGCCCCTGGCTCGCTGTGGCCTGTCTACGAGGTGACGCTATCGGCGAGTCTGGGGCCCCGCTGCGACTCGGCGGCGAGCGCGAGGGGCCGCCGGAGCGACCGGCAGAGGCAGGGCGACCGACCACGCCGGAGCGCGAACGACCGCCGGAGCGCGAGGCGATTGAGGCGACCATGGGGGCGACTGCCTGGTGCGGCTGCTGCGCGCCGGCGCGGCCCCTGGCCCCGGGCGACGGGGCGCTGCTCTGCCCCGTGACGGGCGAGCTGTATGCCGTCCTGGCGACCGGAGCCCTGGCGCGGGCGGCCGAGTTGCCCTTCGGCCTGTGCCGCTGCTGCGAGGTGCGCCAGCCTTTGATCCGCTGTGCGGGGGCGGTGGTCTGTCTGGCCCGCCCCGAGCAGGCCTACAGGCGCGTAGGCGGCCACTATGTGGCGGTCGAAGCTGCGGCCGAGCATGTCCCGTTGGTCGACGCCGCCGCGATTGACGCGGCGCTGCGAGCCAACACAGCCCTGTTAGGCGTGAATGGCGTATTTGTTAGCCAAGGAGCGAACCGATGGAGACCCTGACCCTGCGCTGCCGCTGCTGCGAGCCCGAGACGACGTTGCTGCCGCGGGCCGACCTCGAGCCGGGTGTGGCGGTCTGCCCGCGCAGTGGGCGCCTGCACCGGGCGGCCGGGGGAGGCTACGAGTTGACCGCCGAGGGGGAGCCCCTGGCGCGGCGCGTGGACCTCCCCGCCGCCAGGACGGTGATCCGGATCGACCTGAGCAAAGAGGGCTACGCGTAGCTTATATTAAGCCACAGGCCGCACAAGGTTAACCTCCACATTATCCACATGTTTTCAACAGGAGGCCGCACAACCGTGCGGCCTGCCTGCTTGCCGGGAAGGCAGCCGGCTTAGGAGGGCCTGACGAGAAAGCTCTGCTGCTCGTCGAAGCGCCCGATGGAGCGATACTTCGTGTAGCGGCGCTGCATGAGCGTATCGAGGTCGAGGGCGCTGATCTCGTCGAGGTGGGCCTTGATGCGCTGGCCGACCGTGGTGATGGACGCCTGGGGGTCGATGTGGGCGCCGCCGGGGGGCTCGGGGATAATCTCGTCGATAATCGCGAGCTCGAGGAGGTCCTGCGCTGTGAGCTTGAGGGCGCGGGCGGCATCGGGGGCGCGGGCGGCGTCGCGCCAGAGGATAGAGGCGGTAGCCTCGGGCGAGGCGACGGAGTAGACCGAGTTTTCTTGCATCAGCAGGCGGTCGCCGACGCTAATCGCCAGGGCCCCGCCGCTGCCGCCTTCGCCGATGACAGTGACGACAATCGGCGTGCGCAGGATGGTCATCACCTGGATGCTCTCGGCGATCGCGTTGCCCTGGCCGCGCTCCTCGGACTCCTTATTTGGGTCTGCGGCGGGCGTATCGACGAAGCAGAGGACGGGGAGGGCGAACTTCTCGGCCTGGCGCATCAGGCGCTGGGCCTTGCGGTAGCCCTCGGGGTGAGGCATGCCGAAGTTCCGCTTCATATTCTCGCGGGTATCGCTGCCCTTCTGGTGGCCGATCACCATCACGGTGCGCCCGTTGAAGGTGGCCATCCCGCCGACGATAGCGGCATCGTCGCCGAAGCGCCGGTCGCCGTGCAGCTCGATAAAGTCCTCGCAGAGGGCGAAGATATAGTCGAGGGTATGGGGGCGCTGCGGGTGCCGGGCGCGCTGCACCCGGTCCCAGGGGGTCAACTCGACGGCAACGTGGGGCGTGTCAAGCTGCTCCATCAGGCCCTCCCGTTGACATACGCCGGGGCGGGAAGAGCGGCGGGGCGCTCGGGGGCGCCTGCGGCCTGCGAGCGGTTTCCGTACAGCTTGAGGAGGCGGGCGATCGTATCGCGCAGATCGCTGCGCGAGACGACCATATCGATCATACCGTGCTCGAGCATGAACTCGGCGGTCTGGAAGCCGGCGGGCAGCTTCTGGCGCATAATCTGCTCGATCAGGCGCTTGCCGGCGAAGCCGATATTGGCGCCGGGCTCGGCGATGATCACGTCGGCCACAGAGGGGTACGAGGCGGTGACGCCGCCGTAGCAGGGATCGACCAGGATGGCGATATGGGGCTGGCCCGCCTCGGCGAGGCGTGAGAGGGCCATGGTCACCTTGGCCATCTGCATCAGGGCGATCACACCCTCTTGCTGGCGAGCGCCGCCGGAGGTATTGATCGTGAGCAGGGGGATACCCAGGTCGGCGGCGCGCTCGGCGGCGCGGGACATCTTCTCGCCATAGACGCTGCCCATCGACGAGCCCATGAAGGCGAAGTCGCCCACGCTGGCGGCGAGCCAGAGACCATTGATGCTGCCGACCCCTGAGATCACCGCGTCGGCCATACCGGTGCGCTGCTGCGACTTCTTGAGCTTGTCGGCGTAGGCCTCGTCGGGGGTGACGAAGCCAAGGGGGTCGGTCGGCAGCAGGTGCGAGTCGGTCTCGCTAAACGAGCCAACGTCGAGCAGACCAACCCACTCGCGGGCGCTCATGCGCATATGGTGTGAGCACTTCGGACACACCTTCAGGTTATCGTTCAGCTCTTTCTTGTAGATGATCTCGCGGCACGAGGTGCACTTCACCCAGAGGTCGTCTGGGATCTGGGTTTGCTCCGGCAGGTTCTGGTCCGAAGCGAAACTCTTGGCGGTGCGGCGGAAAAACTCTTTCACGTCCTGGTGTCTTTCTGGGAGGCTAGGCCCCCCTGATCAGGCCCGCAGGCTTTGTGCTTATTCTCACAGCCCAGTTGTGTCGTTTATTATAACATCGATCATCTCACGAGGAACTAGCATGGTTGATGGAGCGGGCCATCCAATCGTGTAGGTATTGGATGGCGATCCTGCCATTCGTCCAGGGTATAAACTTCACATCCCCTAACCTTCGCCCGTGTCGGCCGATGCTATAATGGGGGCGACTATGGGCGCGGATACGATGTATGCGCCTGGGAGCGAGGGACGAGCGAGCATGAGCACCGAGCAGATCTCCCCGAGCGATCAACAGACCACCAGGTCCGCCTGCGACGTGCGTCTGCGCACCGTCTTCCCTGCCACACGCATGGTCTGGATCATCGACGAGCAGTACGACCCCATCGGTCCGGTCTGGCGGGTTAACCTGCTCTGCCAGGTTGATATGGGCCGCTGGATGTTGCGGCGCTACCGCTACGACATTCCGAGCGATACGCTTTACTTTGCCGGCGAGCGGCCCGCCACCGACAGCGAACTGCTGGCGGGGCGGCGGGGCGGCAGACGTCTGTAAGCGCCATCGAGAGGTAGGCACATGTCCACACAAACCGTTGAGGCCACGCCGAAACCCCCTATGTCACGTCGCACGAAGGCGGCCCTGGCTCTGATTGGGGCCCTCGCCCTGATCGTGCTGGTGCTCAGCCTGAACAACGGCGACGACGTGAGCTACCTGACGGGCGGGGCACCGACTCTGGTCCTGGCCCTGCCGGTGTTTCTGACCGGCCTGCTGAGTTTCCTCTCGCCCTGCACGCTGCCGATCCTGCCCGCCTACTTCGCCGTGACCTTCCAGACCAAGCGCAGCAGCATCTTCCTGATGAGTCTGGCCTTCTTCTTCGGCCTGGCGACGACCCTTACGCTGCTCGGCGGAGCGATCAGCGCCCTGAGCGGGCTGCTCTTCGGCTTCAAGGATACGTTGCAGCTGGTGGGCGGCCTGGTGGTGATCGTCTTCGGCGTCCTGGGCATCTTCGGCATGGGCTTCGCCGGGGTGCAGATCAACGAGCGCCCCACCACGACCCTGCTCGGCTCGTACCTCTATGGGGCGACCTTCGCTCTCGGCTGGACGGCCTGCGCCGGCCCGCTCTTCGGCAGCTTCATGACCCTGCTGGCCACCTCGGGCAACGTGGCGGTGCTGCAGGGCGCGGTGCTGGCCTTCATCTACGCCGCCGGTCTGGGGCTGCCCCTGATTGTGATCGCTACGTTCTTCAATAGGCTCGGGCGCGGCTCGAGCTTCTGGAAGATGATCAGCGGCAAGGGCTACGCCGTCACCCTCTTCGGGCGCGAGTTCTATTTCCATACGGTCAGCGTCCTGGGCGGTGTGCTGATGATCGTCATCGGCGTCATGCTCGCCACCGGCCGCCTCGAGGCCATGACCCAGATGGCCAGCGGCAGCGGCTTCGGCACATGGTTCGCCAGCATCGAGACGGCGATCAGCCGACTCTTCGGATTGCAATGAGCGGGCGCCTCGTTCGCGCAGCCGGCGGCGTCGTCTACAGCTATGGCCCTGACGGGCTGCTGACCTTGCTGCTGATCTGCGATCGCTACAAGGCCTGGACTCTGCCGAAGGGCCACCTCGAGCCCGGCGAGGGCGATGAGGTCGCGGCGGTGCGCGAGATCGCCGAGGAGACCGGCGTCGACTGTGTGATCGAGCGCCCCCTGGCCCGCGTGCGCTACCCCGTCTATAAGCGCGGGGTTTGGCGCGAAAAAGAGGTGGCCTACTTCCTGGCCCGCGCGCCCCACACCGACCCCACCCCCGCCACCGAGGAGGGTATCGTCGTGGCGGCCTGGGTCGCCCCGGCAACCGCCCTCAGCACCCTCACCTACCCCCAGGTTCGCGCCGTAGTCGAGAAGGCCCTCGCCATTCTC
>CAZKTU010000003.1:84834-87900 GCA_964555675.1 uncultured Oscillochloris sp.
GGTCGATGCGCGGCAGCACAATGCCCACCTGGCCCTGGTACTTGCCCTTCTTGTCGGCGTACGAGACCTCGCACTCCTCGTCGCTCTCCAGGAAGAGTACCTGGCCAATGCCCTCGTTGGCGTAGATGCGCGCCGGCAAGGGTGTCGTGTTGCTGATTTCGATCGTGACGTAACCTTCCCAACAATTGCCCGACCAGACGGCCTTGCCATTGCGACGGACAAAAATAACGTGGCTGGGGACGGTTACATCATAGACTGTTCCATTGTAGGGAACAAGCTTATGAGTGTGCGGCATGATTTTTGGAGTGAGGTGATTGCGAGAGATGCGAACTTTGTAGACTGTGTAATTGTTGTGGATAACCACCCCGTTTAACTCTCGGCCTTGCTCTTCTGCTTTTGCCTGCCGGACTATAGCGGCGTAACCACACTTGAAAACGACCTCTTGGATGTGATTCGCCAGGGTGTAAGAAACCGTCGTGTACGTCTCTGTTTGGTTATTGCCGTCAGAGTTTATCAAACCAAGTAGTAAGTGCTGCAAACGCTCTGGGGGTAGTTCCCTAACCCATGAGGGTATATATTTTTCTTCTGCGTGCCCTAAAGGATGTACAAACTCAAAGAGGGGTTTCGAGAACAGCATGTACCCCTTCTCTGTCCGTGAAAAGCGCACCCCCAACCTGGTAAGGATGTCGGCAAAATATGTGACCTCCCGTTCCTTAAACGCTGCAAGATGAATAGTATAACCCCCTTTGTTCTTGTATGACCAGCCGTCGCCTAGGTATGCTCCTAAGAACTCGAGGAAAGGATTGGTTGGGAAAGTGTTTTCACCAATTTGGACATAGTCACCGCAGTCATATCCCTGCCACCGAACCTCGCGCGTCATCTCATAGTTGTATCGCCCATACACCTCTGATGCTTCAACCGTGTGCCAAGGTGTAAACTCTGAGACCTCACTTTTAGGGTTAGTTCTTCTTCGTACAACCACTTTGTGATCAGGTGTAACAAGCATATCGATGCTACGTCCAGCGAAATGAATGAGATCTCCATTGTAGGGAAATGCTTGTTTGCGTTCAACAGGCTGCCATTCTGCATTTCCATCAGAACACATCCCTAATACTTGTTCTCCTAATTCTACATCCTTAATATAACGCCATCCTCGAACCGTAAGAATTTCGGTGTCTTCAGAAAAACACGGCTCCAAAGGTGTTACATTAATTATGATTCCGCAACGTGCATACGTCGATTTCCCAATTACAATACAAGAAATAGTTCTTGGAATGCGAAAATACTCAAAGGACTGGGCCAGGGCAAATGAGTTGGGCGGAATGTCGATATAGTCAGCCTCAAAGTCGACAAATGAGCGTGGATTGAAGTTTTTTGGGTCGACCAGGGCATTGTAGACATTCGTAAAGATCTTAAACTGGTTCGTCACACGCATGTCGTACCCATACGAGGTCAGCCCGTACGAGATCACGCCCTCGCGCACCTGGCCGTCGACGAAGGGCTCGATCATGCCGTGCTCGAGGGCCATCTTCCTGATCCAGCGGTCTGCCTTGATGGGCATCGCAGCCTCCGGTATGCGGGTTTACACGGAAAAGAATACTACACGAAAGCGGTCATGTCAAGAGGCAGATCCTGCCGATAGAGCTCTGGGCGCCCTAGGGCGATGGCCAGTTCGGCCTTCTGCAGCTCCTGGCCAAGGTAGAGAGCGTGGCTCATCTCGCCCACAAATGGGGCCAGCTGCGCGCCCAGCTCGCGGGCGCCGCGGCCGCGGAAGCTCTGCAGGTGCTCGCCGGCGGGCGTATAGTGGCGCACGACGATCTCGGGGGGCTCGAGGGCGATCACGAACGAGCCGCGCTGGTCGCGCAGCAGGCGCGGGTCGGCCGCGCGGTAGTGGTGGGCCAGGAGTTCGTCGGCCCGTTCCCAGTCGTGGGCGTAGATGTGGGCCGAGTGCGAGAGGATGGCCAGCTCGCCGGCCTCGGCGCCCAGGGCCGCGGCCATTTCGCCCTGCAGGGCCCTCAGCCCGTAGGCGTTGCTGGCCCAGGCCCGGTAGATGTCGTGCGAGCGGAAGTAGGCCGTCAGGTGCAGGCGTCCGCCGCGCAGCCGGGCCTGCACGAGGTTGAGGCAGGGCGGGTTGGCGCCCCCGGCATCCTCGGCCGGGCTCCACAGGGCGGCCACCGCCCGCCGGCTCTCGCCCGCGGCCCGGAGCTCGGCGAGCATGCCGGCCACCTGGTCGATCGCGCCGCCGAAGGCCCGCAGCCGCGAGCCGTAGGTGTAGCTGACCCCCGCGGCCGGCTCGGCCTGCAGGAACTGCCCGAGGTAGCCGCTGTAGCGCCCATCGGGCAGGCGCTCGCCCAGGCCCTCGCGGCTGAAGGGCATCCACTCGGCGTGCGAGAAGCGGGCCGGGTCGGCCGGCTCGTCGCCGACGATCGTCAGGACGTCGAGGATCTCGCGCTGATCCGAGCTGTGCTGGGTGCCGCCGCGCTGCCCGAAGCGCAGCACATGCCAGATCAGCTTGAGGTAGGCCGCCCGCACGGTTGGCGCGCGTAGCAGCAAGCCCGTCTCGGCGGCCGGCAGGGCCGCGCTGGCCGGCTCGCTGTAGGGGAAGACCATGGGCGCCTCGGCCCAGGCCCGCGCGGGGCGGCGCAGCCCGGCCAGCAGCGCGGCGACCTGCTCGGGCCGCACGACGTCGCGGTGGTCGTGCAGGGTCACCGAGCGCCGCAGCAGAGCCACTGCCTCGGGCGGGATGTCGGGGTGCAGGCGCGTGCCGTCGCCGACGATGCACCCCGCGGCGTCGAGGCCGTCGCGCAGCAGGGCCGCCAGGGCCGCGCCGCTGCCGGTCATATCTTTGCCGCAGAGCAGCAGGTCGGTGATGGTCGGGCGGGCCAGCAGGTTGCGCACGAGGAAGCTGACCCCGTCGCGCGAGTAGAGGTTGCCGGCAAGGGCATAGCTGCCCGGCTCAAGCGCGGGCAGCACCCGCTCCTGCGGCGTCCACAGCAGGCACAGGCCGACGCCCGAGGCCTGGCTGCCCAGGCTGAGGCTCTGGGCAAAGTAGAGGGGCCATGTCAT
>CAZKTU010000004.1:0-11833 GCA_964555675.1 uncultured Oscillochloris sp.
GTCCTCGATCGCGCTCAGGCTGAGGTGGCGCAGGGCCCCGTGCTCGGGCAGGCGCTCGGGCTCGACGGGGCTGCTCGCGCCGCCCTTGAGGGCCTTGGCCAGGCCGCTGCGCCCCATGGCGAAGGGCAGGTGCTCGAGCCCGTCGAGCAGGCGGCGCACGTCGCTGCGCGGGTCGTCGTCGCGCTGGGGCAGGCCCTGGGGGGCGCGGCCCGCGCTGGCCACGCGCACCCCGGGGCCGGCCTGAGGGGCGCAGATGTCACAGCCGGTGCGGCAGGCGGCCAGGCGCTGGCCGAAGTGGGCGGCGAGGGTGCGATGGCGGCACTCGGGGGCGCGGGCGTAGGCCGCCATGGCCTCGACCCGCTGCTCCTGGCGCTGCTTGTAGTCGCGCAGCAGGGTGTCGATGCGGGCCGCGACGTCGGGCGGGGCCTGCAGCAGCTCGAGCAAGGGCTGGCGCGGACCGCCGCGCAGGCGCAGGAAGCCGGCGTCCTGCCACTCGAGCAGCATGCCCTCGATCGCGGCCGGGCTGAGCTCGGCCCGCTCGGCGAGCAGCAGCAGGTCGGCCTCGAGCCAGACGCCCTCGGTCAGGCCGGCCACCTCGGCCACGCGGGCGGCCGTGGGATCGGGCGCGGGCGCGCCGGTCAGCATCAGGCTGGCCGTCTCGGGGGTGTCGAAGTGACGCCGCAGCATGCCCACCCGCTCGAGCATGCTCAGGCCGACCCGCACCAGCGTATCGTCGTCGCCGGGGAGGGCCCGCTGGAGCTGGGCCATATCGATCACATCGTAGGTCCCGCGCATCAGGCGGCGCACCGCCTTGTAGAGCTCGCGCAGGTCGTCGCGGGTGATCGCCTCTTCCTCGAGCCAGGTGCTCAGGCGAGCCTTATCGCTGGCGGCGTAAAGTAGTACGCAGGTGGCGGGGCGGCCGTCGCGCCCGGCGCGCCCGGCCTCCTGGTAGTAGGCCTCGACCGACTGCGGCAGGTTGTAGTGGATGATCCCGCGGATATCGGGCTTGTCGATGCCCATGCCGAAGGCCACCGTGGCCACCAGCACCCGCGTCTCGCCCGCCATAAAGCGCTCTTGCGCGGCGGCCCGGTCGGCGACCTGGGCGTGGTAATGGTCGGCCGCCACCCCGGCCTGGCGCAGAGCCTCGGCCAGCTCTTCGCAGGCCTGGCGGGCGCGGGCGTAGACGATGATCGGGCCCTCGATGCTGCGGCAGAGGGCGATTACCGCCTGGAGCTTCTCGTCGCGGTTGCCGGCCCTGACCACCTGGAAGTAGAGATTGGGGCGGAAGACCGAGGCGACCACCGTCTCGCACTCGCCGAGGGCGGCCTTGATCTCGACCTGCGTCTCGGCCGAGGCTGTCGCGGTGAGGGCCAGCACCGGCGGGCGGCCCAGCTCCTCCATGGCCTGGCCGATGAAGAGGTAGTCGGGGCGGAAGCTCATGCCCCAGAGGCTCAGACAGTGGACCTCGTCGACCACGAAGCGCGAGACGCCGCAGCGCTTGAGGGCGTGGAGGAAGGCCCGCTGGCGCAGGCGCTCGGGGGCGATATAGACCAGGCGATACTGACCGGCGGCCACGCCGCGCAGGCGCGCGCCCAGCTCGGCGGCGCTCAGCGACGAGTTGATCAGGGTCGCGTAGGGGCGGGCCTGCTCGGGCAGCCCGTCGAGCTGGTCCTTCATGAGGGCGATCAGGGGGCTGACCACGACCGTGGCCTGGGGCAGCAGCAGGGCCGGCAGCTGGTAGGTGAGGGACTTGCCGGCGCCCGTGGGCATCACGGCCAGGGTCGGCGCGCCGGCCATGACGCTCTGGATGATGCGGGCCTGGTTGGGCCGGAAGTCGCTCAGGCCGAAGATGTCGCGCAGCACGCTGTAGGTCTCTTCCGAGAGGGCCGGGGCGGGCATTTCGGGCGCCTCGGGCGGGCCGGCGAGGGCAGTTTCGCCGAGGGGGGCCAGGCGCACGCCGAGGGTCTGGGCCGTGGCGGCCCGCTCGGACTGCTCGTGGCCCGCCAGCTGGGCCTGGAGGGCGGCGGCGGCCTCGCCGTCGCCGGCGAGCTCGGCGGCCCTGGCGAGGATCTGCAGGTCGGCTACGGCGGGGGTGTAGCCGGGGCGCAGCATGAGGGCGTCGATCTGCCCGCGGGCGGCCTCGGGGTCGCCCTGCTCGAGGGCCAGCTCGGCCAGGCGGCGGATCGGGTTGACCGCGGCGGGGTCGACCTCGGCGGCCTGGGCGTAGGCCTCGGCGGCCTCCTCGGGCTGGCCGCGGGCGCGCATGGCGTCGCCGCGCAGCAGCCAGGCGAAGACCACCTGCTCTTCGTCCTCGGCCAGAGCGTCGAGGGCTAGGTCGAGCTCGGTGTAGCGGCGGGCGGCCAGCAGGGCCCGGGCCCGCAGCTGGCGCCGGCTGAGGCTGGGGGCCCGCTCGACGTCGATCGCGTCGAGGATGGTCAGGGCCTCGGCGCCGCGCCCCAGCTCGACCAGGACCCGGGCCCGGCCCTCGCGCAGGGTGACGGCGGCGGGCTGGTCGGCGAGCCAGGCGTCGAGGTAGGCGAGCAGGGCGTCGTGGTGGCCCCAGCGGCTGAGGTAGCCGACCAGACGTTTGCGCGCGTCGCCGGCCACGAGGGCCAGGGCGGCGGGCGGAAGTTCGAGCATGGGGTTGCGCTCAGCGACAGCCATGAGGCCCATGATACCACGGCGGCCGCACTCGCGGCACGCTCATTGCGAGAGACAGCCCGGGGTGAGCCCAGATTTCTATATACCTATTTTTAACCTCTGAGCGCATTTACCGGCGTCAATAGTTAACTATCAGTTAAATATTAACACACTGTCACTTGCATAGCCGGGACGCCTTTGCTATACTTTCGGCGCCCGGACCCCTCGCCAGCCCCGTGCACAGGCGGCGAGGCTCGGGCACGGACAGCACCACCCCGGGGCCACGCGGCCCCACTCCCCCGCCCAGCATGCCCCGTCGCATCGCCCTTGATAGCTCTCGACACCGCGTCAAGGATTCTGGGTGGCGCGATCAGCACCCGGCGGCCACAGGCGTTCGCCTCTCAGGATGGCCGCCAGCTCCCCAACGAAGTAGGAGTCTAACTCAATAAGCTCGTCGTAACGCGACGGCGCGCTCTGGCGTGCCCGCGGCGGCGCGCGCCGGCCACTGCCATGGCCCCCGTGCGCCCAAAAAACGATGAGCAGGAGGTGCTGCCACACCCCCTGCTCGCAACCACAACACGGATCCGACCGAAGCAGGACAGCATCGGAGCGGGATGACCTGTGCGTGGCCGCAACAGTATAGCGCATCTCACCCAACCCGGACCCCCACGCACAGCCTGCCCGCAAAAGGAGCAAGCTCATGCGCCAGGCTACAGCGACTGCTACAGCCTACCCGACCTTTGCCGCCTCGGCCCGCGCCCGGCACTGCCTTGTGGTGGTGCCCACTTACAACGAGGCCCTGAATATCGAGCCCCTGATCGCGGCGATCCTCGCCCAGGGCCCCCAGTTCGACGTCCTCGTGGTCGACGACGGCTCGCCCGACGGCACCGGCGACAAGGTCGCCGCCATCGCCGCGCGCACCCCGCGCGTACAGCTCATGCGCCGCGAGGGCAAACTCGGCCTCGGCACCGCCTATATCGCCGGCTTCCGCCGTGGCCTGCGCCAGGGTTACCGCTTCATCTGCGAGATGGACGCCGACTTCTCGCACCAGCCCCACTACCTGCCGCAGCTGCTGGCCTGCGCCGAGGGCGAGGCCGACGTGGTTCTGGGCTCGCGCAACATACCCGGCGGCCGGGTCGAGAACTGGTCGCTCGCGCGCCAGCTGATCAGCAAGGGCGGCAGCCTCTACGCGCGCACGGTCCTGGGCCTGCCGGTCCGCGACGTGACCGGCGGCTTCAAGTGCTTCCGCAGCGAGGTGCTGCGCGCCATCGACCTCGACAGCGTCGGGGCCAGCGGCTACGCCTTCCAGGTCGAGCTGAACTACCGCTGCCACCAGGCCGGCTTCCGCATCAAAGAGCTGCCGATCGTCTTCCCCGACCGGGTCGCCGGCCAGTCGAAGATGTCGCGCGCGATCGTCGTCGAGGCCGCCCTGATGGTCGTGCGGCTGCGCCTCAGCCCGCCCCCCGCCGCCCCGCGGCCCGCCCCGGCGCCCCGCGCGCGCGAGGTCGGCGCCCGCCTCGAGACAACGGAGTAGTCAATGGACGCGCTGCGTATTCGAACGCTCTATCGAGCCCAGGGTGTGCGCTTCGGCATGGTCGGGGTGAGCGGCATCCTGATCAACAGCCTGGTGCTGTGGGCCCTCGCCCGCAACCTGGGCCTGCCCACCGTCGTCGCCAGCCTGCTCGCCACCGAGGCGGCCATCCTGAGCAACTTCCTGCTCAACGACCGCTGGACCTTCCGCGCGGGCGACTACCGCCACACCTTCGGCCAGCGCCTCGCGCGCTACCACGGGGTCGCCGCCGGAGGGGCGGCGATCTCGATCGGGGCCCTGGCCGCCCTCACCGCCTACACCCCCCTGCCCCTGCTCGTCGCCAACCTGCTGGCGATCGGCGCCGCCCTGGTCTGGAACTACGGCGCCAACGCCGGGTGGACCTGGCAGCCCGCCGACGGCTCGGGCCGGGGCCTCGGGCTGCGCCCACGCGTGCGCACGGCCCTCGCCGCAGCCCTGGCGACCTTCGCGGCCGCCGGGGCCATGGGGCTGCTGGCGCGCGCCGCCGGCGGCTGGCTCGAGGGGCTGCTGCTCGGCGCCTCCCTGGCCCTCTTCGTCCAGGCCCTCTTCTCGCTCTATATCATGCTCTATTCGTGGGAGCATCCCGAACGCCTCGCGGCCAGCGCCGGCCCCCAGAGCTTCCTGCCCCCCAGGCACTCGTTCACCGTGCTGCTGCCGGCCCGCCACGAAGAGGACGTGATCTACGACACCATCCACTCGGTCTGGTCGGCCAACTACCCGAGCGAGCTGCTCGAGGTGGTGGTGGTCTGCCACGCCGACGACGCGGGCACGATCGCCGAGGCCCGCCGGGCGATCGCCGCGATCGGCTCGCCGCGGGTGCGGGTCGAGACCTTCGCGGGCACGCCGATCAACAAGCCCCGCGGCCTCAACGTCGGCCTGCAGCGCACCAGCGGCCAGGTGGTGACCATCTTCGACGCCGAGGACGACGTCGACCGCGAGATCTTCAACACGGTCAACACGGTCATGCTCAGCGAAGAGGTGGGCGTGGTCCAGGGCGGTGTGCAGCTGATGAACTTCCGCGATAGCTGGTTCAGCGTGCACAACTGCCTCGAATACTTCTTCTGGTTCAAGAGCCGCCTGCACTTCCACGCCCAGGTCGGCATGATCCCTCTGGGCGGCAATACGGTCTTCGTGCGCCGCGACCTGCTCGAGCGCATGGGCGGCTGGGACGAGGCCTGCCTGACCGAAGACGCCGACTTGGGTATCAGGCTGAGCACCCTGGGCGAGCGTATCCGCGTGGTCTACGACGCGAAGCGGGTCACCCGCGAGGAGACGCCCCACAGCATCGAGCAACTGGTCAAGCAGCGCACGCGCTGGTGCCAGGGCTTCATCCAGGTGCTGCGCAAGGGCGACTGGCGGCGCCTGCCGCGCCTGGGCCAGCGCCTCCTGGCCGTCTACACCCTGGCCTACCCGCTGCTGCAGGCCCTGCTGCTGCTGCTCTGGCCGCTGATGCTGCTCGCCGCCCTCTGGCTGCGCCTGCCCCTGCACGTGACCATGGTCGCCTTCCTGCCGCTCTACGTGCTGCTGCTGCAGTTCGTGGCGACGGCGGTCGGCGCGTGGCTGTTCACCCGCGAGTACAACCAGCGCATGCCGCTGAGCATGCCGGCCATGATGGCCCTGACCTACCTGCCCTACCAGTGGCTGCTCGGCCTGAGCTCGCTGCGGGCGGTCTACCGCGAGCTGCGCCGGCGCAACGACTGGGAGAAGACCCAGCATAGCGGGGCGCATCGCCACGCCGCGCCGCCCCCGCCCCCGCTGGCCGAGCCCCTGCTCGAGGCTGCCGTCGGCGAGGGCGCGCCCCACGAGATAACGAGGAACCGATGAGCACACAGACTGTCTCACGCGAGACGCCCTTCGCCGGGGCCCTACCGGCCGCCAGAGCCTGGCTGCTGAGCCACCGCGAGCACCTGCTCGTCGCGGCGCTGCTGCTGGTCGCGACCCTGGCCCACGGGCTGAATATGTTCAGCTTCCCTTACTACGAGAATGACGAGGGCACCTACCTCGCCCAGGCCTACGCCGTGACCCACCTGGGCGAGCTGGCGCCCTACACCTACTGGTACGACCACGCGCCGGTGGGCTGGTTCCAGATCGCGGCCTGGTCGCTGCTCACGGGCGGCTACCACGCCTTCGGCGCGACGGTGAACTCGGGGCGCGTGCTCATGCTGCTGATGCAGGTCGGCTCGACCCTGATGGTCTATCTGATCGTGCGCGCCGCCCTGCTGCCGCGCGAGGGCGAGCGCAACCAGCGCCTGTGGCTCGCCCCCGCCGTCATCGCGGCGCTGGTCGCGACCCTCAGCTTCGCCCTCTCGGCCTATGGCCTCTACTACCGCCGGCGCGTGCTGCTCGACAATATCGCGACCTTCTGGATGCTGCTGAGCATCGTGCTGCTGCTCCACGGGCAGCTCTCGCTCAAGCGGGTCTGGGCCAGCGCGGCCGCCCTCGGCATCTCGATCCTCTCGAAGGAGCTGACGGTCTTCCTCGTGCCGGTGCTGGCCTACCTGACCTGGCACCGCAGCCACACCTCGCAGCGCTGGCTGGCCACGGCCGGCTGGCTCAGCGTCGTCGGCTCGATCGTCTCGCTCTATGTGCTCATGGCGGCCCTCAAGGGCGAGCTCTTCCCCACGGGGAGTTGGCTTGGCGGCACCAACGAGCACGTCAGCCTGATCGAGACGCTCCTCTTTCACTCGTCGCGCGGCAAAGACGGCGGCCTGCGCGATACGAGCAGCCTGTTCTGGATCATGGCGCGCCGCTGGATCGCCGAAGAGCCCTTGCTGGTGCTCGCCGGCACCGCGGCCATGGCCGTATCGCTCGCCCTGCTGCCCTGGCATCGCGTGGCCGGGCTGCTCGGCCTGGCGACGGCGATGCTCTGGCTGTTCCTGGGTCGCGGCGGGGTGGTGATCGAGTTCTACCTGATCCCGCTGCTGGCCCTGCTCGCGATCAACCTCGGGATCATGGTGGGGCTCGGGGCCGGCTGGGCGCGCCTGGGCCTGCGGCGCCTCGGCGGGGGCCGCCTGCGCGCCCTGTGGCTCGCCGCGCCCCTGGCCGCGACCGCGGCCTGCGCCTATGGCATCGCCCGCGGCTACAACGGGCCGAACTACGGCTTCCGCGAGAATCCTATGGTCGCCTGGCAGGCTACGCCCGCCGACGTGCAAGACCAGGCCGTCGGCTGGATCCGCGCCAATCTGCCGCCCGAGAGCGGCATGGCCATCGACCAGGCCATGTGGCTCGACCTGCAGGCCCCAGAGAGCGGCCCGGTCTTCCCGCACGCCCACTACTACTGGAAGGTCGACAACGACCCCGAGATCCGCGACGATGTCTTCGGCGGCGACCGGCGCAACTTCGACTATGTGATCACCACGCCCCAGATGAACCGCGACGTCGGCATGACCGCCATGCCGCTCATGGCCGAGGTTATGGCCTTCTCGACCCCGATCGCCTCGTTCGACACCGGCGGCTGGCCGGTCGAGGTGCGCCAGGTGCGCGAGCTCTACCCCGACCACGCCGAGGACGAGGTCCTCGCCCGCACCTGGGCGACCTACAAAGAGCGCTTCATCGTCGACGGGCGGGTGATCGACCCGGGCCGCAGCGGCGACACCACCTCTGAGGGCCAGTCGTACGCCATGCTGCGGGCCGTGTATAGCGACGACCGCGCCACGTTCGACGAGGTGTGGGGCTGGACGAAGGCCAATCTCCAGCAGGGGAACGGCCTGCTGGCCTGGCTCTATGGCGAACGTGACGACGGAACCGCGGGCATCCTCGACGCGGGTGCGGCCTCGGACGGCGACCAGGACACCGCCCTGGCCCTGCTGCTGGCCTCGCGCCGCTGGTCCGATCCGGCCTACGCGGCCGAGGCCCAGACCATCCTCGGCGCGATCTGGGAGCACGAGACGGCCGAGGTGAACGGCGGGCGCGTGCTGGTGGCGGGCGACTGGGCCCGCGGCGACGGCGAGCGCTCGCCCGTCGTGAACCCCTCGTACTTCGCGCCCTACGCCTACCGCATCTTCGCCGAGGCCGACCCGGGCCGCGACTGGCTCGCCCTGGTCGAGAGCTCGTACACGCTTCTGGCCGATCTGCGGGCGAGCGAGGGCCTGGGCGGCGCCACGGGCCTGCTGCCCACCTGGGTCACGGTCGACCCCACGACGGGCGCCCTGGCCCTGGCCCCGGACATGCAGGACGCCGGGAGCTTCGGCTACGACGGGCTGCGCGCCCCCTGGCGCCTGACCCTCGACTGGCTCTGGTACCGCGACGAGCGGGCCCTGGAGGCGATCAAGGGCTTCACATACCTGCGCGCGGCCCTCGAGCGCGACGGCCGGCTCGCCGCGGTCATGGCCCTCGACGGCGCGCCCCAGGCCGACTACGAGTCGCTGGCGATGTACGCCGGCGTGGCCCCCGCCATCCTCTACAGTGGCGGCTCGCAGGTCGCCTTCCAGGTCTTCGAACAGAAGATCGCGGCCAGCTACGTCGACGACGGCAGGCGCGCCTACTGGGGCGACCCCGACAACTACTACGACCAGAACTGGGCCTGGTTCACCACCGCCCTGCTCGACGGGGCCATGGGCAACCTGTGGGCGGGCGACGAGCGCCTCGACTGGACCGGCCTGGTCATCAAGTGAGGCTAAGAGGGTCTCAGGGATGCCCTCCCTGAGACCCTCGCTCGTCCTGTCGCGTCAAGCGAGCAGCTACTCGCTCGCGAGGGCGTGCATCGTCTGGCGCAGGGCCGGGTAGAGCGTGGTGTACGCGGTGTAGAGCTCGTCGTAGCGGGCCACATTGGCGGCGACGGGCTCGGTCGCGCCGGTGACCCTGACGCCCTGGGCGACGGCCTGGCCCACATCGGCGAAGACCCCCGCGCCCACCCCGGCCAGGAGCGCGGCGCCGTAGGCCGGGCCCTCCTCGGCGGCGAGGGTCTGCACCGGCGCGCCGTAGATGTCGGCCTGCAACTGCAGCCACAGGGGGCTCTTGCCGCCGCCGCCGGTAGCCCGGATCTGCTCGACCGGGACGCCGAGCCCGCGCATAATCTCCAGCCCGTCGCGCAGGGCGAAGACCACCCCCTCCATCACGGCGCGGGCCATGTGGCCGAGGCCGTGGCGGCTGGTCAGGCCCACCCAGGCCCCGCGGGCCAAGGGGTCGAGGTGGGGCGTGCGCTCGCCGGTCAGATACGGCGCGAAGAGCAGCCCCTCGGCCCCTGGCGGGGCCGCGGCGGCGAGGCCGGCCAGGGTCTCGAAGCTCAGCTCGGGGGCCACGGCGCGCAGGGTGTCGCGCAGCCAGGCCAGGGCGCCGCCCGCGCTGAGGGTGACGGCCATGAGGTGGTACGCCCCCGGCACGGCATGGCAGAAGCCGTGGAGCCGCCCGCCCGGGTCGAGGGCGGGCCCGTCGCTATGGGCGAAGAGCACCCCCGAGGTGCCGATCGAGCTGCTGACCACCCCCGCGCGCACCACGCCGGTGCCCACGGCCGCCGCCGCGTTGTCGCCGCCGCCGGCGATCACCGGCAGCCCGGCGGGCAGGCCCAGCTCGGCGGCCACGGCGTCGCGCAGGCGGCCCGTCACCTCGGGCCCCTCATAGACGCGGGGCAGCCAGGCCCGCGGGATCTCCAGGGCCGCCAGCACCTCGGGGCTGTAGTCGCGGGCGCGCAGGTCGAGCAGCAGGGTGCCCGCGGCGTCCGAGGCGTCGGTGGCATACTCGCCGGTCAGCAGCAGGCGGATGTAGTCTTTGGGCAGCAGCACGCGGGCCAGGCGGGCATAGTGCTCGGGCTCCGCGTGGCGCAGCCAGACGATCTTGGGCGCCTGGAAGCCGGTGAGGGCCGGGTTGCCGGTGAGCGAGATCAGCTGCATCTCGCCCACCAGTCGGGTGATCTCCTCGCAGGCGGCCGCAGTACGCTGGTCGTTCCAGAGCATGGCCGGGCGGATCACCTGGTCGGCGGCGTCGAGAAAGGTGGCGCCGTGCATCTGGCCGGTGAGCCCCAGGCCGGCGATCTGCGCCCGGTCGACCCCGCTTTTCGCCAGGGCCGCCCCCAGAGCCTCGCGGGCGCCGCGCCACCAGTCGGCCGGGTCCTGCTCGCTCCAGAGCGGCCGCGGCTGGCTCAGGGGGTACTCGCCGGTGGCTGTGGCGAGCACCGCCCCCGTCTCGTCGCAGACCAGGGCCTTCGCCCCCGAGGTGCCGATATCCAAGCCGATCAGGGCAGTCATAGGGCCTCTCCCTTGTCTATCCTGCTCGGATCAGCGCGCCCCCAGCAGCACCTCGACGGTGAGCTGGTCGAGCCGCTCGTAGGACAGGCCGCGGGCGCCGAGGGCGACCCGGTCGAAGCTGCGGGCCTTCAGGGCGTCGGCTGTGGCCTTGCTGTAGGCGATGGGGGCCTGGTCGCCGCCGCGCACCTCGGCCAGGAGGGCCTGGATCTCGGGGTCGGCGTTCCACTGGGCCGCCTTCTCCTTGAGGATGAGGTAGGTGCGCATGCAGCCGGCGGCGAAGTCCTTGACGCCCGCATAGCTCTCGGTGCGGTAGGCGTGGGCGTCGAAGTGGCGCGAGCCGTCGTAGCCCACGTCCTCGAGGAACTTCACCAGGAAGAAGGCGGCCTTCAGGTTGACCGCGCCGAAGCGGAAGTCCTGGTCGTAGCGCCCGATCACCTGGTCGTTCAGGTCGATATGGAAGAGCTTGCCCATCTCCCAGGCCTGGGCCACGCCGTGGAGGAAGTTGAGCCCGGCCATCGTCTCGTGGGCCACCTCGGGGTTCACGCCCACCATCTCGGGGTGATCGAGGGTGGTGATGAAGGCCAGGGCGTGGCCGACGGTGGCCAGGTACATGTCGCCACGGGGCTCGTTCGGCTTGGGCTCGAGGGCGAACTTCAGGTCGTACCCCTGATCCCGGACATAGGCGCAGAGGAAGTTCAGGGCCTCGCGGAAGCGCTTGCCCGCCTCGAGGGGGTCCTTGGCCGCATCGGTCTCGACGCCCTCGCGCCCGCCCCAGAAGACGTAGGTCGAAGCGCCGCACTCGACCCCGAGGTCGATCGCGCTCATGGTCTTCTGGAGGGCGTAGGCCCGCACCGCGGGGTCGTTCGCCGTGAAGGCGCCGTCCTTGAAGGCCGGGTCGGTGAAGAGATTGGTCGTGGCCATGGGAACGACCAGGCCGGTGGCGGCCAGGGCGGCCTTGAAGTCCTTCACGATCCGGTCGCGCTCGGCGGGGGTGGCGTCGATGGGGACGAGGTCGTTGTCGTGGAAATTGACGCCCCAGGCCCCCGCCTCGGCCAGCAGATGCACCAGCTCGGGGGCGCTGAGCGGCTTGCGCACGGGCTCGCCGAAGGGGTCGCGCCCAGGATTACCCACGGTCCAGAGGCCAAAGGTGAACTTGTCGGCCGGCGTCGGTACATAGCTCATCAGGGAGCTCCTTCTGGGCAGTGGCGGCATGCCGCGCCGCCGGATATGGGGGTACGCGCCTTATGATACCGCCGTTAGCAGGCCGCAGCAACCAGGCGATTCCCCCCTCGCCGCATAAGGGGAAACCCGCGCAGGTCGCCACAGCCCACGGCCACCCCATCTCCGCGGGGAGGTGTGGAGGGCTCGGCCCTCCACGGCCACCCCATTTCCGCGGGGAGGTGTGGAGGGCTCGGCCCTCCACGGCCACCCTTCCGGTTCA
>CAZKTU010000004.1:11933-51547 GCA_964555675.1 uncultured Oscillochloris sp.
ATTTCCGCGGGGAGGTGTGGAGGGCTCGGCCCTCCACGGCCACCCTTCCGGTTCAATCTCCAGGTGAACTTTCTAGTTCACCTAAAACACACCCTAACCGCGGAGGATGGCGCGCAGGGCGGGGAGGCCGAGCTCGCGGCCGGCCGAGTCGTCGGCGCGGCGCACGAGCAGGCGTGGGGGCGTCGCATTGGGGGCGAAGAGCTCGGCGTGGAGGCGGAGCGAGGTGAAGCCCGCGGCGATCGCCGCGCCCGCGGCGGCCACCAGCGGGGCGGGGCCGACGATGACGATCTGCTGATCGAAGCCCGTGTGGGCGACCAGGAGCTCGGGGCCGACAGAGCGGGCGACGATCCCACCCAGGCGCGCGAGCAGCGCCTCGGCCTGGGCCCGGCCGACCTCGCGCACCAGCCCGGCGAAACGCGCCAGCCCGACGCCGAGGGCCGCCCAGCCGGGCGCCGCCGTGGCCGCGGGCAGCCCGCGCTCGAGGGCGTGGAGGCAGGCCAGGCCCGTGACCGGGTGGTGCTGCTCGTAGCAGGGCAGCCGCCTGGCCCGCTCGACCAGCCGGTCGTGGGCCGCGGCATCGAGGGCCATCAGGGCGGCGAGCCGGTAGATCAGGGCTTCGGCGAGGAAGGGCTTGACCAGGTAGTCGTCAAGGGGGCCGGCCGGCGGGCGCCGCGTATCGCCCCAAGGGTCCAGGGCCGAGACCATCAGGATGGGCAGCTGCGAGGTCGCCGCCTCGGCGCGCAGGGCGCGGCGCAGGGCGAAGCCGTCGAGGCCGGGCTTATTCACGTCGGTCAGCAGCAGCTGGGGGCGCGCCCGGCGCGCCAGCTCGAGGGTAGCCCGCCCGTCGCCCGTGGGCGCGCCGATATACTCAAAGCCGTAGTCGCCGAGTAGGGCCCCGTAGATCGAGCGGATCGCGGGGTCGTCGTCGCTGACCAGGACGCGGGCCAGGGGCCGAAAGGGCGCAGCCGGGATGTCCGCGTGGCGCACGTTCTGGAAGAACGGGCGCCGCTGGTGCGGGCCATGGCGCTGCGAGGCGACATAGGTCACGTAATTGGCCTTTGTAGGGCGGGGAAGCCGTGCGCCAGTGGGGCGCTCTGTCAGTATAAACGCGGCCATTCGCGGGAAGGTTACGGGTCGGCCATAGCTTTGTAACGGGCGGCGGTATGCTACAATTGGCCTGGCGACGTAGCCGAGCTGCGCGCCGGGGAAGCCGCACATATCCCGACAAGGCCTATGTTTGACACTGTGCTGATCGCGAACCGCGGCGAGATCGCCTTGCGCGTGATGCGCGCCTGTCGCGAACTCGGCCTGCGCTGCGTCGCAGTCTACTCCGAGGCCGATCGCGACGCACCCCATGTGAGCTATGCCGACGCCGCCTATCTGCTCGGCCCTGCCCAATCTTCCGAGAGCTATCTGAACATCCCGCGCATCGTCGAGGTGGCCCAGCAGGCCGGCGCCGGCGCCGTTCACCCCGGCTATGGCTTCCTCGCCGAGAACCCCGACTTCGCCCGCGCCGTGGCCGCGGCCGGCATGGTCTTCGTCGGCCCGCCCCCCGAGGCCATGGAGCGCATGGGCGGCAAGACCGCCGCCCGCCGCGAGGCCAGCGCCGCCGGCGTCCCCGTCGTCCCGGGCACCCTCGAGCCCCTCGAGGACCTGGCCGAGATCGCCCGCCTGGCCGATGGCTTCGGCTACCCGATCGCGATCAAGGCCGTGGGCGGCGGCGGCGGCCGCGGCCTGCGCGTGGTGCGCTCGCCCGACGAGATCGGCGAGGCCTTCGCCAGCGCCCGCCGCGAGGCCGAGGTCGCCTTCAAGAACGGCGCGCTCTATGTCGAGAAGTACCTGGCCACGCCCCGCCATATCGAGATCCAGATCCTCGCCGACGCCCACGGCAATGTGGTCCACCTCGGCGAGCGCGACTGCTCGGTGCAGCGCCGCCACCAGAAGCTGATCGAAGAGGCCCCCTCGCCCGCCATCACGCCCGCCCTGCGGGCCGAGATGGGCGCCGCGGCCGTGCGCCTGGCCCAGTCGGTCGGCTATGTCGGCGCCGGCACCCTCGAGTTCCTCTTCCAGGATGGCCAGTACTTCTTCCTCGAGATGAATACGCGCATCCAGGTCGAACACACTGTCACCGAGGCGGTCTACGGGGTCGACCTGGTCAGGGCCCAGCTGCGCGTCGCCCAGGGCGAGCCGCTCTGGCTGCGCCAGGAGGAGCTGACCCCGCGCGGCCACGCGATCGAGTGCCGCATCAACGCCGAAGACCCGCTCCATGGCTTCCGCCCCGCCCTCGGCACGGTGACCACCTATAGCGAGCCCGCCGGCCTCGGCGTGCGCGTCGACAGCGGCGTGCGCCCCGACTATGCCATCCCCCAGTTCTACGACTCGCTGCTCGCCAAGCTGGTGGTCTGGGCCGAGAGCCGCCCCGAGGCGATCGCTCGCGCCCAGCGGGCCCTGGCCGACTATACGATCGGCGGCGTGATTACGACCATCCCCTTCCATCGGGCCGCCCTCGCCCACCCGATTTTCGCCGCCGGCGAGGTGAGCGTCAACTTCATCGCCCAGCACCCCGAGCTGGTCGAGCAGACCCGCGCTTTCGCGCCCGCCCCCGCCGAGCCGCTCGAGCCCGCCGCCGCCGAGGAGGCCGCCGAGCCCCGCAGCTTCACGATCGAGGTCAACAGCCGCCGCTTCGGGGTCAAGGTCTTCGGCGCCGGGCCCGCCCTCGCCGTCGCCCCCCAGAAGGCCGCCGGCAACGGCAAACGACCCGCCGCCAGGAAGGCGAGCATGGCCCTGAAGGTCGACGGCGTGATCAGCCCCATTCAGGGTCGCATCGCCGCCGTGCGCGCCGAGCCCGGCCAGCAGGTCGAGGCCGGTCAGGTGCTCTTCATCGTCGAGGCGATGAAGATGGAGAATGAGATCACCGCGCCCCATGCCGGCACACTCGCCGAAGTCCGCGCCCAGGCGGGCGGCACCGTCGAGGCCGGCGGCATCCTGGCGACCTACGCCAGCCACTAGCCAGGTTCCAGGGGGCTGGCGACTGCCGGCCGGCCCAGCCCCCTGCCCCTGCCTCTCGAAGCTATGGCGACCGAGACGGTCACCCTCAGGCCGGCGACGGCCGCCGACGCCGAGACCCTCGCCGACCTTGTGGTGCAGCTGTACCACACCGAGGTGCCCGGCGGCCTGCGCAGCCCCCGCGCCGGCCAGTTGCGCCTCTTCCGCTACCTGATCGAGCACGAGCTGGCCGGCGGGGTGCGCGGCCGCTTCCTCGCCGTCGACGAGGGCGGCGCCCCCGTCGGCAGCGCCAGTGTGCGCCTCTACGGCGACCCCACCCTCGCCACCCTCCCCCCCGGCCTCGCCTCGGTCGCCGTGCGCTCGGTCGGCCTCGGCGATACCCTGCGCATCGCCGGGGCCATGCTGCGCGGCTCGCTCGTGGGCGAGACCACCCTGCGCCGCGGCGAGTGCTTCATCTATAGCGTCGTGGTCGCCGAGACCCAGCGCGGCCGCGGCCTCGGCCAGTCGATGATGGGCCAGCTCGAGGCCCACGCCCGCCGCGCCGGCGCCCGCACCGCTCTGCTGCGCGTCATCGTCGGCAACGAGCGCGCCCGCAGCCTCTACCGCAAGCTCGGCTACGAGGTCGTTAGCCGCACGCCACCCTGGATCGATCGGGTCGCCCTGCCCTCAGAGTTGATGCGCAAAGAATTGAGTTAAAATGCAGGCGTGCGCAGGTATGCCCTGCGGGCCCCTATTAGCGTCGAGGAGCGACCATGCCGAAGGATGTTATTACAACGCGGGCGAAGGACTATAACCAGTGGTACCTCGACATTGTCCGCGAGGCCGATATGGCCGAGGTGGCCGAGGTGGTGCGCGGTTGTATCGTCTTCAAACCCACGGGCTGGGCAATCTGGGAGATGATGCAGCGCGAGCTCGACGACCGCATCAAAGAGACCGGCCATAGCAATGTGCAGTTCCCGCTCTTGATCCCCAAGAGCTTCATCATGCGCGAGGCCGAGCACGTCGAGGGCTTCGCCCCCGAGGTCGCCGAGGTGACCCGCGCCGGCGGCGAGGAGCTCACCGAGCCCTATGTCATCCGCCCCACCAGCGAGACGATTATCGGCCACTTCTACTCCAAGTGGATCCGCTCCTACCGCGACCTGCCCCTGCTCTATAACCAGTGGTGCAATGTGATGCGCTGGGAGCTGCGTACGCGCCCCTTCCTGCGTACCGCCGAGTTCATCTGGCAGGAGGGCCATACAGCCCACGCGACGGAGGCCGATGCTGAAGCGGAAACCCTGAAAATTCTGTATGACGTTTACGCCGACTTCGCCGAGCAGGTGATGGCCGTCCCCGTCATTCGCGGCCTCAAGACCGAGAAGGAGAAGTTCCCCGGGGCCCTGCGTTCGTACTGCATCGAGGCCATGATGCAGGATGGGCGGGCCCTGCAGGCCGGCACCTCGCACAACCTCGGCCAGAACTTCGCCCACGCCTTCGATATCACTTTCACCGACCAGAACAATACCGTCCAGCACTGCTGGACGACCAGCTGGGGCGTCTCGACCCGCCTGATCGGCGCCCTGATCATGACCCACTCCGACGACGAGGGCCTGGTGCTGCCCCCGCGCCTCGCCCCCACTCAGGTGGTCGTCGTGCCGATCTACAAGAACGACGAGGAGCGCGCGAAGGTGATGGAGGCCGTCGCCAGGATCACCGGCGCCTGGAAGGGCCGCCTGCGCTTCAAGGTCGACGACCGCACCAACCTCACCCCCGGCTTCAAGTACAACGAGTGGGAGATCAAGGGCGTCCCCGTGCGCATCGAGGTCGGCCCCAAGGATGTCGAGAAGGGCAGCGTCGCCATCGCCCGCCGCGATGTCCCCGGCCGCGAGGGCAAGAGCTTCGTGCCCCAGGATGGTCTCACCGAGCGCATCCTCACCCTGCTCGACGAGATCCAGGCCGGCCTCTTCCAGCGGGCCCTCAAGTTCCGCGAGGAGCGCAGCGCCTTCGTCGCCAGCTACGATGAGCTGAAGCAGCAGATCGAGCGGGGCTTCGCCTGGGCCTACTGGGACGGTAGCGACGAGGACGAGAAGCGCATCCAGGAAGAGACCCGCGCGACGATCCGCTGCATCCCCCTCGAGCAGCCCGACGCCCCCGGCGTCTGTGTCTACACGGGCCGCCCGACCCAGCGCCAGGTGGTCTTCTCGCGCGCCTACTAACGGCACCATGAGCGAGGCGTGGAGGGCCAGGCTCTCCACGCCTCTTTTTTAGCGCGCCAGCACCTCGCGCTCGGCGTCGTCGCCGATACGGAAGCTCATCAGCCGGATCACGTCGCTCCCCGCCACCTCGGGGGGCAGGGCCTCGCCGTGCCACAGGGGCAGGCGCGCCCCGTCCGGCAGGGTGTAGAGGCCCAGGACCGCCTGGTAGGTGCCCGGCGGCAGGTCGGCCGGCAGGGCGATCGGCAGCGCCGTGCCGAACTGCTGCCCCGCCTGCCATGTCTCGAACATGGCGTCGTCGAGCTGGGCGTCGATCTGGGCGACCCGCTCGCCCCGCTCGTTGAGCACGTGGATGAAGCTGAAGACCCCGCCGGGACGGTCCACCTGGATATCCCACGAGGGAGTGATCACCAGAGTCGAGGCCAGCAGGCTCGAGCTGTAGCCCCGCAGATGCACCCCGCTGAACACGGCGCCCACGGCGTTGGTGTAGGGCCGCGGCAGCTGGTGGATGGTGGCGTAGGTGACGCCCCGCACGCGCACCGTGTAGAGCGGCGGCGTCTGCTGCGCGTAGGCCTCGGCCACGGTGCGCGTGTCGCGATCGGCCACGCTGGCGTAGACCACCGCGTAGTTGGCCGGCTCGACCACTGTGTCCAGGTCCAGGTCGCGCACCGGCACGCCCGCGGGCACGAAGGGGGTCAGGGTCGGGGGCAGCCACGAGAGCACGGCCCCGCGCTCCAGGTCGGGGCGACCGCTGAGCCAGGCCCCCACCTGCTCCATGCCCTCGCCCCAGCCCGCCAGCAGCACGCCCTGGGCGGGCGCGCCCCCACCCAGAAGCGGATTGTAGTAGGCCAGGTAGTAGGGTTTGTAGAGCAGCGACGGCAGCAGGGTCGCGCCGAGCAGGGCCAGGGCGCCGACCGTGGCCGCGGCCCGGCGGGTCCGCGCTGCCAGGACCCTCAGGCCGCCGGAGGCCACCGCGACCGCCGCGCTCAGGCCCATGGCGCCCAGGATCTGCAGAGAGGGCCAGATGGGTAGCAGGTAGCGGTCGAACTTCTTGGCCAGCAGGGTCAGGGCGACCGTGAAGAGGGCCACGAAGAGGGCCAGGGCCGCCGCGACGCGGGGCTCGGTGATGATCGGCACGGGCCCACCCACCGGCGCCAGGCCGCGCCATAGCTGGCTCAGCCTGTAGCCGGCCAGGAGGAGCAGGGCGCCGAGGCCGAGCATGGTGAGGGCCTCGCCCCGCCAGGCCACCACCGAGATATAGAAGGGCCAGCCCGGGTCGGCGATCGGCGCGCCCATAAAGAAGTTGCCCGAGCTGTGGGGCTGCGCGCCATTGTCGATCACCTCGCCCGCCACGGCGCCCAGGGCCTCGGAGGGGCTCACCCACATCGCCGGCCACAGGACAACGAAGGTCAGGGCGGCCACCGCCAGCCAGACGGCCAGACGGGCGGCGGCGATACGCGTGGCCGCGAGCAGCACAGTCCGGCTCAGACGCTGCCCCCATAGCTCGCCCCCGAGCAGGATCAGGCCCGTGAGCGGCGGCAGCAGCAGCGCCGGGGCCTTGGTCAGCATGGCCAGGCCCCCGAACAGGCCCGCCCCGGCCAGGGCGAATAGCCTGCGCGGGCCGGGCGGGGCCGCCGCCGTCGCCACCAGCAGCCAGAGCAGGCTCAGGGTCATGCAGGTGGCGAGGAGCGCGTCGAGGTGCAGCAGCCTGCTATGGGCGATCAGGAAGGGCGAGCAGGCCCAGAAGAGCGCGGCCAGGAAAGCCGTGCGCGGCCTCAGCAGCCGCCGCAGCAGCAGGTAGCCCAGCCCGACGGCCAGGGAGTTGACGACGGCCAGGGGCGTGCGTAGAAAAGCGAGGAAGTCGGCCCCGCCACCCTGGGTGGGCTCTTGCAGGCCCGAGCTCAGGGCCATGTGCCGGCCAATAGCGCCCAACCACATGGTCGTCACGCCCGGGTGGCCGGTCTGATTGGTGGCCGCCCAGTCGCCCATGCTCAGGGCGTCGCCGAAGCGTTCCACCCGCTCTTGCCAGAAATAGGCCTCGTCCGTCGTATAGAAGTCGTTGAGGTTGGCGAGGCGGGGCAGCAGGGCGATCCCGATCAGGAGTAGGGTGGCCAGCCAGGTGGGTATGCCGAGGGAGAAGGGGAGGGCGGCTGCCGGGTAGTGGTCGGGCCGCTCCGGGCGCAGCGTTGCGTGGAGGCGGTGGTGAGCCTGCCGCCCGCGCTCCAGGCCGACGCGTCGTAATCCGAACACGTGCGCCTCCAGCGTGGTGGCTGAATTATCATTTGGGAAGGCCGATCTACTCGCGAGTATAGGCCCGCCGGCCCGCCCGGGGAAGAGTCTTTAGGCGTAGTGCGTGTCGCCCGTAAGGACGAATAGTTGTAGTACGTTTTGCATGACGGGGGACGCAAAAATGCCCGCCCCGCGCCGTTCATGCCCCGCGCAGCTCGGGTTATCCCGATCTGTGTACAACATGTGGATAACTGCTCAGGCGCTCGCGCCCAGCATGGCCCTGTAGACCTCGACGTGGCGGCGGGCCACAGCCGCCTGGGTGAAGCCGGCGAGGACGCGGGCGCGGCCCCGGCGCGCGAGCTCGCTCCGCAGCTGCGGATCGCCGGCGAGGCGGGCCAGGGCGGCGCGCAGGGCGGGGATGTCGCCCTCGGGAAAGATCAGGCCCGCGTCGCCGATCACATTGGGGATCTCACCCGAGCTCGAGCCGACCACGGGAACGCCGCAGCTCATGGCCTCGATCAGCACGCGCCCGAACTGCTCCTTCCAGCTTGGCGTCGTGCGCGACGGCAGGACGAGGGCGTCGAAAGCGCGCAGAGCGGCGGGCACCTCGGTGCTGCCAACGGCTGGGCTGAGGGTGACGCGCCGACCGAGGCCCAGCTGGGCGATGCGGCGCTCGACGGCGGGGCGCTGGTTGCCGTCGCCGACCAGGCGCAGTGATACCGTGGGCGGCAGACCGGCCACGGCCTCGAGCAGGTCGAGGATGCCCTTCTCGGGCACCAGCCGCCCCAGATAGCCGATCTGCAACGAGCCGTCCGCCGGCCTCGCGCCCTCCTCCTTCGGCCGGAACAACTGGGGGTCGACGCCGAACTGCGGCACAATGGTCAGGGGGCCGCTGTAGCCGTGGCGACGGATGATCGTCGCGGCCTCTTGGTTGCAAGCCATAGCGTGGGCGGCGTGGCGAAAGTTGTAGCGCTCGAAGAGGTTGAAGGGGGGCGGGTAGGCCCGCTCGATATTGGCGTAGTTGTAGAAGCAGCAGCGCGCCCCCAGGGCCACGCCCAGGCGCATGGCCTGGAAGGTGGCCAGGTTGAACGACTCCTCGTCGATATGCAGCACCTGGGGGCGCAGCCGGCGCAGGGCCCGCCCGAGGGCCGGGTAGAAGTGCAGGTGGTGGCGCCCGTTGAGCGCGATCGGCAGACTCTCGAGGCTATAGCCCTCGGTGTAACGGCGCTCGAGGGGCAGCATGCCCACCCGCGGCTCGCGCCAGCCGGGGGGCACCAGGGCCGTGAGCTCGACGCCGAGACGCGCGATCTCCTCCAGCTTGAGCTGGTAGGCTCCGGCAACCAGGGCCTTGGACAGAATGACGACGCGCATACACTCTCAGCGCTCTGGGAACGGGTGCAGGAAGCGCTGGATCTCGAGACGGTAACCGTCGGGGTCGCGGGCGTAAAAGTGGTAGATGCGGTAGCGCGGATTCTCGCGGGGCGCGCCATCGGTCGCGACGCCCTGCGCGGTCAGATGGGCGTGCCAGGCATCGACCTCGTCGGTGACGAGGGTGAAGACCAGCCGGTCGTCGGCGGGCAGGGGGCCATCGCTCTGGCAGATGCCGAGAAAGCCGCCCGCAGCCGCCTGGTAGATACGGATGCCCACCTGATCGACACTCAGCTTCAGCAGCAGCGCCTGCTCATAGAAGCGGGCGCTGCGCTCCAGGTCGGCGACAGGCACGAACACGATCTGTGCGCCGAAGGCCGGCCCCGGACCCACCAGCTCAGACATGGCCCCTCCTGCGTGCTCACTCAGCCGTTCTTGCGCGCGAACTCGTCCATAAAGGCGGCCAGGGCGGCGCACGACGCGGGCTCGAGCGCATTATAGATGGAGGCCCGGACGCCGCCGACCGAGCGGTGGCCGGCCAGACCGACCATGCCCAGGGCCTGGGCTTCGGCGACGAACTGCTTCTCCAGGGCCTCTTCGGGCAGGCGGAAGGTGACGTTCATCTGCGAGCGGCTGGCCGGCTCGGCGTGGCCCCTGTAGAAGCCGCCGCTGCGGTCGATCGCCCCATAGACCAGGGCCGCCTTGCTGGCATTGCGCTCGGCCATGGCCGGCAGGCCGCCCTGGGCCTCGATCCACTCCAGGACGAGGTCGAGCATGTAGACGGCGAAGACCGGCGGGGTGTTGTAGAGCGAGCTATTCTTCGCGTAGGTCTTGTAGCTGAAGATCGCCGGCAGGTCGGCCCGCGCACCCTCCATGAAGCTCGTACGGATCAGCACCGCCGTGACCCCCGCAGGGCCGATGTTCTTCTGGGCGCCGGCGTAGATCAGGGCGAACTTCCTGGCGTCGAAGGGCCGCGAGAGGATGTCGCTGCTCATGTCGGCCACCAGGGGCAGGTCGTGCAGGTCCGGCATGGTGGGCCACTGGACGCCCTGGATCGTTTCGTTGCTGGTGATATGCACATAGGCGGGGCGCTCGCTGACCCGCAACTCGGCCAGGCTGGGCACGGCCCTGAAGCCGCCCTCGGCGGTGCTGGCCGCGACGTGGGTCTGGCCGATGCGCCGCGCCTCTTCGACGGCCTTCTCGCCCCAGGCCCCGGTCACCACATAGTCGGCTACGGCCCCCGGGGCCAGGAAGTTCAGGGCCAGCAGGGCAAACTGGGCGCTGGCCCCGCCCTGCATAAAGAGCACCCGGTAGTCGTCGCCGAGGCCGAGCAGGCCCTTGAAGCGCGCCTCGGCGCTGCTGTTCACCGCCTCGTACTCCTTCGAGCGGTGGCTCATCTCGAGGATCGACATGCCGCGGCCCTGATAGTCGAGCAACTCGGCCTGGGCGCGCTCGAGCACGGCCTGCGGCAGCACCGCCGGGCCAGCGTTAAAATTATGCACGGCCATGGATACGCTCCTGGACTTACGCAGACGAGACGACGACCCACAGTATACTCGATACGGTAACACCCTCAGCATCCCTACTCGGGCGGGGCCGAGGGCCTATGCTATACTGCCCTCGCCGTCGGGCCCCCTGCCCGCACGATCAGGTGTACCCTATGCACATCCTGGTGATTGGCGCCGGCGTCGCCGGCCTGACCTGCGCCCGCACCCTCTTGCGGGCCGGCCACAGAGTGACCCTGCTCGAGGCCGACGACGACGTCGGCGGGCGCGTGCGCTCGGATCGCGTCGAGGGCTTCACCCTCGATCGGGGCTTCCAGGTGCTCTTCACCGCCTACCCGGCGGCGCGCCGGCAGCTCAACTACCACGACCTCGACCTCTGCGCCTTCGACCCGGGCGCGATCATCTGCAGCGGCGGCCAGCGCTCGGTGCTGACCGACCCCCTGCGCGACCACGACCCGGGCGCCATCCTCGCCGCCGCCCTGACCATGGCCATCAGCCCCCTCGACAAGCTGCGCACCCTGGCCCTCGCCGTCGAGCTGCGCGGCCAGAGCATCGACGCGCTGCTGGCGGGCGAGGATCGCTCCACCGAGGAGTATCTGCGCGGCAGGGGCTTCAGCACAGCCGCCGTCGAGCGCTTCTTCCGACCCTTCTACGGCGGGATCTTCCTCGACCGCTCGCTCAGCACCAGCGCCAAGTGCTTCAAGTTCGACTTCAAGATGCTCAGCGACGGCGAGACGGTCGTGCCCTCGCGCGGCATGGGCGACATCAGCCAGCAGCTCGCCGCCGAACTGCGCGGGGCGGGCAGCGTGCGCCTGAACACCCCCGTCGCGGCCCTGGCCGTCGATGGCCCACGCGTGACGGGGGCGCTCCTCGACGACGGCAGCCGCTTCGAGGCCGATGCCGTGGTCATCGCCACGCCCGCCCCCGAGGCGGCGCGCCTGAGCGGCCTGCCCACGCCCGCGGCCTACCTCGGCACCGTCAACCTCTACTTCGCCGGCCCCGAGCCCGTCTACAAGGGCAAGAAGCTGCTCTTGAACGGCGAGGCCGACGCCTTCGTCAACAACGCCGTGCAGATCAGCAATGTGGCCCTGGGCTACTCGCCGCCCGGCGAGCATCTGCTCAGCGCCACCGTGCTGGACGTACCGCCCCTCGACGACGAAGAGCTGTTCGCCCGCGCCCTGGCCGACCTGCGGCGCCTCTTCGCCGGCGACGGCGCGGCCCAGCGGGCCCTCGACGGCTACAGGCCCTTGCGGCTCTACCGCATCCCCTACGGGCAGTTCACTCAACCCCCCGGCATCCACCCCGGCCTGCCCGACAACGCCAGCGGCCGCCCCGGCCTCTTCTTCGCCGCCGAGTTCACCGAGGCCAGCAGCATCAACGCC
Organism: uncultured Oscillochloris sp.; assembly: GCA_964555675.1. Taxonomy (GTDB): domain Bacteria; phylum Chloroflexota; class Chloroflexia; order Chloroflexales; family Chloroflexaceae; genus CAIWXH01. Next base: position 23,616 of record CAZKTU010000004.1, read on the forward strand.
GCCATGATCTCGGGCGAGAAGTGCGCCGCGGCCATCCAGGGGGCCGGGGGCCGCGGCCTGTGAGCAGCACGATCACCAGCCCCAACAACCCCGCCGTGAAGCGGGCCCGGGCCCTGCGCCAGCGCCGCTCGCGCGACGAGTCGGGGCTCTGCTTCCTCGAAGGCATCCGCCTGGTGGGCGAGGCCGCCCAGCTCGGCGCCCTCGAGCAGCTGCTGGTCGCCCCCGCGCTGCTCGATAGCCCCTTCGCCAACGAGCTGGTCGCCGCCCAGGCCGCGGCGGGCGTGCCGGTGCTCGAGCTCTCGCGCGAGGTGTTCGCCAGCCTCTCGCAGAAGGATGGGCCCCAAGGCCTGGCCGCCGTGGCCCGCCAGCGCTGGGACGAGCTGAGCAACCTGAGCCCTGGCCCGCCGCCCGGCTGGGTGGCCCTGGTCGAGCCCGCCGACCCGGGCAACCTGGGCACGATTATGCGCACCGCCGACGCCGTCGGGGCCGCCGGGGTGATCATCGTCGGGCCCGGCGCCGACCCCTACGACCCCGCCGCCCTGCGCGCCAGCATGGGCGCCGCCTTCGCCCTGCGCCTCGCCCGCGCCAACTGGGGCCAGTTCGCCGCCTGGAAGAGCGCCACGGGCGCCTACCTCGTCGGCGCGTCCGACAGGGCGCCGACCCACTTCCAGGCCGTCACCTACCCCCAGCCCGTGGTCCTGCTGATGGGCAGCGAGCGCCAGGGCCTCAGCCCCGAGCAGCTGGCCCTCTGCGACCTCACCGTCAGCCTGCCCATGCGCGGCCGCGGCGACTCGCTCAACCTGGCCGTGGCCACGGGCGTCCTGCTCTACGAGCTGTTGCGCCAGGCGCCCTAAGCCAGAGACGGGCGGATGTGGAGCGATTAGCGCCGGCGGGTAGGCCGCCGCGCTCCCCTAAGCCAGAGACGGGTGGATGTGGAGGGCCTCGGGCCCTCCACGCCCCCTCCTTTTACTCGGGGAAAACCTTCCCCGGGTTCAGCAGCCCCGCCGGGTCGAAGCCGGCCTTGAGGCGGCGCTGGGCCGCGATGGCGGCGTCGCCGAGGGCCTGGCGCATGAAGGGCTTCTTCAGGGTGCCGATGCCGTGCTCGCCCGAGAGCGTCCCGCCGGCCTCGAGGGCCGCCCCGAAGATCGCCTCGGCGCAGGGCCAGATGCGCGCCGTCTCGGCGGCGTCCTTCCCGTCGAAGAGGATGTTGGGGTGCAGGTTGCCGTCGCCCGCGTGGCCGAAGACCACGATTGGCAGCCCGTGCTCGAGCGAGACCTGCTTGATGCGCCGCACGCAGCTGGCGATCTGCGGCAGAGGCACACAGATATCCTCGCCGAGCCGGTTGGGCCGCACCCTGGTCAGGGCGATCGAGACCGAGCGGCGGGCCTTCCAGAGGTTGGCCTCGTCGGCCGCGCTGCGGGCCACCTCGACGCGGGTCGCCCCGCCGGCGCGGGCCAGTTCGGCCAGGGCCGTGGCCTCGGCGTCGACGGCCTCGGGCTCGCCGTCGGCCAGCATGAGCAGCATGGCCCCCGCGTCGCGCGGCAGCCCGAGCTTCAGGTAGGCCTCGACCGCCGCGATGCACGAGTCGTCCATCAGCTCGAGGCCCGCCGGCACCAGCCCCGCCGCCATGATCTGCTCGACGGTCGAGCAGGCCTCCTCGAGGCTGGCGAACAGGGCCATACTGGTGCGCTTGGCAGGCGGGGCGGGGATCAGGCGCAGGGTCGCCTCGGTGATGACGCCCAGGGTGCCCTCTGAGCCGACCATCAGCTGGGTGAGCCCATTGTCGGGGCCCTGCCCGGCCAGCCCGTCGCCCCAGCGGGCCACACTGCCGTCGGCCAGCACCACCGTCACCGCCAGCACATAGTCGGCGGTGACGCCATACTTGACGCAGCGCGGCCCGCCGGCGTTACAGGCGATATTGCCGCCGATGGTCGAGGCCGCCTGGCTCGAAGGGTCCGGCGGGTAGAAGAGGCCGGCGGCCTCGGCGGCCTTCTGCACCTCGGCGGTGATCGCGCCCGCGCCGACCTGCACGGTCATCTGGGCTTTGTCCACCACGATCTGCTCGAGCCTGTTGAGCGAGATCACCAGGGCCCCGTCGCTCGGGGTCGCGCCGCCGGCCAGGCCGCTGCCCGCGCCCCTGGTCACCACGGGCAGCCTGTGGGCGGCCGCGATACGGACCAGGGCCGCCACCTCTTCGGTGCTGGCGGGCAGGGCGACGGCCAGGGCCCCGCCGAGCGGTTTGGCGATCGAGGCGTCGGTCTCGTAGCAGCTCACGTCCTCGCTGCGCGTCAACAGGAAGGGCTCGCCGACCACGGCACGCAGCTCGGCGATCAGGTCGAAGTGGCCGATGGTCGGCCGGGCGGGCGCCGCCGCGACGCTCACGACCGGTCGCGGGCCGCCGCGGCCGAACTCGGTCGAGGGCGCGCCGCCCAGCTCGAGGGCCAGGGCGCGCAGCACCAGCAGCAGCTGGCGGGCCTCGGCCTCGCGCCTGGCGTGGCCGACGGCCAGGTGCAGGGCACCCAGCCCCGCGTCGCCCCAGAGGCTGAGATCGAGCCCGTAGCGCCGCGCCAGGGCCTCGGCCCGCCCCACGAAGCTGGGCAGCGCCGCGCGCGGCAGGGTCAGGTCGAGGGTGAGCGCGCCGGGCGCGCAATGGGCCGCGGCCGCTCGCTCCCAGGCCAGCCAGGGGTTGGCCTCGCTCGGCATGACCCGGGCGCCGGCGGCCGCGGCCCTGTCGGCGAGCAGGGCGAGCTGCCGCGCGACCACGGGCTGGGCGTCCTCGAGTTCGGCCAGCAGCACGGCCGAGCCGTCGTCGCGGCCCATGACGGCCAGGGCGCTGAGGGCTAGCCCGCCCGCGTAGAGCGCTGCGGCGAGGCGGCAGGCCGCGCCCAGGTCGGCGCAGGCCAGCAGGGTCGCGACACTGGCGGCGGGCAGGGGCCGCAGGCTGAAGGTCAGCTCGCGCGGCGCGCCGAGCTCGACGGCGCCCCCGGCGATAGCCCGGTTCAGGCCGTAGCCCGTGGCCCGCTTGATCGTCGGCCCGCCGATGCTCAGGCTGGCGGGCTGCCCGGCGACGCTCTGCTCGATCACGGCGGCCCGCAGGTGGCGCCCGATCGGGCCGTAGCGCAGCCGGCGCCGGCCGCCCGCGTTGCGTGCGACCAGCTCGGCCAGGGTCACCCCGGGTACCAGGGGGAAGACCGGCAAGCAGAGCCCGTGGGCGGCCAGGGCGGTGTTCAACTGCTCGAGCGTCGTCTCGGCCGGGGCCGTGGCCAGCAGGGCCCCCGGCTGCACATCAATCGCGCCCGTCATATCGGTGGTGCTCATAAGATCTCCAGATTGCGCGCTGGTGGGCGAATTAGCTGGAGGCATGATACCAGCCCGACGCGACGGTGGCTTTACAGAACCGTCATTGAGGGCTTCGTCAGCCGACGATGACCCCCACCGGCCAGGTGCGCCCACAGTCGGCGCAGACCCGTTCGGCCGCCGAGCCGGCGATCGAGCCGACCCCGAAGGCCCGCACCTGGCCCGGCCTGCCGATGCCGTAGGCGGGCCCGCGCCCCTCGTCGAGGGCGTAGGCCCCGCCGATCAGGCAGGTGCCGCCGGCGGCCAGCAGGTCGAGCATCCAGCTCTCGCGCAGGCCGGGCGGGGCGAGCAGCTGCAGGGCCAGGCGACCGGCGCAGTCCGCGGCCCAGCCCGACTCGACCATGGTCGCCGGCTCGGCCTGCAGGTCGCCGGGCGCGGCGTAGCGCTCAGCCTCCTCGGGCGTAGGCTGCGGGGCGGGCCCTGTATAGAGGTGGCCGCGCAGGCAGCCCAGGCAGGGACCCTGGGCGTCGGGCACGAGCACCGCCTCCCAGTAGCGCGCCCGCGGGTAGCAGCGCACCGCCAGGTGGGGCACGCCGGCGGCCCGCAGCGCCCGTGCGAGGGCGAAGTCGGCCACCGTGCCCGTCGCCAGCACGGCCAGATCGACCCCCTCGGCCGCCACAATGCCCGCCATGATCTCCTCGTGGCGCAGGTCGGCCTCGATGCAGAGCATCGCGGGGGGCGCCGGGCTCAGGCGGGCCGCCAGCTCGTCGCGCAGGGCCTCGGGCTTCTTGCGGCCCACAGCGGCGGCGCGGTAGAGCTGCCGGGCCGGGTTGGCCGCCGCGACCACGCCGCCGTCGGCCAGGATCAGCCTGCGGGCGACGCGGCCAAGCTCGAGGGCGATCAGGCTGCCCAGACTGCCCAGGCCGACGACCATGGCTGTACGCTCGCGCACGGCCGGCGCGTCGAGAGGCGTGGCGAACAGCGCCCCTTGCTCGCCAGGCGCGGCCCCAGATGGCGGGGCCGGCGGGGCCGCACGCAGCAGGGCCTCGAGGTCGGGGCGCGCGAACGGGGTGCCGCGCAGCAGAATGGCGCGGGCGAAGGCAGCGGCGGCGAAGGGGTCGGGCGTGAAGTAGGCCTCGGCGGGGCCGGCGAGCCGCGTCACGGCGAAGCCGGCGGCCCAGGCGGCGGGGTCGGGGCGCGGGTCGGCGGGCAAGGCCACCAGGGGGCAGCCGCGCCGCGCCGCGATGGCCGCGGCATAGGCGATGGTGGTCTGGTCGCCGGCGGCCAGCAGCAGGTCGTAGCCGACCTTGCCGAGGGGCACGAAGGCCCAGGGCAGGCGCTCGCCGTGATGGGTGCGCAGGGCGCTGGCGAGGGCCGTGTGGGCGGCCTGCCTGGTGTAGGCCGGCCCAAACAGGCGCCCGAGGGGGCTATCGGGCGCGGCCGGCGCGCCCGTGGCCAAGGCCCAGCGGGTGACCCCCGAGGCGGCGAGCAGGGCCGCGGCCTCGGCGCCCGCCGCGCAGCCCAGCAGGCCGACCCGGCGCTCGTGGAGCGAGGGGCCTACAATCGGCACGACCCGCGCGAAGTGGGCCGGGTAGGTGGTCACCTAGTGGATCCGCCCGATGAAGGCCTCGGCGGGCGGCGTCCCGCCGGCGATCTTGACCAGGGAGGCCAGGTGGTTGACCACCCGCTGCTGCAACACCGCCGCGGCGCCCGCGCCCTGGTACTGGCCCGCCGCGTAGAGACAGGCCCGCCCGTCGGCGAGCATATGGGTCGTGCCGCTTGGCCCGAGGGCGATGCCCAACTGCTCGAGGAAGGCGGGCGCGTAGCGCACCACCGGCTCTTCGTGGGGCCACTCGGCCGGGTAGGCCACGGTGATGATCACCAGCATGTAGCGCGCCGAGCCCGCCATGAAGGTGGGGAAGCCCGCGGCCGCCAGGGCGGGCAGGCGCGCCTCGAGGGCGGGCACCGGCCAGGCCATGGTGGGCAGATGGCCGACCCAGACGAGCTGCGCGTCGGGCGGGGGCGCGGCCGGCGCGTCGCAGGCCACGCAGCGGGCCGCGCCCTCGGCGAAGATCACCGTCTCGCCGCAGGCCGGGCAGGGCAGGGGCGCATTGGCGCGCCCGAGGGCCAGGAGCCAGTGGGGGAAGCTGCGCCCCATCTCGGCCACCTCGTCCGCGAGCAGCGCCGGGGCCCGCTGCGCCCAGGGCGCGACCGCCGCCGCCGCCGCGAGGTCGACGAGCCACTCGCGCTCGCGGTCGCCGATATAGCGGTGCTGGTAGTACATTGTCGCCCCCTCGCCCATCTGCTGCGCGACCCCGCGGGCGTGGCCGCTCACTTCTTGCCCATGAACCCGCCGAGGAGCCCGCGCACAATCGACTGGCCGTTGCGACTGTTGAGGAACTTGAAGGCGCCCTTCGCCATCTGCTCCATCTGGCGCTGCTGCTCGCGCTCCTGGCGCTCGAGCTCGCGGGCGGCCTCTTTAGCCTCGCGCTCGGCCTCCTTCGCGGCCTTCTCGGCCTCCTTCGCGGCCTCCTTGGCAGCCTTCTCGGCCGCCTCGGCCTCCTTCGCGGCCTGCTTGCGGGCCTCCTCGGCGGCGACCGAGGCCGAGGCCTCCTCGGCGCGGGCCTTGAGCAGCTCGTAGGCCGACTCGCGGTCCACGGCCTCGTCGTAGGCCCCGGCCACCAGGCTGGCCGCCAGGATGGCCTTGCGCTGCTCGGGGGTGATCGCGCCGATCTGGCTGTGGGGCGGCACCACCATCGCCCGCTGCACGATCTCGGGCTGGCCCTTGGGGTTGAGGAAGGAGATCAGGGCCTCGCCCACGCCGAGCTCGGTGAGCGCGGTCTCGGTGTCGAGCTCGGGGTTGGTGCGGAAGTTCTGGGCCGTGGCTTTGATCACCTTCTGGTCTTTGGGGGTGAAAGCCCGCAGGGCGTGCTGCACCTTGTTGCCCAGCTGGCCCAGGACCGTCTCGGGGATGTCGCCCGGGCTCTGGGTGACGAAGTAGACCCCCACACCCTTCGAGCGGATCAGGCGCACCACCTGCTCGATCTTCTCTTGCAGGGCCTTCGGGGCCTCGTTGAAGAGCAGGTGGGCCTCGTCGAAGAAGAAGATCAGCTTCGGCTTCTCGAGATCGCCGACCTCGGGCAGCTGCTCGAACAGCTCGGAGAGCAGCCAGAGCAGGAAGGTCGCGTAGAGCCGGGGCGAGTTGATCAGCTTGTTGGCGGCCAGAATGTTGATCACCCCACGGCCCCTGGCGTCGGTCTGCAGCAGGTCGTCGAGGGTGACGGTCGGCTCGCCGAAGAAGGCCTCGGCTCCCTCCTCCTCGAGGGCTAGCAGGTTGCGCTGGATGGCGCCAACACTGGCTGCCGAGACGTTGCCGTAGCTGGTGGTGAACTCCTTCGCGTTCTCGCCCACGAACTGAGCCATCGCCCGCAGGTCCTTCAGGTCGAGCAGCAGCAGGCCGCTGTCGTCGGCGATGCGGAAGAGCAGGGTCAGCACGCCGGCCTGGGTATCGTTGAGGTTGAGCAGCCGCCCGAGCAGCGTCGGCCCCATCTCGGAGACGGTGGTGCGCATGGGGTGGCCCTGCTCGCCGAAGACGTCCCAGAAGGTGACCGGGCAGCCCTCCCACTGGTACTCGCCCAGGGCCAGCTTCTCGATCCGCTCGACAGTTCTGGGCGTGGCCGAGCCGGGCTGGCTGATCCCCGAGAGGTCGCCCTTGATGTCGGCGGCGAAGACGGGCACGCCGATGCGCGAGAAGCTCTCGGCGAGTACCTGCAGGGTGACGGTCTTGCCGGTGCCTGTGGCGCCGGCGACAAGGCCGTGGCGATTGGCGAGGGCCGGAAGCAGGTGGACCTCCTGAGTGCCCTTGGCGATCAGTAACGGCTCCGACATCGCGGAATCCTCCGGGCTAGGCTTGGCTGCGATAGTGCTTTCATTATACGCTACCGTCCCACAGGTCGCTGGATTAAGGTATACTAGAAAGAACACTCTGCAATGCTGCTGATCGTGCCGGGCGAAGGCGCGCTCAGCTTTTTTCATTCTGCTAAGGGAAGCTGCTCCGATGCGCCTTCAGGTCGGCTTTGAGCTCGTCCTCGAGTCAGCGGCGCCCACCCCGACGCTGGCGATCACGCAGCCGCGCCATAACGCGAGCCAGCAGATTATCGCTGAGCGCCTGCAGTTCACCCCCGACGTGCCCCTGCACCGCTACCACGACAGCTACGGCAACACCGTCTGGCGCTGGACGGCGCCCCTCGAGACGCTGCGGGTCTTCTACTCGGCGATCGTCGAAGTGTCGCCCCTGGCCGATCCGGTCTACCCCGAGCTCCCGGCCACGCCCGTCGAGCAGCTGCCCGACGAGGTGCTGCAGTACACCCTCGCCAGCCGCTACTGCCCCTCCGACCTGGTCCGCGACGACGCCTGGCAGCTCTTCGGGGCCACCCCCGAGGGCTGGGGCCGTGTTCAGGCGATCTGCGACTGGGCTCACACCAACATCACCTACGCCTACGGCAGCAGCACGGCGACCACCTCGGGCTACGAGGCCTACCACGCGCGCAAGGGCGTCTGTCGCGACTTCGCCCATATTGCCGTGATGTTCTGCCGGGCCCTGAACATCCCCGCGCGCTACGTCTACGGCTACCTCCCCGACATCAACGTGCCCGTGAACCCCGACCCGATGGACTTCCACGCCTGGTTCGAGGCCTACCTCGGCGGGGCGTGGCACACCTTCGACGCGCGCCACAATATTCCGCGCACGGGCCGGGTCGTGATCGCCTATGGCCGCGACGCCGTCGACACCGCGATCCTGACCAGCTACGGGGCCAGCCAGCTGACGGGCCTGACCGTCTGGGCCAATCAGCTCAAGGACGCGACGTCGCTGATAGAGCGCGAGGTGCCGCAGTGAGCAACCTTGATGCTGTGACCGACCCACAGAATCTGATCGACCACCACGGGGTAGCCTGGGACACGGTGCGGCTGAGCCGCTACTGGATGTACCAGCGCTTCCAGTACCGCTACCCCGGCCGCATCCGCGAGCTGCGACAGCGCCTGATGGTCGTCCCCCACCAGCAGTATGGCGACCAGCGGGTGTGCGCGTTCTCTCTCGGCGTGTCCGTGCCCAACGCCGCGACCAGCGCCCAGCAAGACGCCTTCGGCAACCGCGTGTTCACGGTCTACGCCCCCGAGGCCGGCGCCGAGGTGACCTTCGAGATGCGCCTGGTAGTCGAGCGCGACCTCGCTGCCGCCGCGGCCCTGCGCCTCAGCCCCCACGAGGTCGCCCCCTATAGCGCCCCTACCCTCCTGACCACCCCCAACGGCATGCTGCGCTCGGTGGCCCAGAGTCTTTCGGCCGAGCATGGAGACCCCGAGGAGCTCTGCCACGCCCTGAGCGCTTGGGTCTACCACGCGATGCACTATGGCGCGGGGGCCACCACGGTCAATACGGCCGCCAGCGAGGCCCTGGCGATCGGGCAGGGGCTCTGTCAGGACTACGCCCATATTATGCTGGCCCTCTGCCACGCGGCCTCTATCCCGGCCCGCTATATCTCGGGCCACATGCTCGGCGAGGGCGGCTCGCACGCCTGGGTAGAGGTGCTGCTGCCCACGCCCCAGGGCGACTACAGGGCCCTGGCCCTCGACCCGACCAACCTGCGCACAGTCACGCCCGCCTATATCACCGTGGCCATCGGCCGCGACTACCACGATGTCTCGCCGACCTCGGGCAGCTACGTGGCCCCGTACCCCGGCCAGCTCACCGCCAGCAAGCGGGCCGGCCTGACGCACCTCGAGTACGCCAGGCCGAGCGCGGCCGACTAACGCCTCGCAAGCCATGCTCGCCTCCACAAAGACCACCCGGGCCCTGAGCGGCGCCTCCCTGGCGGCGATCTGCCTGCTGGGGCTGGCGGCTTTCTTCTACCCCTTCTTTCTGAGCGCGCCGCAGGCCGGCGGGGTCGATGGGGCCCACGGCGCGGCGGCGCCCCTCATCTTCGCCGTGCTGGGGCCGGCCCTCCTGGCCCTGCTTCTGGCCGAGCTGAGCGGGGGGCGTCTGAGCACACGCTCGGTGGCGGTCCTGGGCGTGCTGACTGCCCTGGTGGCGGCCCTGCGGCTGCCGGCCGGGCCGGGCGACGCGCCGACCTTCTTCTTCCTGATCATCCTGGCCGGCTATGTCTACGGGGGGGTGTTCGGCTTCCTGCTGGGGGCTCTGGGGCTGTTCGTCTCGGCGGTCATCACGGGCGGGGTGGGGCCCTGGATGCCCTTCCAGATGTTCGTGAGCGGCTGGATGGGCCTCTGCACGGCCCTGGTGGCGCCCCTCGGCAGGCGTCTGCGCCCCGGGTCCTGGGGCGAGCTCTTGCTGCTGGCCGCCTATGGCTACCTCTGGGGCCTGCTCTTCGGGGCCATGATGAACCTCTGGTTCTGGCCCTTCAGCCCCCCGGGCGAGCTGAGCTGGTCGCCCGGCATGGGCCTGGGCGAGACCCTGCGGCGCTACGGGGCCTTCTACCTGCTGACCTCGTTCGCCTGGGACTCGGCGCGCGCCATCGGCAACGCGGCCCTCATCCTCGCCCTGGGTCGGCCGGTGCTCAAGGAGCTGCGGCGCTTCAAGGCGAGGTTCGAGTTCACCGTCGAGGGCTAGGGCCTACTTCCACAGGGCGTTCCAGATATCCTGGATGGTGGTCTGTACCCCGGCGATAGTCTGGCGCACCGGGTCGGGCGAGAGGCGGGCATCGAGGCGGGTGCGGGCGTCCTCGATCACCTCGGTGAGCAGCCGATGGGACTCGGCGGCGTAGAGTTTGGTCAACACCTCGGTATAGGCCTCGAGCAGCTCGGCCCGGTCGGCCTTGGGCGTCTCGTTGAGCAGATTCTCGAGGACCCGGCGCGCCCCGTCGCGGAATGATTCGATCGACATTCTGACCTCCTGGTCTTCTATGCCCATTATACGCCGGGGAAGGGGGAATTGTTGGGGCGCCTGGCCGCCTCCAGTAACTCGCCTGTAACTTGGAGGGGTATGGTGAGCCGTACCCTCGCCGCCGAGTAATGCCCATAGCGCCAGCCGCGACCCCGGTGTGAGCCAACGCCGGCCCTTGTCCGGCCACGGCCTGCGGCGTGGACCTGATACGAACACTCGATGAAGAGCGCCCCTGATGGGCGCTCTTCACCTATTTTCGGAGGATCACATGAAGAAGATTGCCCTGATCGCCCACGACGGCAAGAAGGCCGACATGGTCGCCTTCGCCACCTACAACCGCGAGCGCCTCAGCACCTACCCGCTGCTCGCGACGGCCAGCACGGGCCGGCTCCTGCTCGACAAGGTCGGCCTTGAGGTCGAGTGTGTGGCCAGCGGGCCCTACGGGGGCGACGCCCAGATCGGCGCCCAGGTCGTAACCGGCGAGATCGCGGCGGTGATCTTCCTGGTCGACCCCCTGGACAAGCACCCCCACGACCCCGACATCCAGACCCTGCTGCGCCTCTGCAACGTACACAATGTGCCGCTGGCGACCAACGTGGCTACGGCCGACTGTGTGATCGCGGCCTTCGACCTGCAGGCGGCCGAGCAGCGCCTGCTGACGAGCCTGCGCTGAGGCTTCGGCAACGAGGTACATTCTTCGCCGCTAGCCGCGGCGCGGCTCTGTGCCCCCAGAGCAGCGAAACCCTACCTCAGGCGGCCCGCTCGAGGGCGCGCAGGAAGTTGATGATCGTGGCGGGCAGCTCGGCCTCGATATCGCCGACGCCCTCGACGTGGCAGGCGAGGGCCTCGCCGCAGAGCGGGCAGACCGGCTCGCTGGCGGCCACAGACCAGGGCGCGTCATCGGGGTGCTCGGCGATCATCCAGAGGGCCTTACTGCGCCTATCGGGCTTGACGTACCAGCGGCCGGCGCGGCACCAGCGGCTCATGCAGAACTGCTCGCCCCACTCGCCCTTCGCCGCCTCGTCCCCATCGCCTGCCTGCTGTTTGTAGCTCATCTCACTTCCCCTTATATCGCCGCGCCGCAGCGCGGGTAGTCATGCGACCGTCGTCGGGCGCTTCTGCGCCCATACTCCGTCGTATACAAGGGGCGTGCCGTAGCAATAGCTTACAGACACAGGTAACAACCGACCGGGCTGGATACAGCTGGGCCGGGGATGGTTTGGCCCTCCCCGAAGCCCCTGCCGGCAGACTCAACCGGGCAGGCTGGCATGACCCTGATCAGGCGGCGGGGCCGGCCGAATCGTCGCGCTGCAGCACCTCGCGCGAGCGACCACCCTCGGCCGGGCCGACGATACCCTGCTGCTCGAGCAGGTCGATCAGCTGGGCGGCCTTGCTATAGCCGATGCGCATGCGGCGCTGCAGCAGCGAGGCCGAGGCGCGCTGGTGCTGGCGGACCAGATCGATCGCCTGGGGCAGCAGCTCGTCCTGTTCGCCCGTGCTGAGGAACTCGGCGGGGGCCCTGTAGGCCTCGTCGGCCGGGCCGGCAGAGGCGACGTACTGAGCGCCGCCGGCGGGGGCGGCCTCTGCGTCCTGGCGGGGGGCGCCGGCCTCGGGGGGTGTGGCGGGGCGCGGGCCGGGGAGGGCGCCGCTGTAGGCCGGGCCATTCATGCCGAGAGAGCCGCCGGGCTTCGCGCTGGCGGCCTCCTCGGGCGGCGAGGCCTTGCGCCAGAACTCGACCAGCTTCTCGACCTCGCGGTCGGAGACATAGGTGCCCTGGATGCGCACCAGCTTGGCGGCGTCTGCGGCCATATAGAGCATATCGCCGCGACCGAGCAGTTGGTCGGCGCCAGGGACGTCGAGGATGACCCGGCTATCGACCTGCGAAGTGACGGCGAAGGCGATGCGCGAGGGGAAGTTGGCCTTGATCAGGCCGGTGATCACATCGACCGAGGGGCGCTGGGTGGCGATGATCAGGTGGATGCCCGTGGCGCGCGCCATCTGGGCCAGGCGGCAGATATAGGTCTCGACCTCGTCGGGGGCCATCATCATCAGGTCGGCCAGCTCGTCGATGATGATCAGGATATAGGGCATCGGCTCGAGGTCCGAGCGCTTGCGGGCCAGCTGCTTGTAGCTGTCGAGGTTGCGCACGCCGTGGCGGGCGAAGATCTTGTAGCGCCGCTCCATCTCGCGCGTCGCCCACTTCAGGGTGGGGACGACCCGCTCGAGCTCGGTGACCACGGGCGAGAGCAGGTGCGGGATGTGGTTGTAGACGATCATCTCGACCATCTTGGGGTCGACGAGGATCAGCTTCAGCTCGTCGGGGGTGTGGCGCAGCAGCAGGCCGCAGAGGAAGGTATTGATCGCGACCGACTTGCCCGAGCCGGTGGCGCCGGCCACCAGCAGGTGGGGCATCTTGGTCATGTCGGCGATCACCGGCGTACCGCTGACGTCCTTGCCGAGGGGCAGCTTCAGGCGGCCGCGGCTCTGCTCGAACTCCTCGCCGTCCATCACCTCGCGCAGGCCGACCACCGAGATCGAGGAGTTGGGGATCTCGATGCCGACGGCCGATTTGCCGGGGATGGGGGCCTCGATGCGGATGGAGGAGGCGGCCAGGGCCAGGGCCAGGTCCTTCTCGAGGGAGGTAATCTTGCTGACCTTGACGCCGACGGCGGGCTGCACCTCGAACTGGGTGACGGCGGGGCCAGGGTTGACGTGGACGACCTGAGCCTCGACCTTGAAGCTGGCCAGGGTGTCCTCGATCAGGCGCGAGCGGCGCCTGATGTCGTCGTCGGCGATGGCATTGCCGGCCAGGGTGGGGTCGAGCATCTCGAGGGTCGGCAGGGGCCAGGCCCGGTGGACCGCCGAGATCTCGAAGCCCTCGAGGGCCTCTTGCACAATCTCGCGCGGCGGGGCGGGGGCGGCCGCCACCACGGCGGGGGCCTCGGGCTGGGCCTTCGCCTCGGGGGGTGGGGCGACGGCGCGGGGCGGCGGGGGCACATTGATCGTCGGGCCGACGGCGGGGGCTTTGGGCGCCGGGGCGGGCGGCGGGGCCGGCTCTCCGGGGCGCTGGAAGAGGCTGGCGCGGGTGGGGCGCGCGGCGATCGGAGTGGGCACCAGCTCGTCGTCGGCGCCCTGGGGGGGCGGGGTGAAGGGCAGGTCGGCGTCGGCGAGGGCCGGGCGGCTCGGCTGACGGGGGCGGGCGACGGGCGGCGCGCTCCAGAGCAGGGCCCAGAAGGCCGCGGCGCGCACGGCCATGCCGCCCAGCAGCTCGCGCAGGGTGATATTGAAGGTGAGCAACACGCCGGCCAGGCCGAAGATCAGCACGACCAGCACCGCGGCAGGGCGGCCGATCGCCCGGTCGAGGCCCTCGACCATCCAGAAGCCGAACCAGCCGCCGCCCTGGTTGACCCGGTCGACCATGGGCAGGCTGTGGGCGGGGAACTCGAGCAGGTTGAGGATGGCCGCGATGATCAGGCCCGTGCCGGCCACATTGGCCCCGGTGAGCTTCGAGTCGCGAAACTGCTCCTGGATCAGGATGGCGATGCCGAGCAGGCCCAGGGTCACCGGCACGACAATTGCGCCCCCACCGAAGGCCGTGCGCACGGCCTCGACATAGAGCGCGCCCGCGCCCCCCGCGATGCCCGTGGCGAAGAAGATAATCGTGACCAGGGCGATCGTGATCAGGCCGAGGGCGAAGAGGTCGCGCTGGTGCTCGGGGCGCAGGCTCAGGCCGATGCCCGGCTCGGCGCGCGAGCCCTTGCGCGGAGCCCGGCTCTTCGCCGCTGGCTTGCGCCCGCTCGACGGCCTGTTGCTGCCTCGTGCCGCCATGCTCGCTCCTTATCCGCCCTTGTGGGGGCCGAAGGCCACGCGCCCCCGCCCCAGACAGCGGCAAAGGGCCGCCGCCCTGGGCCGCATTATAGCACACATGCGCGTGCCGCGCCCCCCCTTGAGCCGCATGCGTGTGGAGTATTTCAGCGCGTAGGTAAATATCACCAACCCATTGACAATATTCTACAAATGTGATAATATCGCCATGCGATTAACGATAAACACCAACGATACAGCAATAATCACCAAGCAGTAGGAGAGCACCCCATGCAGCAGCGTGAGCGCCGACTGCGCAGGGTCCTGGCCCGCGCCAGGAGCTGCCGCCCGCCGTACGAGTTAGCCCGCGGCCTTGCCCTCTGCCGGAGGTAGCGGCCTTGCCCACAGCCGCAGATTATCAGCAAGAGGAATGAGGAGAGCGTATGCACCGTATCATCACCCGTGACCCCGTCAGCGGGGGCGAGCTGATCGTCACCAGGCTCGAGTGCCCGGAGAGCGGGATCGTGATCGAGGGCCAGTTCAGCCTCGGCTGGATCGGCCGCCTCGGCCCCGAGCAGCTCGAGTTCGTCGAGCTGCTGGTCAAAAACCGCGGCAACATTCAGAAACTCGCCGCCGAGCTCGAGATCGCCTACAACACGGCCCGCGCCCGCCTCGACGAGATCGTCACCGCCCTGGGCGGCGCCCCCGAGAGCGACGGCAAGCCGGATCGACGCCAGGTCCTCGACCGTCTCGCCGCGAAAGAGATCAACGTCGAGGAGGCCATGCGCCTGCTGAAGAGCTAACTGCTCGCAAGCCATGCTTACGGCAGAACAAGAAACGGCAGCCGCAACGGGAATACCTATGCAGAACGAGCGCGACCGCATCCTGAAGATGGTCGAGGCCGGCCAGGTCTCGGCGGCCGAGGCCAGCCAGCTGCTCAACGCCCTGACGGCCGAGCAGCGCGCCGCCGACCGCAGCCGCTCGCGCCTGGTGCGCGTGCGCGTCACCGACCTGCACACCGGGCGCCAGAAGGCCAACGTCACCATCCCGATCGGCCTGGTCAACGTCGGCCTGCGCCTCGGCGCACGCCTGGCCCCCCAGCTCAGCGGCAGCGCCCTCGAGGATCTGCTGCGCGGCGTCGAGCGGGGCGCCAACGGGCGTCTGCTCGAGTGGCAAGACCTCGAGGAGGGCGAGCGAGTCGAGCTGTTCGTAGAGTAGCGAAGGGAGCATCGATTATGACTGAGCAGCGTTTCCCCGCCGGCGCCGAGCCGCGGGTCCGTATTTCGCGCGTCCGATCCGACCTGAGGATCAGCGCCTGGGACAAGGAGACGATCCTGGTCGAGTCCGACGAGCGGCTGCGCGAGCTTTACCTGGAAGGCGACGAGCTGGTCATCGACGGCGGCGATGACGACCTCACCCTGCACGTGCCCGCCCGCACCGCCATCCTGATCGGCCGCTGCGACAGCGATGTGCAGGTCGAAGGCGTGGCCAGCCTGGCCATCGAGCGGGCGGACGGCGATCTCGAGATCGAGGCCGTCGGCGGGACGATCAGCGTCGGCAGCGTCGGCGGCGACATGGAGGTCAGAGGCCTGGCCGCGCCGCTGCAGCTCGGCAACGTCGGCGGCGACCTCGACATCACGGCGGCCGGCCCCGAGGCCGCCCTGATCATCGGCGAGGTCGGCGGCGACCTCGAGGCCACCGGCGTCGCCAACGTGCAGGCGAGCCAGGTCGGCGGCGACCTCGGCCTCGCGGGCGAGCTGGGGGCGGTGAGCCTGGGCAATGTGGGCGGCGACCTGAGCTGCGGCCCCGTGCGCGAGCTACGGGCCGGCAACGTGAGCGGCGACCTGAACTGCGGCCCCGTGGCCGAGCGCCTCGAGCTGGGCAATGTGGGCGGCGACGTCGACCTGGCCAACCTCGCCGGCTCGCTCGAGCTGGGCAGCGTCGGCGGCGACCTGAACCTGCGGGCGAACCTCGCGCCCGGCGCGAAGGCCCGGGCGGTCGTCGGCGGCGATGTCGACCTGCGCCTGGACGCCGAGCCCAACCTGACCCTCACGGCCGTGATCGGCGGCGATCTGCGCGGCGTCGAGGCGGCCGACGGGTACGGCCGCAAACGCGTCAATCTGCGCTACGGCGCCGGCGAGGCCACCCTCGAGCTGACCGTCGCCGGCGACCTGCGCATCGGCGGCGGCAAGAGCCCCGAGAGCCGTAGCAGCAGCGCGAGCTTCGACAGCGAGTTCGGGCGCGACTGGGAGGAGTTCGGCCAGGAGATGGGCGAGCTGGGCCGCGAGCTGGGCCGCCTGGGCCGCGAGATCGCCGACGAGGTCACGGCGGCCCTCAGCGCGGGCGGCGCGGCCAAAGGCGCCGCCTGGGCCGAGGACGTCGCCCGCCGCGTCGAGGAGAAGGCCCGCCGCGTCCAGCAGCAGGCCGAGGAGAAGGCCCGCCGCGTCGAGGAGAAGGCCCGCCGTACCGGCGAGCAGAGTCGCGTGCGGGTCAAGATCAACGAGCGCGAGTGGCAGCTCGACCCCGAGCGCCTCGAGCGGATCAAAGAGCAGGCCCGCCGCGCCGCCGCCGAGGGCCTCTCGGGCGCCCTCGAGGCGGTCGAACGCGCCCTGAGCCGCATGCACGCACCCGGCGCGCCCGTGCCCCCGACCCCGCCCACCCCGCCCACCCCGCCCGCGCCCCCGCGGGCCCCCGTCACGGGGCAGACCATTCGCATCCATAGCGTCGTCGAGGATGAGCCCGGCGACCTGCCGGCCTCGCCCGCGCCAGCCCGGCCGTCGATCGACCAGGAGCGCGAGACCATCCTGCGCATGATCGCCGAGGGCCGCATCTCGCCCGAGGAGGGCGATCTGCTGCTCGAGGCACTAGGCTAACCCTGGCGGGGCTTCGGGGAGGCCAGGCCCACCCCCCAGCCCCCCCCACCTACAGCCTGTTCCCGAACACGCCCGCCCAGGTAGCCCCGCCGCCGCAGCTGTGCACAAAGATAAAGCCCAGGCCGGCGATGGTGATCGGGCCGAAGGAGACCTGACTGTCGGCGACCAGGGTGGCGATCAGGCCGCCCGCGAGGCCGGCGACCAGGGTGCCGATGCCGGTGATCGCGCTGAAGGCCGCGATCGAGGCCCCCCGGTGCTCTGATGGCGCCCGCTCCATCATCACATTGGACAGGCCCTGGGCGAGCCCCGGCCAGAACACCCCCGAGAAGATCGAGGTGAGCCAGAGCGGGATGATATTGGTGGGCGTCGAGAGCACCCATCCCCAGGGCAACAGGATCACGCCGATCACACAGGCCACCACGACCCGGCGATACCCCAGCCTGTCTTGCAGGCGGCCCACCAGGGGCCCGAAGACGAGGGAGACGGCGCTGGTGACGACGGCGGTCAGGCCGAGGGTGGCGAAGCTGAGATTCAGGACAGTCAGGCCATAAGCGCTGAAGAAGGGCGTGGCGATACCGGTGGCGAGGGCCCAGCCCACATTGGCCGCCACGAAGCTACGAAAGGCCCGGTCGCGCAGCGGCGCGCCGGCCATCTCGCGCAGGCTCACCTGCGACCGCGGCTGCAGCGGCGGCTCGGCCTGACGCGCCACCAGGGCGGCCGCCCCGAAGGCGGCGAGTAGGGCCACCCCGAAGATCAGCGCATAGCCGAGGGTCTCGAGGCCGCGGCCCTTCATCACGTCGAGGGCCATGCCGGCCAGGTAGGTGGTCGCCATCGCCGAGACGGCGGCCACCGTGTTGCGCACCCCGAAGTAACTGCCCCGCTCGCGGGGGGGCACGAGGTCGCTCATCCAGCTCAGCCAGGCGTTGCCCGCGATGCCGTTGAGGAAGTATGAGCAGGCCAGCCCCACGAAGAAGACCGCCAGTTGCGCGCCGCCGAGGAAGCTCATGAACGGCAGCGCCAGCAGCAGAGCCCAGATCAGGCGCCCGCCCAGGGCCCCATAGAGCACCAGGCCCTGCCGGTTGCCCACCCGCTCCTCGAGGTAGGCCCCGAGAAAGCCCGAGGCCTGGCCGATAAAGGGCAAGGCGCCCAGCAGCCCCAGCTGGAAGCTGTTCGCGCCGAGCAGCATGGCGAAGCCGGTGAGGAAGACGCTGCCGCCGATCGCCCCGGTGATACTGATGTTGACCGTCGCGACCGCACCCTCGATCGTCGAGATGCGCATCGCGCGGCGGACCTCTGACGGCGAGAGGGCGGCGGGCTGCGGCGAGGCGGGTGTGGTCTCGGTCTCGGCCAGGTCGGGGTGCCCGGCCTGGCGCACCGGTGAGAGCGTGCCCATCGTGTCGATCTTCCTTGGTGCCCCCCTCGGGGCCTTTACTATCTAGACGCGTCTTGGGCGCCTGCGAGAATCGTACCCACCCACGTTCTTCTGTCAACTGGCCCGGGTATGATAGCGGGCTGAAAGACGGCTGTATGCTATAATCGCGGTGCGGTAGCGCCGCCCGCCCGACGAACTCTTGCTCGGGCAGCTTATGACCGGGAAGCTGAGAGCCGCATGAACCTGATCGACCTCCTGTTTATTCTTATCTTCTTCGGCATGCTTGCGGCCGGCTTCTTCCAGGGCATGATCAGGCTCCTCGTGCTGATTGTAGCCCTCTACCTCGCCGTGGTCCTCGCCAGCCTCTACTACGCCCCCCTGGGCGAGTTTTTCGTGCGCAACTTCGACGCCCAGCGCTATGTGGGCCAGTACATCGCCTTCTTTCTGGTGATGTTCGTCGCCTTCTTATTGCTCTCGTTCGCCGGGATCTACACCTTCCGCTACGCCAAACTGCCCGGCAGCCTCGAGTATCTCGACCGCATCGTCGGCACGGTCCTCGGTATGTTCATGGGCGCCCTGCTGGTGGGCATCTTCTCCTCGCTGCTCTGGAATCTTATGATTGTGCGCGGCGGACGCAATATCGACCTGCCGCTCTTCCAGAGCATCGGCACCGCGATCGCCAACTCTACCCTCGAGCGCTACTTCTCTACCGTCATCTTGCCACTCGCCTATAACCGCATCGACCCGATCCTGCCCGAGGGCGCCGACCTGCTCTTCCAGGTCCAGTAGGGGCAAAAACTCGGCCCCCTGAATGAGGCGCCGCGGCATATCCTGTGCTAACCTAACTTTGACCAGGGGCCACCTGTGGCCCCTGTTGTATGCCCACGTTCAGGCAATTCTCGTATGGCCATCGCCGCACAAACGCTCGAGACCCTCGAGTTTCCAAAGATCCGCGAACAGCTGGCGCGTCACGTAGCCTTCTCGGCCTCGCGCGAGCTGGCCCTCGCCCTCCAGCCCTCGACGGCCCTCGCCGAGGTGCGGCAGCGCATCGCCCTCACCGGCGAGGCCAGGCAGCTGCTCGACGACTTCCCCGAGACCTCGGTCGGGGGCGCCCGCGACGTGCGCCGCGCCGCCCAGCACGCCGCCCGCGGCGGGGTCCTCGACGGCGCCAGTCTGCTCGAGCTGGCCGGGACGGTCTCGGCCGCCCGCGCCCTGCGCGCCCGCCTGCTCAGGCTCGAGGCCGCGCGCTACCCGCAACTGCTCGAGCTGGCCGGCTTCCTGCCTATCCTCCCCCCCCTCGAAGACGAGATCCTGCGCGCCATCGGCGACGACGGCCAGGTCCTCGACAGCGCCAGCGCCGAGCTCGGCCGGCTGCGCCGGGAGATCCGCATCGCCTTCGGCCGCCTGCAAGAGAAGCTGCAGAACATGGTCGCCTCGTCGACCGTGGGCGGCGCCCTCCAGGAGCCGATCATCACGGTGCGCAACGGGCGCTATGTGGTCCCGGTCAAGGCCAGCCACCGCAAAGATGTGCGCGGCCTGGTCCACGACCAGTCGAGCAGCGGCTCGACGCTCTATATTGAGCCCATGGCCGTGGTCGAGCTGAACAACCGCTGGCGCGAGCTGCAGTCGGCCGAGGAAGAAGAGGTCCAGCGCATCCTGGCCGCCCTCTCGGACCGCGTCGGCGCCTCGGCGCCCCAGCTCGTGGCCGCCGTCGAGACGATCGCCGAGATCGACCTGGCCTTCGCCAAGGCCAAGTACGCGATCGCCCTACGCTGCGTCGAGCCCCGCATCAGCGCCTGGGACCCCGAGCAGCCCACCGCCGAGAGCGGCGGCCCCGAGGCCGCCCCCCTGCTGCTGACCGAGGCCCGCCACCCCCTGCTCGACCAGAAGCTGGTCGTGCCCACGACCCTCTGGCTCGGCGGGTCGTTTCGGCTGCTGCTGATCACCGGGCCGAACACCGGCGGCAAGACCGTGGCCCTCAAGACCACCGGCCTGCTCGCCCTTATGGCCCAGGCCGGGCTGCACATCCCCGCCTCGGCCCCCTCGCGCCTGCCCGTCTTCGAGCATATTTTCGCCGACATTGGCGACGAGCAGAGTATCGAGCAGAGCCTCTCGACCTTCTCGTCGCATATGCGCAATATTATCCGCGTGCTCGGCGCCCTCGAAGAGCAGCCCCTGCCCGGCGAGCTCTGGGACGCCGACCGCTGGGCCCTGCTCAGCGAGGCGCGGCCCCCGGCCCTGGTGCTCTTCGACGAGCTCGGCGCCGGCACCGACCCGGTCGAGGGCGCGGCCCTGGCCCGGGCGATCATCGAGCGCCTGCTCGAGCTGGGCGTGCTGGGCGTCGCCACGACCCACTACGCCGAGCTGAAGGCCTTCGCCTACAATACGCCCGGGGTGCAGAACGCCTCGGTCGAGTTCGACGTCGAGACTCTCGCCCCGACCTACAGGCTGAGCATCGGCCTGCCGGGGCGCTCGAACGCCCTGGCCATCGCCAGCCGGCTCGGCCTCGACGAGTCTCTGGTCGAGCGGGCCCGCAGCACGATCGCCCGCGAAGACGCCGCCGTCGAGGATCTGCTGGCCGGCATCCACAAAGAGCGCGAGGCCGCGGCCGAGGCCCTGCGCCGCTCGGAGGAGCTGCGCGAGGACGCCGAGAAGTACCGCGACCGGCTCGAGCGCGAGCTGAGCGAATTCCATGCGCGCCGCGAGGCCGAGGCCGACGAGGCCCGCGCCCACCTCGAGGCGGAGCTGCGCGAGGCTCGCGGCCAGCTCAAGCGGCTGCGCGACGACTTCCGCAGCGTCTCGCTCTCGCGCCAGTGGCTCGAACAGGCCGAGCAGCGCATGGCCGAAGCCTCAGAGCAGGTGAAACTGGCCGCCGTCAAGGCCCGCCCTGCGGCCCCGGCCACCCCCGCCGCCCCGCGCCCGCCCGCCGGTCAGCAGCCCACCCCGCCACGCCCACTGCAGCCCGGCGACACGGTGCTGGTGCGCTCGGTCGGCCTCAAGGGCGAGATTGTCTCGATCGACGAGGAGGACGGCATGGCCGCCGTGCAGGTGGGCGGCTTCCGCATGACCGTCGACCTGCGCGAGCTGCGGCGCGAGAAGGGCGAGCCCGAGGGCCCCGGCGCCCGCCCCGCCCCCGCGCCGCGCACGGTCAGCCTGCCCGCCGCCCCCGACGTCTCGATGACCTTCGACATGCGCGGCTGGCGCGCCCACGAGGTCGGCGACAAGCTCGACCGCTACCTCAACGACGCCTACCTCGCCGGCCTGCACCAGGTGCGCCTCATCCACGGCAAGGGCACCGGCGCCCTGCGGCAGGTCGTGCGCGATGTCCTGCAGTCCCACCCCCTGGTGAATTCGTTCGCCGCGGGCGGGCGCGACGGGGGCGATGGGGTGACGGTGGCGAATCTGGTCGATCGCTAGCGGCTGCGGCGCTGCGTGGTACAATGCCCGCGCTATGCCACAGCCCCTGATCTATCTGCTGCTCTTCGTCGCCCTCGTCCTGCCCGTACCCGGCGCCCTGGCCCTGCGGCTCCTCAGCCCCCGCATCGGCGACCGGGGCGTGCTGCTCGGGTCGGCGGGGCTCTTTAGCCTGGCCATCGTCGGCGTCCTGGCCCTCTCGCGGGCCGAGGTGCCGCTGCTGCGCGTCGGCGACCTGACCCTGCTGCTCTCGGGCACCCGCCGCGCCGACGAGATTGTCCTGCCGCCCGAGCTGGTTATCCAGGATGACCCGGGCGAGGGCGCGCCGCCCGTGCTGCCGACCCTCACCCCGCGCCCGAGCGCCACACCGCGCCCGAGCGCTACGCCCGAGCCGAGCGCCACACCTGAGGCCACGGCCACGCCCGAAGCCACGGCCACGGCCACGCCCGAGCCCCCCACGGCCACGCCCGAGCCCGCCGCGGGCCCCCGGCGCTACACCGTGGTTGCGGGCGACACCTTCCGCGCAATCGCCGAGCGCTTCGGCGTCACCGTCGAGGCCCTGCTCGCCGCCAATGATCTGACCCCCGCCCAGGCCGACAGCCTGCGCGTCGGACAAGAGCTGGTGATCCCATGACCAATATTCGTACGATCGAGCGCAAGCCGCGCCAGGGCGACGGCCCCGCCCCGCTCCTGCTGTTGCTCCACGGCTACGGCGCGAGCGAGCACGACCTGTTCGACCTGGCCGACGATGTCGACCCGCGCTTCCACGTGGTGAGCGCCCGGGCGCCTATGGCCCTGCCCTGGGGCGGCTACGCCTGGTACCATCTGGGGGGCGCGCCGGGCCGGCTGGTGCCCGACGCGGCGACGCGGGCCAGCGGCCTCGACCTGATCGAGCGCTTCGTCCCCAGCCTGCCAGGGCGCCTCGGCACCGACCCGGCCCGCACCTACGTGCTCGGCTTCAGCCAGGGCGCGATCATGGGGCTGGCCCTCGCCCTGCGCCGCCCCGAGGCCCTGGCCGGCCTGATCCCCGTGAGCGGCTACATGGACCCCGAGCTGATGCCCGCGACGACCCCCGAGGCCCTGGCCGGCCTGCCGATCCTGCAGCTTCACGGGACGTATGATGACGTCATCCCCGTGGCGGCGGCCCACCTGACCCGCGATCTGCTGGCCGGGCTGCCCGTGCGCCACAGCTACCGCGAATACCCTGTGGGCCATGGCATTCACCCCGACGGGCTGCAGGCCATCAAAGATTGGCTTGACGAGCGGCTCGCCGAGCCGCGCTAGAGGCCGCGCCATGGCAATTTGGACGATTGTGCTCTGGGCCCTGCTCGGCCTCATCCTGCTGCAGATGGCCGTGCTGGCCGTACTGACCCTCCGCTCGCGCCTGCGCAGGTCGCGCGTGCCGGTCGACGGCTTTCCCTTCATCCACCCTCCGGGCAGCGCCGTCGGCAGCACCGAGGTACAGATCTACAGCGAGGGCCGCCGGCTCTTCGAGGATATGCTGGCCGCCATCGAGGCGGCGCGCGAGACGATCTTCCTCGAGACCTATATCTGGAAGGGCGACGAGCTCGGCGAGGCCTTCAAGCAGGCCCTGGCCCGCAAGGCCGCCGAGGGTGTGGCCGTCTATGTGATCTACGACACCTTCGCCAACCTGGTCGTGCCGCAGGCCTTCTTCCGCTTCCCGCCCGCGATCCACGCCCTACCCTACAGGGCCTGGCGACGGCCCTGGCACGCCCTGGACTTCCGCCGCTACGGCCGCGACCACCGCAAGATCCTCGTGGTCGACGGCGAGGTCGGCTTCGTCGGGGGCTATAACATCGGCGAGCTGTACCGCACCCAGTGGCGCGACACCCACGCGCGCCTGGTCGGCCCCGAGGTCGACGACCTGGTCCACGCTTTCGTCGACTTCTGGAACTTCCATCGCTACCCCCAGCTACCCAGGATCGCGATGCCCGACCGCGTCTGGTCGTCCGAGCTGCGCGCCTATCGCAACGACCCCGTGCGCCTGATCTTCCCCATCCGCTCGATCTATATCGAGGCAATCGAGCAGGCCCAGCGCCACATCTATATCAGCCAGGCCTACTTCATCCCCGACGAGTCGATCCTGAAGGCCCTCATCCGCGCGGCACAGCGCGGCGTCGATGTGCGCGTCCTGGTGCCCTGGGAGAGCAACCATGTCATCGCCGACTGGCTCGCCCGCCACCATTTCGAGCGCTGCCTGCGCAACGGGGTACGCATCTTCGGCTACCAGGGTGCGATGATCCACGCCAAGACCGCCACGATCGACGGGCTCTGGTCGACAATCGGCACGGCCAATATCGACCGGCTGAGCCTGGCCGGCAACTATGAGATCAATGTCGAGATCTTCAGCCCCGCCGTGGCCCAGGCCATGGAGGCGGTCTTCACCTGTGACCTGACCAACGCCCGCGAGATCCTGCACGAGCAGTGGGCGCGCCGGCCCTGGCTCGCCCGGGCGAGCGAGCTGGTGCTCTCGCCGCTCTGGCCCTTTATTTGAGGCGCGACGCCCGCCCGGCTGCGCGAAACTCACGCCAAGACACCTGGAGTAAGCATGACAGCGATGCGTGTTCCGTTCGGCGACCTGGCGCGGCAGACGGCGGCTCTCGGGGGCGACCTGACCGAGGCGCTCACACGGGTCGCGGCGGGCGGCTGGTATGTGCTCGGGCCCGAAGTGCGGGCCTTCGAGGAGGAGTTCGCCGCCTACTGCGGGGCCGCCCACTGCGTCGGCGTCGCCAGCGGCTTCGAGGCCCTCTACCTGGCCCTGGCGGGGCTGGCGATCGGCCCCGGCGACGAGGTGATCACCGTCGCCAACGCCTGTGTTTACCAGGCCGCGGCGATCCTGCAGGCCGGGGCCAGGCCGGTCTTCGTCGACGTCGACCCGCAGACCCACAACCTCGACCCGGCCCTGCTCGAGCGGGCGATCACCCCGGCCACCAGAGCGATCATGCCGGTACACCTCTATGGGCAGATGGCCGCGATGGAGCCGATCAACCTGATCGCCCAGCGCCACGGCCTGCCCGTGATCGAGGACGCCGCCCAGGCCCACGGCGCGTGGCAGAGCAGCGCGAACGCCGAGCGGCGGGCGGGCGCATGGGGCGCCGTCGCCTGCTTCAGCTTCTATCCGTCGAAGAACCTGGGCGCCCTCGGCGATGCCGGCGCCCTGACCACCGACGACCCGGCCCTGGCCGAGCGCCTGCGCCGCCTGCGCATGTACGGCTGGGGCGAGAAGTATGTGACCACCGAGCCCGGCGGCCGCAACTCGCGCCTCGACGAGATCCAGGCCGCCGCCCTGCGCGTCAAGCTGCGCCACCTGCAGGCCTGGAACGCGGCCAGGCGCGAGCGGGCCGCCTGGTACCGCGAGCTGCTGGCCGACCTGCCCCTGGGCCTGCCCGCCGACGCCCCCGGCCACGTCTACCACCTCTTCGTGATAACCTGCGACGAGCGCGACGAGCTGCGCCGTCACCTGGTCGACGCCGGAGTCGGCTGCGATGTGCACTACCCGCTGCCGGCCCACCTGCAGCCCGCCTACGCCCACCTCGGCTACCAACCGGGCGCCCTGCCCCACAGCGAGGCCGCCGCCGCCCGCGCCCTCTCGCTGCCGATCTACCCCGAGCTGACCAGGGCCGAGGTCGAGTATGTGGCGGGGATGGTGCGCCGCTTCTTCGACCGCTGAAGCCGTTATGCAGATCAGCTTTCTCGGCGGCGCCGGCGGGGTCGGCGCAACCTGTCAACTGGTGAGCCTCGGCGGGCGCACGGTGCTCGTCGACGCCGGGGTGCGCATGGACGCCCGCGACCGCCTGCCCGACCTGGCGGCTCTCGACGGGGTCAACCTCGACGCGATCCTGATCACCCACGCCCACGCCGACCACATCGGGGCCCTGCCCCTGGTGGCCGCGCGCTACCCGGCCACGCCGATCTACGCCAGCGCGGCGACCATCCGCCTGATGGAGGTCATGCTCGGCGACGCGGTGCGGGTGATGGCCCGCCGCGCCAGCGAGGAGCTCGAGCTGCCGCTCTACGACGAGGCCCTGGTCGCCGCGACCCTGCGCCGCCTGCGCCCCCTCGCCGGCGGCGAGCAGAGCCTGGCCGAGCTGCCGGGCGTGACGGTCTCGACGCGGCGGGCCGGCCACATCGCCGGCGCGGTGAGCCTGGGCCTCGCGGCCGAGGACGGGCGCCTGGTGATCTCGGGCGACGTGAGCGTCACCCCGCAGCGTACCATCCTGGGCGCGGCGCTGCCCGCGCCGACGCGCCCCGACCTGCTGGTGCTCGAGAGCACCTACGGCGCGCGCCTGCACCCCAACCGGGCCCAGGAGGAGCGGCGGCTGGCCGAGGCGGTGGCCGAGGTGGTCGAGCGCGGCGGGCGCTGCCTCATCCCCGCCTTCGCCCTCGGGCGGGCCCAGGAGGTCATCCTCATCCTGCGGGCGGCCCAGCGCGACGGGATCATCCCGGCCTTCCCGATCGCCGTGGACGGCCTGGTGCGCGCCGTCTGCGCCGCCTACGCGGCCTTCCCCGACGCCCTGACCCCGGCCCTGCGCCGCCACCTGCTGAACGGCGGCAGACCA
Organism: uncultured Oscillochloris sp.; assembly: GCA_964555675.1. Taxonomy (GTDB): domain Bacteria; phylum Chloroflexota; class Chloroflexia; order Chloroflexales; family Chloroflexaceae; genus CAIWXH01. The sequence goes on from CAZKTU010000004.1 coordinate 49,851, forward strand.
TTCTTCGGCAGCACGGTGCAGCCCGTCGAGACGCCCCAGCAGCGCGAGCGGGTCCTGGCCGGGCCGCCCGGGGCGATCATCGCCTCGTCGGGCATGCTCAGCGGCGGCCCCTCGGTCTGGTACGCCGAGCGCCTGGTCGGCGACCCCCAGGCGGCCATCCTCTTCAGCGGCTACCTCGACGACGAGGCGCCCGGGCGACGCCTGCTCGACCTGGCCGGCGCCCCGCCCGAGGCCCGCAGGCTCACGCTGAACGGCCGCGAGCTGCCCGTCGCCTGCCAGGTGGGGCGCTACAGCCTCAGCGCCCACGCCGACGGCGACGAGCTGGCCGCCCTAGTGCGCGGCCTCCAGCCCAAGGCGGTCGCCCTCGTCCACGGCGACCCCGAGGCCCGCGCCGCCCTGGCCGCCCGCCTGCGGGGCCTGGCCGAGGTGCATACGCCCCTTGACGGGCAGACCCTCACGGTCGCCCCGGCGGCGCGCGGTGGGCGCCGGGTGGAGAGCCCCCCGCCGGCCACGCCCCCGCCCGCGCCCGTTGGCGCCGGCGAGCCCCCCGACTTGACGGGGCTCGAGCGGCTGTGGGCGGCCCTGCGCGACGGGACGGGCGTGCAGGCCCTCAGCACCCGCGAGCTCGCCCGGGCCTGGTATGGCGAGAGCGCCGACGGCGAGGCCGAGTCCCGGCTGGCCGAGGCCCTGGCGGCGGGGAGCCCCTGCTTCGCGCCGCTGCCCCACGCCCCGGGTCTCTGGCGGCTGCTCGCCCCCGCCGAGGTGCGTCGGGCCCAGGCCGCGGGTGGAGCACGCCGGAGCGGGCCGCGCCCCGATATGGCGGGGATCATGGCCGCGATCGACCGGCGCCTCGGCCACCTGCCCGACCTGTACCAGCGCAGCATCGACCCCGACAGCGGGGCCGTGACCCTGCGCTACTTCTTCCCCGCCGTGGCCCAGACCCGCGACGCGGCGGCCCTCGCCCAGCTCGCCGCGGAGATCGGGGCGCCGGTCAGCGTCTGGCCGCAGCCCCACCAGGGCCAGCTGGCCGAGGCGGCCCTGGCGGCCCTGCCCATGGGGCTCGCCGCCGAGCGCGGGCCGGCCTTCTACCTCGACGAGGGGCGGGTCGAGCTACGCTGCGCGGGCGAGGCCGACCCCATGGCCGTGGCCGCCGCCGAGCAGGCCTTCCAGACGCGAACCGGCCTGCGACTCGTGATCAAGGCCCCGGGGCTCGCCCCCGCCGCCACTGGCCAGAGCCAGGGGAGCGAGCGAGCGGATGCCGGCTTCGCGCCGCCGCCCGGTGCGCGCCCGGCCGAGCTGAACTTCGCCCTCAACACGGCGCGGGCGTGGTTCGGCCCCGAGACCGGCTGCTACAAGGCCAGCGCCGACCAGGGCTCGCAGACGGTGACCCTGCGCTTCCACTTCCCCGAGGCCGCCGCCCGCCGCCACGCCGAGCAGCTGGGCGAGCTGGCGGCTTTCATCGGCTGGACAGTGCGGCTCTGGCCCCAGCCCCACCAGGAGGCCCTGATGCGGGCCGCCCGCGAAGCCGCGCCGCCCGGGCTGACCGTCCTCGGCACGCCCGCCATCCAGAGCGCGGCCCGCGAGGTCGTCGTACGCGTGCAGGGCACATGCCCCGCCGAGGCGCTCGCCGCAGCGGCGGCGGGCTTCGCCGAGCGCACCGGCTGGCGCCTCACCCTGAGCGGGGCCACGACAGGCTA
>CAZKTU010000004.1:51647-72564 GCA_964555675.1 uncultured Oscillochloris sp.
AGGAAGTGCTCGACGGCGTAGGTCGAGAGCTGCCCGAACGGCCCGCTGAGGTTGAAGTCGGCGCCGTGGGTGGCCCATGGCGGGGTCAGCAGCAGGTGGGGCCGCCCGGCCTCGGCCAGACGCGCGGCGAGGCGCTCGCTCTGGCGCACCGTGACCAGCTCGTCGCGCGCGCCGTGGATGAGCAGGGTGGGCGGGGTGGCGGGGCCGACGAAGGCGATCGGCGAGGCGGCCGTATAGGCCTCGGCCGCGCCCTCGGGCGTGCCGCCCAGGTAGGCCGCGAGCACGGCCCGCGAGTCGAGCACGAGGGGGTTGGCCGGGTTGGCGTAGCCGTAGGGCATATCGGTGGGCGCGTAGAACGAGACCGCGCCGCGAATGGCCGGGTCGCCCGCGCTGTAGGCGACCAGCAGGGCGAGCTGGCCGCCCGCCGAGCGGCCGAGCAGGACGATCCGCGCGGGGTCGAGGCCGAGCTGGTCGGCGCGACCCTTGAGGAAGCCTAGCGCGGCCAGGACGTCGTCGCGGGCGGCGGGGAAAGGCCAGGCCGGCGCGAGGCGATAGTTGATCGCCGCCACGGCGTAGCCCCGCCCCGCCAGGTAGCTGTTGAGCGGCGCGAGCTGTGTGCTATCGCCGCCCTGCCACGAGCCGCCGTGGATGACCACCACCAGGGGCGCGGGCCCGTCGCCCGACCGCGCGCGGTAGAAGTCCAGCCCGAGCTCTTGCTCGCCGACACGGGCATAGACGAAGCGCTCGGGTGTCTGGGGCGGATTGGGCACACCGCGCAGCACGTCGAGGCCGACCAGGGGCGCGGGGCGCCCGAGAGGCCGGGCAGGGGCGCCGAAGGCCTCCTCGAGCCGCGCGGGCAAGAGCCGGGCCGGGGCGACGGCGCGGGCCAGGGGGCTGAGGGCGAGGGCGGCGGCGCCCAGCCCGAGGGCCGCCCCGAGCCGGCCGGCCCTGCTGCGGCGCCAGCCGGGCAAAAGGGCGGCGAGGGCCAGGGCGGCCAGGGCGTGCCCCCACTCGGTCACCACCACCGCCACCTGCCAGAGCAGGTAGACCGGCGCTTTGAAGACGGCGAGCAGGGCCAGGGCGAAGCAAAGGGCGCCCCAGCCGAAGCGGGCGCCCGGTCCGATCTTGCGCAGCATGGGGGCCCCCTTCATCGGATCGAGCGGCGATCTCCTGCTACCACTGCGCAGCACGCGCCAGGTCTGGATGTCGCCAATTGTACCAAGGTTTTTGCCGGGGCATCGCACTGCGCCCGGCCGCCCTCAGCCGCGCCCTTGACAGGGGGGCGGCGGGGGCCTAGCATACTGGTGATAGACAGCCGACTACGTGCGACGGACGCCCCCATGGCCATGCCCCGACCCAACCTCGACCGCTGCGCCGCGTGCGGCGGAGACCTGAGTGGCGGCTACTACACGCTGATCGACAGGCCCGAGCGCTACTGCTCGCGCTGCATCGCCACGCGGCCCCGCTGCGCCTCGTGCGGCGCCCCCCTGGGCGCGCAGCACTGGCGGCTGCACGACGGGCGCCTACAGTGCGCGGCGTGCCACGCCACGGCGGTCTACGACCCGGCGGTGGCGCGGGCGCTCTTCGACGAGACCGTCAGCGGGGTCGTCGCCCAGCTCGGGCTGACCCTGAATGTGGGCGTAGCCTTCAGGCTGGTCGACGCGCCTACCCTCGAGGGCATCCGTTCAGAGGGCAGCCCGGCGCCCGCGGGCATGACCACCCTCGGCCTCTACCAACGCCGCGGCCACCTGCGGGCGATCTATATGCTCTACGGGCTGCCCCGGCTCGGCTTCCGCACCACCGTGGCCCACGAGTACGCCCACGCCTGGCAGGGCGAGCGCTGCCCGCTGCTGCGCGACGACGAACTGCGCGAGGGCCACGCCGAGTGGGTGGCCTACCACCACCTGCGCTGGCTCGGCTGCGACAAGGCCGCCGAGCGCATGCTCAGCGCGCCTCACCCCTACAGGCCCGCCCTCGAGCGCGTGCTGACCATGGAGCGGCGCCTCGGCCTCGCCGGGGTCAACGAAGCTTTGACGCGGGCCGAATAGCCCGCGTCCCCCGACCGTGGGCAGCGGCGAAGCCTGACTAACGCCCCTCCTCGCGCTCGCCCCAATGGGGCGGCCGCTTCTCGAGGAAGGCGCAGATCCCCTCCTGAGCGTCGGCGAAGGTGGCGTTGAAGGACATGACCTCTTTGGCGTAGGCATAGGCCTGGTGCTGGGGCATGCTCAGCTGCCTGTAGAAGGCCTGCTTGCCCAGCCCGACCACGGCCGCACTGGACGCGGCGATCTGGGCGGCCAGGGCCTGTGCAGCGCCCGCGAGCTCGTCCGCAGGGACGACCCGGCTCACCAGGCCGAAGGCGCGGGCCTCCTCGGCCGAGATCGGGTCGCCGGTCAGCAGCATCTCCATCGCCTTCTTGGCCGGCACGGCCCGGCTGAGGGCCACCATAGGCGTCGAGCAGAACAGGCCGATCTTCACGCCCGGGGTGGCAAAGCGGGCGTCTTCGGCGGCGATCACCAGGTCGCAGGTGGCGGCCAACTGGCAGCCGGCCGCCGTGGCGATGCCGTGCACCTGAGCGATCACCGGCTGGGGGATGGCCTGAATCGTCTCCATCAGCACCGTGCAGGTGTCGAAGAGGTGACGGTAGAACTCGGGGCTGCGCCCGACCATCTCGTTCAGATCGTGGCCCGCGCAGAAGGCCGGGCCGGCCCCACACAGCACCACCACGGCCACATCGCCGCGCCGCCCGAGCGAGCGGAACGCATCGATCAGCTCCTCCATATGCTCGAGCGAGAGGGCATTGCGCCGCGCGGGCCGGTTCATGGTGATGGTGGCCAGCCGGTCCTCGACGTCGAGGAGCAGGTGCTGATAGGCCTGGGCCGGGGCTGTCGTCATCGACGGATCTCCTCTCGGGGCGCAGTAGCTCGCGCCTGGCAGATACACCGCTCGTGCAAGGGGTCTCTGAGGAGGATGGTACAATCTCCGGCGGTGCTCCGCAAGAGGGCAGACCTCAGGAACTCACCGCCGATGCATATCCTCTGGCTCGATCCCTTCCACGGGGGCTCACACGCCGCGGTTGCGGCGGGCTACGCGGCCCGCAGCGCCCACCGGGTGACTCTGCTCACCCTGCCGATCGCGGGCGGCTGGCGCTGGCGCATGCGCGGCGGCGCTGTGACCCTGGCCAGGCTGGCCGGCGCCCTGGGCGAGCGGCCCGACCTGATCGTCGCGAGCGACATGCTCGACCTGGCCACCTTCCGCGCCCTCAGCGCCGGGGCCCTGGCCGGCGTGCCCGCGGCGGTCTATTTTCACGAGAACCAGCTCACCTACCCCCTGCCGCCCGGCCGCCAGCGCGACCTGAGTTTCGCCTGGATCAACTACACGGCCGCCCTCACGGCCGACGCCGTGCTCTTCAACTCGCCGTTTCATCAGCGCGACTTTCTCGGCGCCCTGCCCGGCCTGCTCGGGCGCTACCACGACTATAACGAGCTCGACACGGTCGCCGGGATCGCCGCGAAGAGCCATGTGCTCCCGCCGGGGGTCGACCTCGCCTCCCTCGACGGCCCGCAGCCGGGGCCCGCCGAGGGCCGGGGCAGCCCGGTGATCCTGTGGAACTCGCGCTGGGAGTATGACAAGCAGCCCGAGCGCTTCTTCGCGGCCCTCGCCGAGCTCGAGGCCGAGGGGCACGACTTCAGGCTGATCGTGGCGGGCGAGCATATCGACCCGGGGGCGCCCGCCTTCGTCGCGGCCCGCGAGCGCTGGGCCCACCGTATCGTCCACTGGGGCTACGCACCCTCGCGGGCGAACTACGCCGACCTGCTGCGCCGGGCCGACCTCGTGGTCAGCACGGCGGCGCAGGAGTTCTTCGGGATCGGGGTGGTCGAGGCCATGTACTGCGGCTGCGCGCCCCTGCTGCCCCGCCGGCTGAACTACCCCGACCTGCTGCCCGCCGAGCGCCACGCCGACTGCCTCTACGCAGACGACGCGGCCCTGGCCCCGGCCCTGGCCAGGGCCCTCACACGTTGTCGAATCACCCCCCGCACAACCTGGCGCGCCATCGCCCATCGCTACGACTGGACGACGCTTGCGCCGCACTACGACGCCGTATTTGCCGCTCTCGGACCGTCATAGGCGATCTACTACACATAACAAGACTGTCATTGACAGTCCGACCCCTGGTGCGGTACCCTGTGGGACCTACAGCCCTACGTACCAACCAGCATCCTACCTCGCACGAGGGTCCGCCTGACCGCATCGCCAGCCCGACCCGTCGCGCCGCCCGTCTCTAACGCCTTGCGGGCAATGATGCCCCCCCGCCACCGCAGCAACAAGGGTGAGCCGTGACCCCGCGCACAACTCGAATCATCACCGCCGCCCTCGGCCTCGCCCTGAGCCTTGGGCTCTTGATCACCCCCAGCCGCAGCGCCGGCTCGGGGGCGCCGGCAGTGGCCGCCCTCGGCTCAGCGCCGAGCCTCCCGGCCTACCGCGAGCTGGTACAGAGCGCGGCCCGCGCCAGCTGGGCGGGCCAGCCTGCCGCCGCCCCCGGCTCGCGCCTCGCCGCCCTGGTCGAGCTCGACATGGCGCCCTTGGCCCTGGTGGGCGCGGGCTGGGGCCACGAGCAGCGGGCGATCTACAGCGCCGAGCTTGCCGCGGCGCGGGCCACCGTCGCCGCCGAGGTCGAGGCCGCGGGCGGGGTGGTCCTGGCCGACTTCAGCCACGCCGCCTCGGGCATGGCCGTTGAGGTCGACGCGGCCGACATTGCCGCCCTCGCGGCCCTGCCGGGCGTGGCCGCCGTGGTGCGCGTCGCCGACTACGCGACCGACCAGGCCGCCGCGCCGATCACCGCGACCCAGGGCGAGCTGGCGACCCTGATCGGCGCCGACAAGGTACACCGCGCCGGCAACGATGGCACGGGCATCGAGATCGCGATTATCGACAGCGGGATCGACTACACCCACGTCAAGCTGGGCGGGCCCGGCGACGCGGACTCCTACAGGCGCGCCGCCTGCGGCAGCGCGGCCATCTCGCCCGCCGACCCCGCCTGCGACCCCACCCTCGCCCCGCCCGCCGACCTCTTCCCGAACGCCAAGGTGATCGGCGGCCGCGACCTGGTGGGCGATATCTGGCCCGATCCCGATCCGCGCTGCGGGACGCAGCTGGTCTGCCCCGTCTCAGATGAGAACCCGATCGACCTGCACGGCCACGGCACCCACGTGGCCGATATCGCCGCGGGCCGACCGATCACGGCGGGCGGCGCCGATGTCGGCGTCGCGCCGGGCGCCAACCTCTGGGCCTTCAAGGCCTGTAACGGCGCGGCCGACCTCTGTAACGGCGTGGCCCTGCTCGAGGCGATCGACTCGGCCCTCGATCTCGACCGCTCCGACCGCGGCCAGTGTACGGCGGGGCCGGCCTGCAGGGCCTACGACCCGGCCGACATCATCGTGCTGGCCCTCAGCTACAGCTACGGCCAGCCCGAAGACGCCGTCAGCCTCTTCGTCAACCTGGCCGGCTTCTACGGCTCGTTCGTGGTGGCGGCGGCCGGCAACGACGGCGACAAGCCCTATATTGTCGGCTCGCCCGCCACGGCTGCGGCGGCGCTGGCGGTGGCCGAGAGCGTCATGCCCCAGCCGGGCGGCGGCGCGGCCGTGACGGCCGGCGGGCGCACCCTCGACGCCCTGCACCAGGCCTGGTCGCCCGAGGTCGCCGCGCCCCTAGTGGCGCACCTGCGCTATGGCGACGGCGGCGGCGCCAATGCCGACGGCTGCGCCCCCCTCGCGCCGTGGCAGGGCGCCCTGCTGCTCGACAGGGGCGGCTGCCCGACGGCGCTGAAGGCGGCCAATGCGTCCGCGGCGGGGGCGGGCCTGGTCCTCGTGGCCGACAATGCCCGCTCCGACGCGCCCCCCGTGCTCAACGCCGCGGCCGCCTCACTCCCCGTGTACAGCCTCTCGTACGGCGAGGGCCAGCGCCTGCAACAGGTGGCCCGCAGCGAGGGGAGCGTGGCGGCCACACCCCTGGCCGCCGACGTCGAGCGCGTGGCCGCCGACGCGAGCCGCGGCCCGCGCATCGCCGACAACGCTATGAAGCCAGATCTGGCCGCGCCAGGGGCGATCATCTCGGCCCAGGCCGGCGGCGGGCGGGCGGTGACGGCCTTCGGCGGGTCGTCCGGGGCCGCGCCCGTGGCCGCGGGCGTGGCCGCCCTGGCCATCCAGGAGCTCGAGGAGAAGGGCGCCCTCGACCCGGACCCCGGCCTGGCCGACGCGCCGGGCCAGCCCCCGCTCTCGCTGGCGCCCCTGGTCAAGGCCCTGCTGATGAATAACGCCTTCGCCGAGCTCCAGGCGCCGGCGGGGGGCCTCGCGCCGTTCACCCTCCAGGGGGCCGGCCGGGTGAACGCCCAGGCTGCCTTCGTGGGCCGCACCCTGGCCCTCGACGCCACGGCCATGCTGAACCTGCTCGCCGCCAGCCCCGAGCTGAACAAGTGTACCATCAGCCCCTACCGCGACCTGCTGCTCTACAGGCTCATCGGGGCCACACCCCCCTGCGCCGACCTTTACCCCGGCGGCGACCCGCTCTTCCAGGCCTGGAACGCCCAGAGCGGCAGCGTCTCGTTCGGCTACAGGCCAACCGTCGGCTTCCAGGAGCTGACGCGCCAGGTGGTGGTGGTCAACTATTCGCGCTCGCCCCGCAGCTACAGCCTCAGCACCGGCCTGCGCTTCGCCGACGACGTAGGCCGCGGCGTGAGCCTCAGCGCCTCGCCCGCGCGCCTCGAACTGGCCGGCGGCGACAGCGCAATCGTCAGCGTCACCCTCACCATCAGCCCGCGCGACCTCCCCGAGTGGACGCTCAACGGGGGCGCCCTGGGCAATCGGGGCAGCGCCTCCTGCGCCTCGACCGCCCCCGAGCGCGACTGCCCCAGCCTGACCCTCTTCGAGGTCGACGGGGCCCTGCTCGTCGACGGCGGCGTGAACAACCGCATCAGCGTGCCCATCCACGTCCTGCCGCGCAAAGTGGCCGACGTGTCGGTCTCGCGCGTCCTCGAGCGCCAGGTGCTGCTCAGCAATCGGGCCGCTTTCCAGGCCGGCGAGGTCGAGCCCTTCGCCCTGATCGATGTCAGCCCCAATAAGTGCGACACCCGCAGCGGCCTCTGCGACGACCTCGACTATGTGCCCGGGTCGCGCCCCGGCAGCGGCCAGAGCCCGGTCGACCTGCGCTATGTGGGCCTGCGCAGCTACAGCGCGCCCGGCCTGAACGCCGAGCTGCTGCTCCCGCCGGCGCCCGCCGGCGCCCTGGCCGACGAGGTGGTCGAGTTCGCCATGACGGTCTGGGACAAGCCCTACAGGGCCTCGCCGAACTTCCCGGTGCAGTTCGAGGTGCACATCGACGCCGACGCCGACGGGATCGGCGACTATGTGGCCTATAACGCCGACCTGGGCGGCGGCCGCGACGGGCGCAGCGCGGTCTTCGTGCGCGACGTCAACCCGAGCGACGGCCAGCGGCCGACTGCGCCCTACCTCTATAGCGTGGCCGACTTCAACTCGCAGAACTGGGTGCTGCCGGTCCCGGCCGCGGCCGTGGGCCTGCGCAGCGACCGGCCCTTCCGCTTCTACGTCCTGGCCCTCGACGCCTACTTCAAAGGCGGGACGAACACGGCCCCCTGGGACTGTTCGCCCGGCCCCGTCAATGCCTGCGGCGTCGCCCGTCACACGATGCAGACGGGGGCGCTGCGCTTCCGCCCCGGCGCTACCGCCCTGAGCGTGCCGGTCGAGGCCCGGGCCGTGCTCGGCTTCGGCGAGGATGTGGGCGGCGTGGCCGCCTCGCCGTCACAGATCGGCCTGCTGCTGCTCTTCCGCGACGCCCAGCCCAGCCTGGAGGCCGAGAGCGTTCGGCTACGCTAGATTTCACCCACGGCCCTACGCCACTCCGAGCTGCCGGGCCCGCGCGGCGGCCTCGGTGCGCGAGGCGGCGCCGAGCTTCTCGAGGATGTTGGCGACGTGGCGCTTGGCGGTGTGCAGGCTGATCACCAGCCGGTCGGCGATGGCCTGGTTGCTCAGGCCGATCGCCACCAGGCGCAGCACCTCCACCTCGCGGGCCGTGAGGGCCTCGCCGCTCTCGTCGAGGACGAGGCCCGCGACGACCAGGGGCCCGGGCGCGGCGTGCACCGCGGGGGGCGCGGGCTGGGCCGGGGCCAGGCCGAGGGCCCGGGCGGCCACCTCGAGGCTGATGCCCCGCTCGACGCAGAGGCGCAGCATCGGCGCCCAGATGGTGAGCAAATAGGTCAGGTCGGGGCGCCGCTCGCGCACCTCTTCGGGGAGGGCCTCGACCCAGGCCCGCAGCGTGCCGAGGGCGCCCTGAGCGATCAGCGGCTCGGCAAGCTCGTCGAGCAGGGCCACGGCCTCGTCCCACGCCCCGGCCTCGAGATAGTGGCGCATCCGCCGGGCGGGCGCCCGCTCGACACGGGCGGCGCGCAGGTGCAACCGGCGGCCCCACTCGGGGGCCTCGCGTCGCAGCCGCTCGCGCAGGAATTCGCGGAACAGATCCTGGTAGCGGTAGGTCGGGGCCTGGGCGGCCGGGGCGTCGCCGAGCTCGACGAGGAACAGATTGCGCGTATAGAGCTCGTCGAGGACTGCCCCCGCGTCCTCGCGGCCAGTTACCGCGGCGCACACGGCGGGGGTCAGATCCTGGAGGATGGCCGTCTCGATCAGGAACATGCGCACGAAGGGGTCCTGACGCTCGAGGACCTCTGCGGCGAGATACTCGTAGAGCGAACGGTCGAGCCGCTCGAGGCCGGCGAGAAAGCGCGAGCGCTCGCCGCCGCTGGCGATGCGCCCGAGCGAGGCGGCGAGCAGGCCGAGACCGGCGGCCCAGCCCTCGGTCTGAGCGTAGAGGGCGCTCACCTCGGCCTCGCCCAGGCACAGCCCCAGGCGAGCATTGAGCAGATCGGCGGCCTCGGCCCGGCTGAAGCGCAGGTCGTGGAAGCGTAGCTCGACTAGTTCGCGGCGCACGCGCCAGCGCGCCAGGGGCAGGGGCGGGTCCTGGCGGGTGGCGACCACAATCGTCAGCTCGGGGGGCAGCAGGTCGACGAAGCGCTCGAGGGCCGCGTAGATCGCCGGCTCGCTCACCGCGTGCAGGTCGTCGAGGACCAGGGCGGTGGGGCCCGTAATCGCCTCGAGCAGATCGTCGGTCAGGGCCTCGACCACGCTCAGGCCCAGGGGCGGGCCGCCCGCTTGGTCGGCGGCGAGGAGCGCGAGGGCCGTGGCGCCGGCCGCGGGCGCGATCTGACGGCAGGCGGCGATCAGACCGTGCAGGAAGCGCACCAGATCGTCGTCGTGCTCGTCGAGCGAGAGCCAGGCCGCCTGACCTGCGCCGAGGAGCTTGGCGCCCTCGAGGCCGGCGAGGGCCTGGGCGATCAGCGTGGTCTTGCCGGCGCCCGCAGGGGCCGAGACCAGGGCGAGGCGGGCGGCGCCGACGGCGCGGCGCAAGGCCGTGCTGAGCTGGGGGCGGGGCAGCAGGTCGTCGCGCGCCCGGGGTGGGCGCAGCTTCGTGCGCACGAAGATGGCAGGCGCATGAGGCGACGGGGAAACGGCGCGGGCCCAGGATCCCAGGGCCGGGGCGATAGGCCAGCGCGTCACACCGCTCATCGAGATAATCATAGCCCTCCTCATGCCGCGCCTACAGATGCGCCGATACGATGCTGCTCATGACGCCTGTACGACGCGCCCGGTTCCCAGTTCGCCCGGGCCGGCAGCTGCAATCCTACGAAAGTCGTAGCCGACAGAGCTGCGATGGGATGTTCTACCAGCAGGCCATCGAAGATAGGCCGTAGTGTAATCATTGGCCGGAGTGCGAGCGTCGGCCTGAGGGCGGAACTAGCCCTTGTTGATGCGCGACGGCGCTTCTCCAGGAACTCTCGCCTCGATCAGAGGCCTGGGGTGTCTGCAAGAGTCGCCCCCGGCTCACCCCTTACATGAGTGCAAACCACCAGCGATCAATCGGGCCGGCGGCCCGGCCTTCGCCCCGGCCATACTGGCAGGGCGCCCATGTCGCTCGCGCCGTGCCCGTCGTAGAAACCGGCCCCTGTGTGCCGTCCCTGTGGCGGCGAAGCCTGCCTGCTCGCTGCAGCCCACGCGATTGGCCTGCGGCGGGGGGCTCATCATGCGTGAGATACGTACGGCCTGTATGTCTACCACTGGCCTGCGTCGCCCGACCCAAGGGCCTGGCTACGCCACATCACCCAATGAGGTGCTGATGAGCGGCATCCCGAAGCCGCGCGCCCAGACCGACCCATGGGAGCGCCAGAAGCGAAGCGGGTGGGATACGTATCGCCGCGCGATCGATCTGCTCGAGCGCGACGAGTGGGCCCCGGCCCTACGGCTCCTGGCCGCCGCCGAGACCGAGTTTCGCACCGAGGATGACCACGACGGGCTGTGGCGCGCCCTCAGCGGCCAGGCCGTCGCCCACTGGGGCGCCGGCGACAGCCCCCTGGCCGTCGCCAGAGCCACGGCCGCCCTGCGCGCCGCCGAGAGTGTCTCTGACGTAGAGGGCGCCGGCCTCACGGCCTGGCAGCTGGCCGTGATGCTGCTCTCGCAGGGCGACTACAGGCGGGCCGCCGAGCTGCTGCTCCGCTCCGAGCAGGCCCTCAACGCAGCCCAGGCCGAGGCGCCCGCCACCGAGGTTGGCGCGGCCGCCCGCCTCTGCCTCGAGATCTTGCGCTGGCAGGGGATGGTGGCCCAGGGCCTCGCCGAACGCCGCACCGCCTCCGAGGTCGTCCTGGCCATCCAGCGCGACCTGGCCGCCCGCCTGGGGCAGGCCGCCATCGCCCTGCGCGCCCTCTCCGGCCTCGCCTCCGGCAGCCCCTGGTCCTCGCGCGCGCTGCTCTTGCCGGTGGCGGCGAACCAGCCGACCTTGCCCGAGCGCGAGGCCGCCCGCGTGACCCTGACCTCGCGCCTGAGCCGCTGGTGGCGCAGTCTGACCGACGGCCAGGCCGAGGGCGTCGCCCTGCCGCCGATCGCCGTGCCGGCCCCGCTACCCCCCGCCACACAGCGCCTGTTCGGGCCGCCGAGCACGGCCGAGGCGCCCGAACCGGCCCACACTCCGCAGCCCACGCCGTCGCCCGAGGGCGCCGAGACCGCAGGCCCCGCCCAGGCCCCCATCGAGGCGGCGCCCTCGCCCGCCGAGGCCAGGTCTGGCCCACGTGGGGCCCGCATCGCCGTCACCTGTTTCGGATCGTTCCGCGTCACCATCGATGATCGGACCGTCGAGCGCTGGGAGAGCGGCCGCGCTCGCGCCATCTTCAAGTACCTGGTGGTCCGCAACGCGGCGCCGGTCTCGAAAGAGCTGCTGGCCGAGCTGTTCTGGCCCGAGTCCGAGCCGGATCTCGCCAGGCGCAGCCTGCACCAGGCGATCTACTGCCTGCGCCAGTCCCTCAAGCGGGTCGCCCCCGACCTGAGTGTGATCAAGTTCGCCGACGACTGCTACCAGCTCAGCGTCGCCGGCGGTCTCTGGGTCGACAGCGAAGAGTTCACCCGCAGCATCGCCGAGGCCAGGGCCCGCCTCGGCGCGGGCGACCACGACGCGGCCATGGCCGCCTACGCCGTCGCCGCCGACCTCGTGCGCGGCGAGTTTCTCGAGGAGGAGCGCTACGAGGCCTGGGCCGAAGAGCTGCGCCACAGCTACGGCGCCATGTACAGCGAGGCCCTGCACCAGCTGGCCCGCCACTACCACCGGCGGGGCGACCACGCCACCGCCGCCCTCCACTGTCAGCGCGTCCTGGCCCACGAGCCCTGCGACGAAGAGGCCCACCTCATGCTCATGCGCACCTACGTCGCCCAGGGGCTGCGTCACATGGCCGTGCGCCAGTACCAGCTCTGCGTGAACGCCCTGCGCAACGAGCTCGACCTCGCGCCCTCGGGCGAGCTCGAGAGCTTCTACAGGCAGGTCGTCGCCGTCGAGTAGCCCCACCCCGTCCGACCCCGTCCGACCTCGTCCGACCCCGCCCCCGGGCCGCGCTCGCCCGCCCCGCCCCTCCTCTCCTACCCCTCCTGCTCCTCCCGCCTACCCTCTTCGCCCGCCCCACCCGCTCATGAGCCAGGCCTGCAAGTTCCGCTCGACGCGCGGGGCCCGGCCCGGCGCGTCCATCAGATCTGCGCGTCCTGTGTGGCTTTAGCGGCACAAAACCCGCCGCGCTCATGGGCCTTGATGCGGCTCTGCAATACCAGATTCCGCCCCGCCCGCCTGAGCGCGCACAGCGTTTTTGCCCGCCCTCAGGGGCGCTCAACGGGCGCTCAGCGAGGCTCAAGGGGCGCTCATTACGCGCCGACATTCGCGCCCGCGCACTACGAAAAGCGCTCAAACATTGCTGAGCCACGGTGGCCGAGAGGGCTGCGAGCGACCGATCGCCTCAAGGCTGCATCAGGCCGACGTGGGCCCAGACTTGTGCGCCGGCCACAGCGCAAACTGAGCCCGTGGTGAGGGGCGGCCTGTATGCTCGGCCCTGTGATGGCGACGCAGCGAGCGGCGCCGAACGCAACACCATAATGGAGGTCACATGACTACGACGACGAACCGTGGCGAGATTGCCGTCAGCCGGAGCGGGTCGATCGAGGTAGGGATCGAGCAGGTGCGGGCCGCCGTCGAGGCCAAGCTCCAGGCGACCTTCGCCGAGGCCCAGGCCAGCGACTCGCTGCAGGCCGCCGGCCCCGCCCTCTGGTGGGACATGTACGCCTACGGCCCGTTCAAGACCCCCGTCGCCCCCTTCCCGGCGCCCCACCAGGTCGTCCGGCTGGGCGAGACGGTCTACGTCGCCTCGATCCTCTACCTGAACGTGGCCTACCCCTACCCGACGGCCGCCGACGTCCTCTCCACCTTCGGCCTGCCCTACTCGATCGCCTGGGACACCAACAACGTCACCACCCTGCAGAAGGAGACGGCGCTGTCGGGCAAGATCGAGAGCAACTTCGTCCCCGGTCAGGCCTGGTACGTCGACATCATCGAGCTCAAGCCCGAGCACGAGGGCATCCACGAGCTGAACCTGCGCGGCCGCATCACCGGCTGCAACGGTCAGATGGCCCCGCCCTTCGCCGGCTACGCCACCCTGGTCTACGAGTTCGAGAAGTCGATCTTCGCCCCCGGCACCCACTCGCGCTACCAGGGCCCCGTCCGCTTCGACGTCTACCGCTAGGCCCGGCCACTAGGTCCGCGGCGCGGGGAAGAGTGGCTCTTCCCCGCGCGCTATTTCCGGCAGCGGCGGAGCCGCCTGAGCGATGAGGTGAGCACGATGATTACCGTCGACCCGGCCCAGCTCGAGAGCGCGCGGCGCGAGCTGCGCGCCATGGTCAGGGACTACCTCTTCAACCGTGAGTACAGCGTCAACCTGATCGACTTCGGCTTCCCGCAACATACCACCGAGATCGACGGTCGCACGGTGCAGTACTGGGACGATACGAGCGTCGCCCTGCGCTTCCATGTCACGAAAAAGATCAGCGAGCAAGAGCTCAGGGCCAATGGGCTCAAGCTGCTGCCGCGCCGGATCGGCCAGTTCGAAACCGATGTGATCGAGGCCGAGTATGGCGCAAGCCTGCCCAGGGGACTCCCCAGCGGCCAGGGCGCGGCCAGACGCGAGAAGCTCTGCGGCGGCCTTGGCATCTCGGCCTTTCGCAATATGTACGGCACCCTCGGCGGGATCGTGCAAGACCGGGTGAGCCGCGAGCCGATGATCCTGAGCAACTGGCATGTCCTCTACGGCAACCGCAACACCCGCCCCGGCCACCCGATCTACCAGCCGATCATGCTCTTCAATAGCGGCGAGCCCAGCCTGGTCGCCCGCGTCGATCGCGAGCGCCTCTCGGCCCCCGGGGCCGACCAGCTGCCCCTCGACGGCGCCCTCGCCAAACTGCTCGAGCCGGCCAGGTGGGAGAATTTCCAGCTCGGCATCGGCAGGGTGAACGGGGCGGCCCGGGCCACACTCGGCATGAGGGTTGTAAAGTCGGGCCTCACGACGGGCGTCACCAGAGGCGTCGTCAGCGGCATCGAGGGCTTCAGCAAACAGGTCTACGACGGCGATTGGGTCCGTCTGATCGAGCACGGCGTCACCATCAGCCGCGCCCCTCTGGGGACCCTCGACGTGATGACCGCCATGTTCAAGCAGCGGCGCTACGACAACCGCGGCATCGTCAGCATGGCCGGCGACTCGGGCTCGTGGTGGCTCGACGAGCCCACCAGGAAGGCCGTCGCGCTCCACTTTGCCGGCAACGGCAATGCCACTCGCGCCCAGGGCATCGACATGCAGTTTGTGCTCGACGAGCTGAAGGTGGAGATTGCCGACCAGGCCGCCTGAGGGCGCCGGCCGCGCCGCCCACAAGGAGCAGGTAATGAGCCATTTCGACGACACCTCAGCGGAGCGCCAGGACCAGCCCGAGCACGAGGGTGGGCCGCCCGAGGGCTGGCGCGAGCGCGCCGCCTTCCACGTCTCGATCCACTCGCTCACCGGCGCCGACGGCCAGATCGCCTGGCAGACCCGCGCCTACCACGAGGAGCGCGACGCCGCCATGAGCTGGCCCGGCCCGCCGAGCGAGGAGCTGGCCCACTGGCTGATCGCCGTGGCCGAGCTGCCTGCCCAGGCTGAGGCCCCTACGGCTGCCCAGGCCCCCGAGGTTGAGGCGATCCCCGTGGAGGAGACGCCGCCGCCACAGCCGACCGACGACTTCACCCAGATTATCGGCATCAGCGCGGCGACCGAGCAGCGCCTGCACGCGGCGGGAATCAGGACCTACGCCCAGCTCGCCGCGAGCTCGCCCGCCGAGCTGGCCGCCCTGCTCGACATGCCGCCCGAGCGCATCACCCGGCGCGGCTGGATCACGCGGGCGCGGGCCCTCTCCAAGCTGGCCAGCCTGCCGAGCGCCCAGGGCCTGCCCGCTCTTCAGGAGCCGCCCGCAGCCGACCCGCCGCCTGCTGCGGCCGGCCCGGCGCTGCTGGTCGAGCTGATCTTCGCCGAGAGCGGCGAGATCCTCGAGCAGCGCCTCGTGCGCGAGGGCGAGCGCGCCGGGCCGCCGCCCGGGCCCGAAGACGGCCACATTGCGCGGCTCTTTCTCGAGCCGTCGGCCCTGCTGAGCCAAGCCTCCGGCCCGCCGATCGAGGTGGAGCTCGAGCTCGACGACCTGGCGATCGAGGCGGCCCCGAGCGCGAGCGACGCACCGCTGCTGCGGGCCCGCTCAGCCCTCAGGCTGGGCGGCCTGGGTGCGGCCCAGCTGCTTACCCGCGGGTCGGGCTTCCTGGCCTATGTGCTGGCCCACGACCTCGAGACCGGGGGCACCCAGATTGTAGCCAGCGCCGCCGAGCAACTCGACCCCGAGCGCCGCGAGCAGCCCCTCGACATCGCCTTCGCCATGCCCGAGGTAGGGCGCTACCAGACCATGCTCGTAGCCATCCTTGCCGACGGCTCGGCCCTGAGCGCGACGGCGGGGCCGCGGCTGCGCGTGAATCCCTAGAGGAAGTCGTAGCCCTCTTCTTCGATCGCCTTGAAGGCCCTGAGCCAGGGGCGCAGCATCTCGAGCGGCACGTCGTCGTCGGCGATTGGCGCGCCGCCTGCGGCTCGCTCCTCGGCCTGCGCCCGCCCGGGCTGCGCCCCGCCGAGGCCGCCGCTGTGGCTGGCCAGCTCGTCCCCCGCGGCGAGGACCGTCCTGGTGAACACCGGTGCCTGCTGAAGCAGCAGGCGCCGCCCACAGGCGGGGCACTGCCACTCCTCGGCGCCCGCGGCATCGGTCCCTGTGCGCTGCATCACATGTTGCTCGTGCATGATCATCCCCGTCTTCCCTCGTTTGTTAGCAGCCTGTGCGCTCACAGGCTGCGCTATTTTAATACAGTTTTAATCTAGGCAATATCGATGCCATTACCAGAGGGTATTGATCGACGGGCCGCACGGCACAGCCCCGCCCCGCAGCGGTGCGCTCAATCTTTGGGCCGGGGCCGGGGCAGCGTGCGAAAGGGAACCACCCGCGGCCAGGCGTGGGTCACGAAGGCGATCCCGCCGGCCGCGTAGAGCGCCCCGGCAGCGATGGTCGCCCACTCGGCGCCCGTCGCCACGCCGTAGAGCGCCAGGACCACTCCGAGGTTCAGGGCGAGGGCCGCGGCCCAGGCCGGGCGCTCGTCGCCCCGATCGCCCGCCGCGTCGAGCCTGGGCAGGATCCAGAAGGCCACCCCACAGGCGAACTGGATCAGCCAGCCCACCAGCAGGACATGCACGTGGCCGCCGCGCAAGGCCGCGACCCAGGCCGGCAGCGGCAGCGCCTTGCCCACCAGCATGAGCCCGCCGAAGGTCACCCCCAGGGCCTGCCAGAGCAGGGCCGCGCGCACCATCAGACGGCTCAGGGTAGGCAACGGCTCACCTCGCGACCTGCTTGCCCTTGACGCGCGGCCAGAGCAGGGCGACCAGCAGATAGACGGCGGCAACCTGCAGCAGGGCCGAGGCGATCAGGGCCGGCCCCGCCCACGGCTGCCCGCCCACGGCCTGAGCCGGCTCGGCGGCCACCCGCAGCAGCAGGCCGCCGTTGAGGGCGCCGTAGGCCAGCCAGCCCAGACGCTCGTCGCCCCGCGGCCGCTCGCGCGAGAGGGGCGGGAACATCCAGAGGGCCACGCCGGCGATCAGCTGGGTGGCCCAGCCCACCATCAGCAGGTGGTAGAAGACCGGCTGGGCGAGGGCCGCGACCAGCGGCGCGCCCAGGGGCCGCCCCGCCAGCACCAGGGCGCCCGCCAGGCTGGCGAGCAGCAGGCTCAGCAGAGCGGTCCGCACATACCAGCGCACCAGGGTCGGCATGGCTCCTCGCTCAGGGCTGCCCAACCTCGACGGCGAAGCTGGCCGTGTGGGCCTCGCCCGTCGGCGGCGTGACAATCACCTGGACATCCCAGCTCCCGCTCGCCACGAACGAGGTATCGGCCGTGTAGCGACCCTCGCCCCGCTCGAGGCTCTCGAAGATGATATCGTCTTCCGGGTGAGCAACGCCGATCATGCGGCGCACCACCAGCACCCGGGCCCCCGTCAGTGGCTCTCCGCCGCGAGCGACCGTGATCGCCAGAGTGGCGGGCCGGCCCGCGAGGGGCTGGGGCGGATCGGCCGCCAGGGCGATCGCCAACTCGCCCGCGGGGGCGGCCGGCGCGACGCCGCAGGCCGCCAGGGCCCCAAGGCCGGCGGCAAGCAGGATCACAACCAGGGCCAGACGATACATAGGGACCCCCAGGGCGCGGGATGACCTGCAGAGTATAGCACAGGCGAGCTTCAGCTAGCTGCGCGCCACGGCAAACACAATCACAAACGGGCGTCCGATCGCCCCCTCGGGGCAGTACGCCTCGCAGATTTCGCAGAAGGTGCAATCCTCGGGGCGCACAATCGCGGCCTGGCCGCCGCGCAGATCGACCGCCTGGGTAGGGCAGAGCTGCACGCACAGGGCGCAGCCGTTACAGCGAGCCAGGTCGATCACCGGCAGGGCCTGAGCTGTCTCCATCGCCGCCTCCGCTACGGGCCGCTCGCCACAAGGCCGCGGCCCTACCGTCCGAGCATACACCCTCGCCCGCAGGGTCGCTGCGACCTTTTTCACACTCGGGACGCGGGCAGGCGCGTGTCTGGTACAATACGGCCATGCCAGTGGACCGCGCCTTCTTGAGCAGCCTGAGCTTCCTCAGCGAGCAGCCGGCGGCGACCGTCGAGGCTGTCGCGGCTATCGGCGTACGGCTGAGCCGCCCGGCGGGCGCGGTGCTCTTCCTGGCCGGCGAAGAGGCCCCGGGCCTCTTTATTGTGATCGCCGGCAGGGTCAAGATCGTACGCGAGTCGCCCGCCGGCCGCGAGCAGGTGCTGGCGGTGATCGAGGCCGGCAACCACTTCAACCTGGTGCCGATCTTCGACGGCGGCCCCGCCCCGGCCACGGCCATCTGCCTCAGCGAGGTCGAACTGCTGCTCTTGCCGGCCGCGGCCCTGCGCGAGCTGACCAGGCGCACCCCAGAGCTGGCCATGGCCCTGCTGGCCGACGCCGGGCGCTTCCTGCGCCGCCTCGTCGGCCTGGTCGACGACCTGGCCCTCCATACCGTGCAGGGGCGCGTCGCCAGGCTGCTGCTGACCCAGGCCGAGGCCGCCGACCGCGGCGAGACCGTGGCCCCCCTCACTCAGACCGAGATGGCGGCCCGCCTCGGCACCGTGCGCGAGATGGTCGGGCGCACCCTGAAGACCTTCGAGGCCCTCGGCCTGATCAGTGTCGCCAGGGGCGCGATCACCATCGTCGACCGCGAGGGGCTGGCAGTTCAGGCCGATGCGTGACCAGAGCGAGCCCGCGGAAGTCTAGATCCTAGCACCTGTTGAGCAAAGCCAAGATTGCGGAGTGTACGGTGGCAAGTAGCAACATGACCATCCACTCGGAAGATGTGGAGATCGACTTCGGCGGCGGTGCCGGGATCTTCAATCAGGATTATGTCGTCCCAGAGGGTACCATCCTCGGCATGATCGGGCCGTCGGGCTGCGGCAAGACCACCACCTGCCGGGTCGCCCTGGGCCTGCTCGCTCCGCACAAAGGGACGATCTCGACCCTCGGTCGCGTGCCGACAAAGTTCACCGCCGAAGACCGCGAGAAGATCGGCTACATCCCCCAGCACTTCGTGCTCTACCCGCGCCTGAGCGTCGCCGAGAACGCCGAGTTCGTGGCCTCGCTCTACGGCATGCCCCGGCGGCAAGTGAAGAGCCGCATGGATGAACTGCTCAAGTTCGTCGACCTGACCGACGCGAAGAACCGGCTCGGCCAGAACCTCTCGGGCGGCATGCAGCGCCGCCTGATGCTGGCGGGCGCCCTGATGCATGACCCGGCCCTGCTCTTCGCCGACGAGCCGACGGCCGGCATCGACCCGGTGCTGCGGGCCCGCTTCTGGGAATACTTCCGCCAGCTGCGCGACGAGGGCCGCACCCTGGTGGTCACCACCCAGGTCGTCAGCGAGGCGATCTACTGCGACTATGTGGCGGTCATGCGCAAAGGGCGCATCCTCGCCGTCGACACCCCTCAGAACCTGCGCAAGATCGCTTTGGGCGGCGAGATCATCGACGTGACCCTCGCTGAGCCCGACGACGTGCGCCGCGCCATCGACTCGCTCAAGCGCTGGAAGGACGTGGTGATCGACGCGCGCCGCTCGCCCAACCCCGCGGCCGAGGCCGACATCCACGTGGTGGTCGAGGATGCCCGCGAGTGGCTGCCCGAGGTGCTCAACCGCCTCGAGAACCAGCGCCCCCGCATCAGCGTGGCCAGCGCCGCCCCCCTCGAGGTGAGCTACGACGAGATCTTCATCAAGATCATGCAGCAGGACGAGGCCAAGCAAGCTACCCAGGAGGCCGCCCGTGGCTAACGCGCCGCTCACCGACAACGCACCAGCTACGCTATCGACAGGCAAGCTCACCGCCCCCGGCTGGCAGCGCTACCTGATCCGGGTCAGGGCCTACTTCCTCAAAGAGGTCAACGAGATCCGCCGGCAGCCCCTGCTCATCCTGAGCCTGATCGTCGGGCCGCTGATCGTGCTCATCCTCTTCGGGGCGACCTACGTCAACAGCACCCCGCGCGTGCGCACGGGCCTGGTCTTGCCCCCCGGCGGCATCCCCGGCTTCAGCGAAGAGCAGATCCGCACCCTGATCGGCGCCAACTTCGACGTGCGCGAGATCTCCAACGACCGGGCCGCCCTCGAGGCCAGACTCGCCGCCGGCGAGCTCGACCTCGTGCAGGTCTTGCCCGAGAACGCCGCCAACGCGCTGCAGAGCGGCGCCACCCCGCAGATCGAGTTCAAGTCGAATGCGATCAACCCGCTCGAAGAAGGCTGGATCCAGTACCTGGCCTACGCCGAGGTCAATGAGATCAATAAGGTCATCCTCCAGACCACCGCGGCCCAGGTCCAGCAAGAGGCCGAGGGCATCAGGGTGCGCATCATCGACGCCGAAGGCGTTGTCCAGGAGTTCGAGCAGGGCGTCTCGGAGGCCAACAAGGCGGCCAGCCGCGAGAATATCGGCACGGTCCTGACCGCGCTCACCTCGCTCGAGGCCATCCTGCCCGCACAAGAGATCCTGGCCGCCCAGGGCGGCGAGCTGGCCGAGCTGCGCCCGACGATCGCCCGCGCCAGGGTCAGCTTGCAGGCCATCGACTCGGCGATCGAGAACAACACGCTCAGCCAGCGCCTGGCCGAGATTGCGACCGCCCGCGAAGAGCTGAAGCTGCTCAACGGCTCGCTCGAGGTCTTCATCAGCACGCCGACCGACCGGCTGGTCTCGCCCCTCACCCAGAGCTACAGCAACCTGCGCGGCTCGGCCTACTCGGCGGTGGTCTACTACGCGCCGGGCGTCCTGGCCCTGCTCATCCAGCATACCGCCGTGACCCTCGGGGCCCTGGCCCTGGTCCGCGAGCGGCTCATGGGCGCCTTCGAGGTCTTCCGCGTGGCCCCGGTCAGCCTGCCCCAGCTGATTATCGGCAAGTACCTGGGCTACACACTCTTTATCGCCCTGGCGGCCGTCGTGCTGATTGTGGCCATGGCCCTGCTCGGCGTGCCCATGCTCGGCAGCTGGGTCCAGTTCGCCGGCCTCATCCTGCTGCTGATCCTGGCTTCCCTCGGCCTCGGCTTCCTGATCTCGGCCCTCTCGGGCTCAGACAGCCAGGCCATCCAGCTGGCCATGATCTCGCTGCTGCTCTCGATCTTCTTCAGCGGCTTCTTCATCGCCCTCAGCAGCTTCGCCTGGCCCGCCCTGCCGGTAGCCTACGCCATCCCCATGACCCACGGCCTCGCCGGCTTCCAGAATGTGATGCTCAAGGGCATCCCGGTCGCCCCCGGCAACTGGCTCGGCCTGGCCCTGATCGCCGTGATCACCTTCATCCTGGTGGTCGTGCTGACCAACCGCCAGCTCAAAAAGGCCTGACCAGAGCGC
>CAZKTU010000005.1:0-41873 GCA_964555675.1 uncultured Oscillochloris sp.
GTGGATCACCATTAATCCTCTGTCCGAGTTACTCTGTGGGGTTGGGCGCACACATAGGTGCGCCCTTACGCGATCGGGGCGTTGCTGATGTAGGCCAGGCGCTGACGGCGGATGAGCGGCTCGAGCCGGGTCGCCAGGGCTGTGGCCTTGCAGAGGGCCTCGCCCGAGCTGGCGGCCCGGCCGCTGATCTTGCGGCCGTCGGGCAGAGTCAGGGACCAGGCGCCGCGGCTGATGGAGATGGCGATCATGATGCTTGCTCCTGCGGTACGACGCTCTGTCGTATCTGTTGGAGCAAACGCGGCCGCTCGCCGGCCTTCCTTGAGCGGGCGCTTACGGCTGGCTGACGGCGGGCTGAGGCGGGGCGTAGGCCTGTGGGCTGGGGGGCGCCTGGTAGACGGTCACCCCCGGGACCTTCGGCGCCTCGCCGGCGCCCATGTAGAGCCAGACGACCTGGTAGCCGAACTCGCGCAGGCGCAGCAGGGCGGCCCTGGTGCCCTCGGTGTTGACCGAGCCGATCAGCAGCACGGTGGCCCCGGGGTGCAGTTCGCCGGCGCTGAGCTGCAGCAGGCGGGCGATCGTGGTCACCGAGTAGGTCGTGAGGCGGGCCAGGGTCTCCATGATCAGCCCAAGCTGGGCGGGGCTGCGGCCGGCGGGCAGCCGGGCCAGGTGCTCGTACTCGGCGGGCGCGCCATTGGCGTAGAGGCCCACGGCGTACCCAGCCGCCAGACCCTCGCGGGCCAGGGTGGCGCTGGCGCTGATCATGCGCTCGACCTGCTCGGGGTCGACGCCCTCGTAGTAGTACTCGAAGGTGTCGAGGTCGAGGAAGATCGCCAGGACGCGCGCCGTGGTCGGCTCGTAGACCCGGCTCTGCAGGCTGCCGGTGCGCGCGGTTGCGGCCCAGTGGACATCCTTGAGCGGGTCGGAGGGGGCGTAGTCGCGCACGCCGATCACGCGCATGGGGTCGCGCAACAGCGAGGGCGCGCGGTGGTCGCCGATCGGGTTGCGCGCGGGCAGCCCCAGCTCGCGCAGGCTGAGCAGCCGCGGGTAGACCAGCAGGGTACTATAGATCTCCTCGTGGGCCTCGCTGGTGTAGAGGCCGAAGGGGTCGCCGCTGATCAGCTGCACCGGCCCGATGCGGTACGAGCCGCGGGCCGTCGGGCGCAGTTTGTAGCGCCAGACCACGCTCTCGTACCAGCGCAGGCTGGTGCGCCGCTGCAGGTTGCCGCCCTGGCGCCCGCCGCTATAGATTATTCTGCCGTCGACGGCGAGGTTGGCCGGCAGGCGGTCGAGGATCTGCAGGCTGGCCAGGGGCAGCAGCTTGCGATTGGTAATCTTGATCGTCAGCTCGAGCTCGTCGTCGGGGAAGGCCCGCAGCTGGCTTAGGCCGCGCTCGTAGCCGATGCGGGCCAGGGCCCAGCGGTTCCAGAGGCTGGCCAGCCCGGCGGCGACCAGCAGCATGGCGCAGATCAGGGCCAGCCCGGCCTGGCCGGCGGCCACGGCGACCAGCAGCAGCAGAGCGAGGACGGCCAGGGTCCCTTGCTGAAACATATCAGGCGCTCCGGGTCTCCTCGGTGAGCTTGCGGCGACCGAGGGGCAGGGTGAACATAAAGCGCGAGCCCTTGCCGAGCTGGCTCTCGACCCAGATCCGGCCGCCGTGGGCCTCGACGATGGCCCGGGTGAGGTAGAGACCCAGGCCGGTGCCCTGGGTCTCGCGGCGCAGGCGGTTGTCGACCCTGTAGAAGCGGCGGAAGATCGCCTCTTGCTCTTCGGGGGCGACGCCGACGCCCTGGTCGGCCACATAGCAGACGGCCAGCTCGCCCTCGGGCCAACCGCCGATGCGGATGGTGCCGCCCTCGGGGCTATACTTGACGGCGTTTGAGACCAGATTGGCCAGCACCTGGCGCAGGCGCTCGTAGTCGCCGTGGACGGGGGGCATATCGTCGGGGAAGCGCAGCTCGAACTCGAAGCTCTCGCCGGCGCCGGGGGCCAGGGCCCGCACCACGTCGGCGGCCAGGCTGGGCAGGGGGAAGTCGGCCAGGTCGAGGCGGATGCCGCCGGCGGTGAGGCGCGAGACGTCGAGCAAATCCTGAATCTGACGGGCGAGGCGGTCGGCCTCGTCCTCGATCACCGCCAGGCCGTCACGGTACTGCTCGGCGCTGAAGCTGACGTCGTCGCGCTGCAGGGTGCCGGCGAAGCCTTTGATAATGCTGACCGGCGTCTTCAGCTCGTGGGAGATCACCGAGATGAAGGTGCTCTGCAGCTCCTCGTCTTCTTTCTGGGCGGTGATATCGCGCACATTGGCGATCGCCCCGAGGAACTGGCCCTGGGCGCCGCGCTGGGGGGCATAGCGGCTCTGCACATAGAGCTCGCGGCCGTCGCGGGTGAGCACCTTGCCCTCGACCACCGGGTTGGGGGCGAAGGGCAGGCGCTGGAGGGGGCAGTCGACCAGGCAGATATTGGCGCCCTGGGTATTATGGATGCCCAGAACCTCGGCGCAGGGGCGGCCGATAGCCTCCTCGCGGGGCCAGCCGGTCAGCTGCTCCATGGCCTTATTGAAGGTGGTGATGCGCCAGCGGCTATCGATGATCATCACGCCGTCGGCCGACTGCTCGATCGTCGCGTCGAGGCGCTGCTTCTCGCGCAGGACGCTCTGGTAGAGGCGGGCATTGGAGACGGCGATCGCGGCCTGGTCGGCGAAGTCTTGCAGGACCTGGCGGTCGTCGGGCGAGAAGGCCACATTGAGCGCGGCGCGGAAGACATAGATCACCCCGACGGGGGTATCGCGCAGGGTGAGGGGCAGGGCGATCATCTGGCGCAGGGTCAGGCCGGTGTCGGCGGCAACCTCGCGCAGGGCGGCCTCGCCGCGGCGGGCCAGGTCGGGTAGGGGCAGATTGAGCAGGCGGGCGAAGGCGGGCCAGTCTTCGCGGGGCAGGCGGGCCGAGGCGCGGATGCGCAGCTCGTCGCCGCCCTCTTCGTCGTAGAGGGCGATCAGGCCCGAGGTGCCGGCGGTCACCTCGACTGCGTAGCCGATCACCAGGGACAGCACGCTGACCAGATCGAGCTGCGCCGTCATCGCGCGGCTGATCTGGAGCAGGTACTCGCGTTGCCGCAGGCGGTGATCTTCAGGCTCGCTCATGGCTCCTCCGGCGGGCATTGTACCACAGGGCCGCGCCGCCCCGGCTTATCTCTGACAAGGCTTTACAACGCCATGGATGGCACATGATCCGACATGTTAAACATTATCATGTTTGTAGTGCAACCTGGACCGCCATACTGCGCCATGTCGTAAACGCACAGGTGTTTGCTGGTGGGTGCGCTGGAGCGCATGGGCATCATGTCGTCGGCCGTAGCGGTCAGGGGCCGCGGATACTATTTACAAATAGGACTCGACAGGCTGCGGGGGGCATGATATGATAATAAATACTTACACTTCAGAAGAGATGAGGCGGTCTGGAGCGCCGCAATTGGCAACAGCGTTGGCGAAGGAGTGGAGGCCATGGAGCTCGACGTCTCCAGCAAGCGGGCCAAAAAGCTCATCCGTGAGCACGGGCTATCAGAGGAAGAGATCCAGCAGATTGTCGCCTCGGCGCGCATCAACCTGGCCACCTTTGACCCCGAGTACCGCACCAACGTGACTCAGATCGCCGAGGATCTGCAGAAGAGCCGGCCAACGATCTATGGCTGGGCCGACCGAGCGATCGCCGCCACCATTCACTCGCTGCGCAACATCCGCACCGGCCGCCCGCCCAAAGAGCGCGAGCGGGCGAACGGCGCCGAGCTCTAGGGCCTGGGGCCGACGGACACGGCACTGTTTTTGCGGCGTGTATAATAGGCAGGCGCAGCGCGCGCTTCCGTGGCTCGCGCGAGACAGGAGACCACCCTATGAGCACCAGCACCAACCTGAAGGCGCTGCTCGGGCGCTTCCGTGCGGTGGAGAGCATAGAGCTGGCGGCGGTGGTCGCCACTGATGGCCTGCTGATCGAGAGCGCGGCCAGCCCCGAGGTCGACGTCGACGCCATCTGCGCCGTGGCCTCGAACGGCCTGGCGATGGCCGAGGCACTGGGTCGCGAGATCGACAAGGGCGGGACCATCCAGACCATGCTCGAGTACGAGGACGGCCTGGTGCTGATTGAGCCGATCAGCGCCGACGCGATGCTGCTGTTGCTGGCCAATGCCCGCGACGACCTGGGCTATGTGCGCTTCCTGGTTGCCAAGCACCGTGGGGATATGCTCGACGCTCTGGGCGCGATCTAATCTGCTATGTGCTATAATTTCGTGGAGCGTGCGACCGGGAGCCCTCCGACTAGCTCATGTAAGGTAGGCCGCGATGGACCCACAGCTGACTAGTATCATCGTCCCCACGGAAGAGCTCGGTCAGATCGAGGAGTGCCTCCTGCGACTGGTCGAGGACACCGGCAGCGACTACGCGCTCCTGCTCGACAAGAGCGGCCAGGTGATCTCCTCCAAGGGCGATGGCGATCGCCAGGATATCACCGCCCTCGGCGCGCTGATCGCCGGCGTCTTCGCCTCTTCGCGCGAGGTGGCCAAGCTCTTGCGCGAGCGCGACTTCCGCGCGTCCTTCCAGCAGGGCGTCCGCGAGAATATCTTTATCGCCCTGATCGAAGAGCAGTGGATCCTCTGCATTATCTTCAATAAGGGCACCCATATCGGCCTGGTCAAGGTGCTGACCAAAAAGGCCACAGACGAGCTCGCCTCCGTGCTCGAGCGCGTCCGCCAGCAGCACAAGGCGCGCGATGAGGTGCTCGGCTCGTCGTTCCGGACCTCGATGGAGGATACCATCGACCTGCTGTTCCGCGACTAGCCGCCGGGCGCGGCCGGGCTGCCGCACCCCGCGCGGCCGTCGGCCCCCTCGCGGAGGGCCGCTGCCTGCGCCCTAGCCGCCCCACTGTACAGGCATGCGAGAGGACCTATGGCGCTGATCAACGTTGCGGCACGTGAGATCCACTGCAAGATCGTCTACTATGGCCCGGGTATGTGCGGGAAGACGACGAATCTGCAGTATATCCATAGCCAGGTGCCGAAAGACGTCAAGGGTGATTTGCTCTCGATCGCCACTGAGACTGAGCGCACCCTCTTCTTCGACTTTCTCCCCCTCGATCTTGGTAAAGTGCGCGGCTTCCAGACCCGCTTTCACCTCTACACCGTCCCCGGGCAGGTGCTCTATGAGCGCACCCGCGTGGCGGTGCTCAACGGGGCCGACGGCGTGGTCTTTGTGGCCGACTCGAACAAGAACAAGATGCAGGAGAACGTCAACAGCCTCAAGGAGTTGGCGCAGAACGTCACCCGGCAGAACAAGAAGTTCGCCGAGTTCCCGATTGTGATCCAGTATAACAAGCGCGACCTGCCCAAGGATGTCCTGGCCTCGGTCGCCACGATGGACCACTTTCTCGGGGTGACGAAGATGAGCTGGCCCCGCGTCGAGGCCGTCGCAACCATCGGCACGGGGGTCTTCGAGACGCTCCGCGCGATCAGCCGGGCCGTGATCAGCAAGCTGTAGACGCCGGGTCCGGCACGCAGCGGCGCATGCAGCGCCCAGGGTTGAACAGCTATGGCCCTCGCAGGCGACCTGAGCGAGTTTCCGCTCACCGATATCATTCAGCTGGTGCAGCTCAGCAAGCAGACCGGCGGCGTCCACATCCGTGGGCAGCGGGCCGGGCAGCTCTTCGAGGGCTGGCTCTTCTTCCGCGACGGCAAGATTGTCGGGGCCAATATGGCCGGCCATCAGCCCCTCGAGGCCGTCTACACCTTCTTCACCCTCGTCTCCGGGCCCTTCGCCTTCCACGATGATAAACGTATCGAGACCCCCACGATCAGCGTCTCGAACGAGGTGATCATCATGGAGGGGGTGATGCGCCAGGACGCCTGGGCCACCATCCACCAGCACGTCCCTTCGATGGGCATGGTGCCGCGCCTGGTGCTCAACCCCACCACGGGCTCGTCGGAGATCAACCTCGAGCCCGAGGAGTGGCGCGTGCTCACGATGGTCAACGGCA
Source organism: uncultured Oscillochloris sp. (assembly GCA_964555675.1). Taxonomy (GTDB): domain Bacteria; phylum Chloroflexota; class Chloroflexia; order Chloroflexales; family Chloroflexaceae; genus CAIWXH01. Next base: position 6,015 of record CAZKTU010000005.1, read on the forward strand.
AGAATACGATCGCTCAGATCGCCCAGCGCAGCGGCCTGGGCGAGTTCCGCTCGTGCGAGATCGTGGTCCAGTTGCTCCAGAGCGGCCTGATCGAGATGCGCGACCCCAGCCCCGGCGAGGCCCTCGCCCCCGAGTTCGAGCGCATCGCCGCCGGCTATGTCGGGTCGGGGGCCTCGGCCCTCCTCGAAGAGGCCTACCGCCTCGCCGGGGTCCCTGACCCCAGTCGGGCCACGGGCGAGCAGCTCTTCGCCGTCGTCGATCACTTCGAGCGCGGCGTCGCTCGCGTCCTCGACGCTGCCCGCGCCCGCGAGGCCGCAGGCCAGCTGCGCTCACGGGCCACAGAGCTGCTCAGTTAAATGCTCGCAAGCCCTGCTTATGGGGGGGCAAGCCATGCCTGTGACGCTCCGCGAGGAAGCTTCTGCTGGCGGTTTTGCGCTGTGGTTGGGATGTGGTAAAATAGCGCGGCTTGCGACCCCGCCCGTCGCCTCGGGTAGGGTCGCTTTCTGTTGTTCCCACGAGGGGGGAAGCTCCTCGATATGAAGCCTACAGGGGGGCGCGTGCGCGCCTTGTTGAGTGTCTACGATAAGACGGGCATCGCCGAGCTGGCCCACGCGCTCCACGCCCTCGGCGTCGAGCTGATCTCGACCGGCAATACGCAGCGGCTGCTCGCCGAGGCCGGCATCCCGGCTCAGCCGGTCAGCGCGGTCACCGGTTTCCCCGAGATCCTCGATGGGCGGGTCAAGACGCTGCACCCGGCCATCCACGCGGGCCTGCTCGCCCGCCGCGATCTGCCCGCCCACCTCGCCCAGCTCGAGGAGCACGGCCTGGCCCCGATCGACCTGCTGGTGGTCAACCTCTACCCCTTCAGGCAGACGGTCGCCCGCCCCGACGTGACCCTCGCCGAGGCCGTCGAGCAGATCGATATTGGGGGCGTGGCCCTGCTGCGGGCCGCCGCCAAGAACTTCGACCACGTCATCCCCCTGGTCGACCCGGCCGACTACCCGGCGGCCCTGGCCGGCCTGCGCGAGGGCAAGCTCGACCCGGCCCTCAGGCGTCGGCTCGCCGCCAAGACCTTCGCCCACACCGCCGCCTACGACGCCGCGATCGCCGCCTATCTGGCCGATGAGCCGCTGCCCGAGACGCTCACCATGGCCTGGCCCAAGGCCCAGCCCCTGCGCTACGGCGAGAATCCTCACCAGCAGGCGGCCCTCTACGGGGCCTTCCATAGCATGTTCGAGCAGCTCCACGGCAAGGAGCTCTCGTACAATAATATCCTCGACACCGGCGCCGCCGCCGAGCTGATCGAGGAGTTCCCCGCCGCCGAGGCCGCCGCCGTGGCGATCGTCAAGCATACCAACCCCTGCGGTGTCGGCACAGGCGCCAGCCTGCTCGCGGCCTGGGAGCATGCCCTGGCCACCGACCGCGAGGCGCCCTTCGGCGGGATCATCTGTGTCAATCGGCCCCTCGACCTGCCCCTCGCCGAGGCGATCGCCGAGATTTTTACCGAGATTATTATCGCCCCCGACTTCGCCCCCGCGGCCCTGGCCCTGCTCGCCAAGAAGAAGAACCTGCGCCTGCTGCGGGCCACAGGGCCGGTGACCGTGCGCGGCGAGCTGTTGCTGCGCAGCGTCCCCGGCGGCGTGCTGGCCCAGGAGGCCGACCGTAGCCCCCTGGCCGACGAGGAGCGGCGCGTGGTGACGCGGCGCGCCCCTACCGACGCCGAGTGGCAGGCCCTGCGCTTCGGCTGGCGGGTCGTGAAGCATGTCAAGTCGAACGCGATCGTCTACGCCGGCCCCGGGCGCACCCTCGGCATCGGCGCGGGCCAGATGAGCCGGGTCGACAGCTCGCGCCTGGCGGTCTGGAAGGCCCAGAACGCCGGCCTGTCCCTTGCGGGGAGCGTGGTGGCCAGCGACGCGCTCTTCCCCTTCGCCGACGGGGTCGAGGCGGCCCTGCAGGCCGGGGCCACGGCGATTATCCAGCCCGGCGGCTCGGTGCGCGACGCCGAGGTGATCGCCGCCGCCGACGCGGCGGGGGCCGCGATGGTCTTCACCGGCAGACGCCATTTCCGTCACTAAGGTGACCTCAGCGAGAGTGTATGCTCAAGTTTGACCAGAACGGCCTCATCCCCGCGATTGTGCAGCATGTCCGCACCGGCGAGGTGCTCATGCTGGGCTATATGAACGAGGAGGCCTTGCGTATCACCCGCGAGACGGCCCTGGTAACCTTCTGGAGCCGCTCGCGCCAGGCCCTGTGGCGCAAGGGCGAGACGAGCGGCAATCTGCTGCACCTGGCCGCCCTGCGCCAGGACTGCGACGGCGACGCCCTGCTGGTCCTGGCCGAGCCGGCGGGCCCGACCTGCCACACCGGCGAGCGGAGCTGTTTCCACAGGGACCTGGAGGGTGAGAGCGCCACGGCCTCGGCGCCGGCCAGCGCGATCATCGGCCGGCTGGCCGAGCTGATCCACGCGCGGCGCGACATGCCGGCGAGCGAGTCGTACACCGCCAAGCTGCTGCACGGCGGGGTCGACCGCATCGGCAAGAAGATCGGCGAGGAGGCCGCCGAGGTGATCATCGCGGCGAAGAACAGCTCGCACGCCGAGTTGGCCTACGAGATGGCCGACCTGTTCTACCATAGCCTGGTCATGCTGGAGAGCCAGGGCCTGCCCGCCGAGGCCGTCTGGCAAGAGCTGGAGCGCCGCTACAAGCCGTAGGAGCATGGCCAGAGGGAGGGCTGGGGGCGCAAGCGCCCGGGCCCAATCCTCACGCCGCACGCCTGAGTCTATGAACCAAAACGCCGGCCGAGCGCTCGTAATCGATGATGACGCCGACACGCGCGAGCTGTGCGCGTCCACGCTGCGCGGGGCGGGCTTCGTCGTCGAGGCCCTGGGGCGACCCACAGAGGCCCTCGAGACCCTGTCGCGGCGCAGCTACGACCTGGTGCTGCTCGACCTGTACATGCCCGAGCTCGACGGCCTGAGCCTGCTCGAGCGGCTGCGCGAGGCGGGGGCGAGCACGCCCATCCTGCTGGTCAGCGGCATGGTCAGCGTCGAGCAGGCGGCCCGCGCCATGCGCCTGGGCGCCCGCGGGCTGCTGCTCAAGCCCTTCGCCCCCGCCGAGCTGCGCGCGACCGCCCTCGAGATTGTGCGCGAGCGCCGCGAGGCCCGCTCGAGCGACCGGGCCGCGGCCCTGCGCCCGGCCATCCTGGTGGGCGAGCACCTGCTTGGCGAGCTCGACCTGCCGCGCCTGCAGGACCAGATTATCGAGACGGTGCGCGCCGAGCTCGAGGCCGACCGGGCTTCGCTGATGCTGCTCGAGGACGACGGCGAGTGGCTGCGCATCGTGGCCTGCTCGGGCCTGCCGCCCCACATTCAGATCGGCCACAGACGCCCGGTCGGGGCCAGCCTGGCCGGCACGGTGGCGCGGCGGCGCCAGCCGGTGCGGGTCGACGCCAGCGGCGAGGTCTCGCCCCCAGCCGACGACATGCGCGGCGAGCTGTTCGAGGACCAGATCGTCTCGGCCCTCTCGGTGCCGGTGCTGGCGGGCGAGCGCATGCTGGGCGTGCTCAACGCGGCCAAGGTGCGCACGAGCAACAGCCCGCCCTTCAGCGAGGCCGACCAGGAGCTGTTGATGCTGCTGGCCGCCCAGGCCGCGATCGCGATCGAGAACGCGCGGCTCTATACGCGGGTGGCCCAGTCCGAGGCCCGCTCGCGGGCCCTGCTGCAGCACGCCACGGACGCGGTGCTGCTGCTCGACGCCGAGGGGTGCTGCATCCTCGACGCGAACCTGGCCCTCGAGAAGCTGAGCGGCTATGGGCGCGAGGAGCTGCTGGCCCTGGGGCCGCGGCAGCTACTGCCCGACTTCGACCGACTGGCCCAGGCCGCGACGAGCAATGGGCGCGGCGTCGGGGCCGCGAGCCGCGAGGGCCATGAGGTCGAGACCGAGCTGCGCACGCGCCAGGAGCAGTCGACGCCGGTCGCGGCGAGCGTGAGCGTGGTGCCCCACGACGGTCAGCAGCTGCTGCTGGTGATCGCCCGCGACATGAGCGAGCGCCAGCGCATCGCCAAGCAGCTGGTGCAGGCCGAGAAGCTGGCGGCCCTCGGGCGGCTCTCGGCCTCGCTGGCCCACGAGATCAATAACCCGTTGCAGGCCATCCATAACTCGGTGCACCTGATGCGCAGCCGGCAGCTGTCCGAGGAGAAGCGGCAGACTTATCTGTCGATGACCCAGGACGAGATCGAGCGGCTGATCAGCATCGTACAGCGCATGCTCGACTTCTACAGGCCCAGCCGCGAGGGGATGCGCCCAGTGGAGGTCAACGACATCCTCGACGCGGTGCTGACCCTGACCGAGAGCCAGCTCCACGAGCGCAGCGTGCGGATCGTGCGCGAGCGCGGCGAGCGGCTGCCGCGGGTCTTCGCGATCAGCAACCATCTCAAGCAGGTCTGCTTCAACCTGATCTTCAACGCCGCCGAGGCCATGCCCGATGGCGGCGAACTGCGGGTACACGCCTACCTGGACGACGGCGCCGCCGAGGACCCCGACGAGGCGAGCTACGTGGCGGTCTCGGGCGGCCGCGGCGCCGAGGCGGTGCAGGGGCCGGCGGTGGTGATCGAGTTCAGCGACACCGGTACGGGCATCCCGCCCCACGAGCTGCCGAAGATCTTCGAGCCGTTCTACACCACGCGCACCAAGGGCACCGGCCTGGGTCTGGCGGTGAGCTACAGCATCATCGAGCAGCACCACGGCGAGCTGGCGGTGCGCTCGGCCCTGGGGCAGGGCACGACCTTCCGGATCAGGCTGCCGGTGGCACAGTAGGGGCGGGCGGCACCCGGTTGCGCGTCGGGGGAGGCCTGGAGGAACATGGTTCCTCCAGAATCCTACAGGAGGCCCTCGATGGGGGCGACTACCACCTGGCCGGCGGGGATATCGAGGCGGGTGATGAACTCGCGGACCATGGGGACGAGGGCGTCGGGCTGACCGGGGCGGGTGATCACCAGGATCTCGCCGGCGCCAGTCTCGAGGATCTCGCGGACCTTGCCGACGGCCTGGCCCGCGGTGGTGATCACCTCGAGGCCCACCAGCTCGTGAAGGAAATACTCGTCCTCGCCGAGGGGGGCGGCGTCTTTGGCGCTGATATAGACCTCGGCGCCGCGCAGCTCTTCGGCGGCGTCGCGGTCGTCGACGCCCTTGAGGGTGAGGATGAGCAGGCCGGGCTTATGCTCGTGGAGGCGGGTGAGGGTGTGCTCGGCGCGCTCTTTGCCGAGCTGCAGATAGAGGGTGCGGACCTTGCGGGCAATATGGTCGGGCCGATCGGTGAAGGCCTTGAGCTTGAGCTGGCCCTTGACCCCGAAGGGGGAGACGATCTGGCCGATCAGGAGCAGGTCTTCCATCCCCTCACTCGATGTCAACGTGGACCCGCTTGCTCTGGCGGGCCGCGGCGACGCCCATGAGATCGCGGATGGCCTTGGCGACACGCCCGCTGCGCCCGATCACCTTGCCGGTCTCTTCGGGGGCGACGGAGAGCTCGTAGGTCACGGTGAAGCGGCCGACGCGCTCTTTGATCTGCACGGCCTCGTGGTTGTCGACCAGGTTCAGGGCGATGTACTCGAGCAGATCTTTCATAGTTCCCAGCGCTGAGGTAGTGAGCGCCGAGCTCTGAGTGCTGAGGGCGAAGCCGCCGCAGGCGCGACGGTGCCGGGATAAACTCAGCACTCAGGACCGGTCGACTCGGGACGGGATCAGGCCTCGACGGCCTCGGCGGCGGGCAGGATATTGCCCTCGGCGTCGAGCACGTTGACGCGCTTGAGCAGGCTGCTGACAGTGTCGCTGGGCTGGGCGCCGACGCCGAGCCAGTAGCGCGCGCGGTCGGCCTTCACCTCGAGCACCTTGGGCTGCCGGATCGGGTTATAGTGGCCAATAATCTCGATGAACTTGCCATCGCGGGGCGAGCGCGAGTCGGCGACGACCAGGCGATAGCTGGGCTGCTTGGTCTTGCCGGTGCGGCGAAGACGGATCTTAACCATGGGTAGACATATCCTCCGGTACACCGATACACACAACTAAGGGCGTATTATACCACATACCGTCAAGCTCATTTCAGCATCCGCATCAGGTCGCGCGGGTCGATGCCGCCCTGGCCGCCGGGGCCACCCCGGCCGCCTTTGCCGCCCTTACCGCCGCGGCGCCCGCCCTTCCCATTCTGGCCGCCGGCGAGCTGCTTCATCATGCGCTGCATCTGCTGGAACTGCTTGATCAGGGCGGCCACGTCGGACTCGGTGGTGCCGCTGCCGCGGGCGATGCGAGCGCGGCGGCTATTCTTGATGATCTCGGGGTTGCGGCGCTCTTTGGGGGTCATCGAGAAGATCATGGCCTCGACGCGCTTGAGCTGGCTCTCGTCGAGCAGCTCCTCGTTGCGGGCGATCTGGCTCATGCCCGGGATCATGCCCAGGATCTGCTGGAGCGGGCCGAGCTTGCGCATCTGCTGCATGGCATTGAGGAAGTCCTCGAAGTCGAACTTGCCCTTGAGCAGCTTCTTCTCCATCGCCTTGGCTTGCTCGGCGTCGTAGATCTGCTCGGCCTTCTCGATGAGCGAGAGCACATCGCCCATGCCGAGGATGCGCGAGGCCAGCCGGTCGGGGTAGAAGGGCTCGAGAGTGTTAGTGTCGACCTTCTCGCCGGTGGAGAGGAACTTGATCGGCACGCCGGTGACCGCGCGCACCGAGAGGGCGGCGCCGCCGCGGGCGTCGCCGTCCATCTTGCTCATGACCAGGCCGGTAACGTTGACCCGCTGGTTGAAGGTGTCGGCGACGCGCACGGCCTCCTGGCCGGTCATCGCATCGACGACGAGCAGGCGCTCGATGGGTTGGACGCGCTGATCGATCTGCTCGAGCTCTTGCATGAGCGGCTCGTCGATCTGGAGGCGGCCGGCGGTGTCGATGATCAGGACATTGACCAGCTCTTTTTTGGCTTGCTCGAGGGCGTTGGCCGCGATCTCGGGCGGCTTGGCGCCCGGCCCCTCGCTGTAGACGGGGACATTGAGCTGCTTGCCGAGGGTCTGGAGCTGGGTGATGGCGGCGGGGCGATAGACGTCGCAGGCGGCCAGCATGACCTTGCGGCCCTTCTTGCGCAGGTGCAGGGCGAGCTTGGCGGCCAGGGTCGTCTTGCCGGTACCCTGGAGGCCGACGAGCATGATCACCGTCGGGCCGGGGCGAGACTCTTGCAGGGGGGCGTTATCGACCCCGAGCAGGTTGATCAGCTCCTGGTGGACGATCTTGACCACCTGCTGGTGGGGTGTGAGGCTCTTGGTGACCTCTTCGCCGATGGCCTGCTCGGTCACCTTGGCGACGAAGTCTTTGACGACCTTGAAGTTGACGTCGGCCTCGAGCAGGGCCAGGCGCACCGCCTTCATCGCCTCGCGGACGTCGTCTTCGTCGAGGCGGCCCTTGCTGCCAAGTTTTTGAAAGACCGCCTGGAGGCGGTCGGAGAGACTCTCGAACATATCTGGCGCTCGTTTCGCTACAGAGCGTAAATACGAGCGTATTGTATCAGGTTTTGGCGCAAACCGCCGCCCGTTATGGGCGCAAGGTCTCGGGCAGTGGCTGGGCGTCAGCCTCGTCGACGGCGGCGCGCACGAGCTCGAGGGCGCGCGGGCGCGAGCGGACGAGGGTCTCGAGCTCGTCGATCATGGTGACGAGGCGGCGGTAGTCGCGCCTGAGGGCCTGCTCATCGGCGTGGTCGAGCCGGCGGCTCTCGAGGCCGAGCCACTCGTCGAAGGGGCCGCCGGCCCCGCCGAGGGGGTGGACGGCGCTGAGGCGGCGGTAGAGCTGGGCGGCGCTATCGGTCAGGAGGCGAATGCTATCGATTGCCATTATCTCTGCTATCTGTGGCTGCTTAGGGTGCGCCGCCCGCGGGCCGGCGCGCCGACTGGTATCTAGCCCTTATGGTAGCGGAAAAGGGCTTCGATGCTATCGGTCTGAGGATTTAGTTCGTCCTCAGCCGCCCGTATGGTCTGCGGCGGCGGCGGGCGGGCGTTTCTGGTATAATCCAGAGGGTATCGACAGCAGAACGCGTGGTTATGACGCAAGAGCTACAGGTTACGACATCGGGCCCCGCGCCCGCCACCCCTGATCAAACGGCGGTGCCGCGCGCGAGCGCCGCGCCGGAGTTTCACCCTCGCCAGCGCTTCCTGCGCGTCTCCTCGTTCTTTCTGGGCGTGGTGATCCACGTCTATATCTGGGATATCTTCCTCGCCCGCTTCACCCTGACCCGCTGGTACGCCCGGCGCTCGACGACGGCGCGCTGGGTGCGCATGGCCCGCCGCTTCAGGGCCCTCGCCCTCGAGCTGGGCGGCATGCAGATCAAGCTGGGCCAGTTCCTCTCCTCGCGGGCCGACATCGTCCCCGATGCCGTGCGCCACGAGCTGGCCGGCCTGCAGGACGAGGTGCCCCCCGCCCCCGCCGGGCATGTGCTCGAGGTGATTATCGAGGAGCTTGGCGCCCCGCCCAGCGAGATCTTCCTGCGCTTCGAGCAGGAGGCTGTGGCCGCGGCCTCGCTCGGCCAGGTCCACTTCGCGACGCTCCGCGACGGGCGCGAGGTCGCCGTCAAGGTGCAGCGCCCTTATATCGAGCAGATCATCGAGGTCGACCTGAGCGCTGTGGCCTGGGTCGCCCGTCTGATCAAGAATTATCCCCCGATCAAGCGGCGCGCCGACCTCGAGTCGTTGCTCGACGAGTTCGCCCGCGTGCTGGTCCAAGAGCTGGACTATGTCCAGGAGGCGCGCAACGCCGCAACCTTCCGCAAGAATTTCGCCGGCGTGCAGGGCATCCACATTCCCGAGCCCGTGAACGAGCATACCAGCAGGCGCGTGCTGGTGATGGAGCGCATCAGCGGGGTCAAGATCAACGACCTGAAGACCCTCGAGGCCTTGGGGGTGAGCCGGGTCGAGCTGGCGGCGCGCCTGAACAACTGCTACCTGAAGCAGTTCTTCGTCGACGGCTTCTTCCACGCCGACCCGCACCCCGGCAACCTCTTCGTGCGCCTCGACCCCGAGCTGCCGGTGGTGGCCCAGCCCCCGTCGCCGAACGGCCAGCACCCGCCCGCCGCCCCGGGCGGCATCGGGGTGATGTCCGACGGCCACCTGCTCGGCGACGCCGAGGCCCACGCCGTGGCCCCGGGGCGGCCGTTCACCCTGATCTTCGTCGACTTCGGCATGGTCGGGGCGCTGCCCCCGCAGACCATGGATGTGGTCCGCGGCGGGGTGGTGGGCCTGGCCACCAATGACGCCGAGCGCATCGTCGACTCGCTCGACAAGCTGAACATGATCCTGCCGGGGGCCGACCGTCGCCCGATCGTGCAGGCGGTGCAGATCATGCTGCGCCACTCGTTCAACCGCACCATGCGCGAGATGACCAACATGGACGTCGAGGCGATCTTCGACGAGACCAGGGATATCATCTACGATCTGCCCTTCCAGATCCCCCAAGACCTGCTCTACTTCGGGCGGGCCATGAGCATGGTCGCCGGCCTCGCCACCGAGATCTGCCCCGACATCAACCTGTTCCAGGAGCTGCGGCCCTTCGCGCGTATGCTGCTCGACGAAGAGCGCCGCAGCGGCAACTGGCCCGAGCAGATCCAGAAAGAGCTGCGCGACCTCGGCCAGATCCTGCTGACGCTGCCCAAACAGATGGACGCCTACTACAAGGCGGCCAATCGCGGCGAGCTCTCGACCCGCTCGGACCTGAGCCGCCTCGAGCGGGGCATGCGCCGGGTCGAGCGCTCGACCGAGCGCCTGGCCGGCGGCATGATGGCCACGGGCCTCTTCCTCGGCGGCGTGCAGCTGCGCACCCGCGGCCTCGAGAAGGAGGCGGGCCGGGCCTGGTGGGCCGCCGTCGCCGCGGCGATCTGGGCGGTCTGGCCGCGCGGCGAGAAGTAAGCCCTGCAGCGTTGCTGGCCCCCGCTGGCCGGTGCGAAGCGACCCGCCCATGGCCCTCGATCCGGAACAACCGCCGCTCGCGCCGCCGCCAGGTAAGCCCCCAGGCCGGCTGCGGCGGCACGCCCTGGGCGCCCTGCGGCTGCTGAGCGTCGCCCTGGCCCTGGGGTTTGCCGCCCGGCTGATCTTCCAGCCCGACGGGCGCGACGACCTGCGCGCGGCCGACAGGCTCTTTGCGGCGGGGCGCTACCACGAAGCCCTGGTCGCCTACGCCCCGCTGGCCCCCGCGCTGCCCGCAGCCCAGCTGCGCCTGGGGATGGTGCGGGCCCTGCGCGGCGAGCGCACCCTCGCCGAGCGGGCGATCCGCGGCGCGATGCAGCGCGGCCTCGCCCCGGCCGACTACCATCTGGCCCTGCTCTACCTGGGGCGGGCCCTGGCCGACGACGGCCGCGCCGAGCTGGCTGGCCGCACCTGGCTGCTGCTGGAGGATTGCCGCACGCCCGCGGCCTGCGCCTACAGGGCGCCCGGCCGGGCCCTGGCGGCCGCCGAGGCTCTGCACCGCGGCGACTACCTGGCCGCCGAGGCCGGCCTGCGCGCCGCCCTGGCCGCGCCGATGCCGCCCGGCTGGGCCGAGCGAGCACGCTACAGCCTCGCCCTGCTGCGCGCTGCCGACGACCCTCGGGCCGCGAGCGAGCTTCTGGCCGCGCCCCCCGGCGAGCCGGCGCCCCCGGATCCGCTGCTCGCGCCGCTGCTGCCGCCCCTCGGCGAGGCCCCGCGCCAGCTGGCCGCGGTGCTCGCGGCGGGGCCGGCTCAGCGCCCGCAGCTGCTCGGCCAGCTCTATGTCGGGCTCGGCCTCTACGGGCTGGCCGAGGGGCAGTTCGCCCGGGTCGACCCGCGGGGGCCAGAGGCCCTGAGCGCGGCGGCCTACGCGGCCTACACCCGCTGGCGGGCGGGCGACCCCGAGGGCGGGCTGGCCCGGCTCGAGGCCCTGGTGGCCGAGCACCCGGCCGAGGCGCGGGCCCGCACGCTGCTGGCCCTGGCCTACCTGAACGCCGACGCGAGTGAACAGGCCCGGGCCCAGATCGACGCGGTAGCCCGCCTGACCCCCGACGACCCCGACGTGCAGCTGGCCTGGGCGAACTGGCACGCGGCGCGACGTGAGTATGACCAGGCGAGCCTGGCATACGGGCGGGCCCTGAACGCGGCCCCGCGCGACGAGCGGGGGGTCTACGCGCTGCTGGCCGCCCGCTTCCATCTGGCCACCACCTACGAGCTGTGCGAAGTCGGCCTGCCCCTGGCCGAGCTGGCCGCGGGGGCGCGCCCCGCCGACGGCGAGGCCCTGGCAACCGTGGCGGCCAATCGCTACCACTGCGGCCAGTTCGCGGGCGCCGCCGAGGCGGCCGCCGCGGCGCGTGCAGTGGGCGCCGGGCCTGAAGCGGCCTACTACCTGGGCGCCGCCCTGGCCGCCCTGGGCGAGCGCGACGAGGCCAGGGCGGCCTTGATCAGCGCGGCCGACCTGGCCCCGGCCTCGGACTGGCGACGCAGGGCCGAGCTGGCCCTCTCGCTGCTGCCATGATCAGCAAGAGGGCGGCACCCGTGGGTGTCGCCCTCTTGCGCCGATCTATCGGGGGCCGTGAGGCCTAGCCCTCGTCGAAGTAGCCGTGGAGTCTGCGGCCCAGCATGGGGTCGCGCAGCTTGCGCAGGGCCTCGCTCTCGAGCTGGCGAACCCGCTCGCGGGTGAGGTTGAGGCGCTGGCCGATCTGCTCGAGGGTCAGGGCGGTCTCGCCGACCAGGCCATAGCGCAGCTGCAGGATGTTGCGCTCGCGGGGTGTCAGGTGCGACATGGCCTCGCTCAGGTCGTCGCGCAGTAGCGCGTGGCTGACCTCTTCGAGGGGCGAGAGCTGCAGCGGGTCGGCGATAATCTCGGCCAGGGAGCCGGTGCCGTCGTCGGTGTGGGCCTCGTCGAGGGAGGCCGGGACGAGGGCAGCCTGCTCGGCGCGGGTGACCTGGTCGGTGGTCAGGCCCAGCTCGGTCGCGACCTCCTCGGGGGTCGGCTCGCGGTCGAGGCTCTGGGTGAGCTGCTGGCGTACACGGGCCAGGCGCGAGAGCCGCTCGCCCAGGTGGACGGGCAGGCGCACGGTGCGGCCCTGGTCGGCGATGGCCCGCCCGACGCTCTGGCGGATCCAGTAGGTGGCGTAGGTCGAGAACTTGAGCCCGCGCGAGGGGTCGAACTTATCGACCGCGCGCATCAGGCCCAGGCTCCCCTCCTGGATCAGGTCGAGCAGGCTGAGGCCATGCCCCTGGTAGCGGCGGGCGATGCTCACCACCAGGCGCAAGTTCGAGTTGATCAGCTGGGCGCGGGCCCGGTCGCCCGCGGAGACGCGCTCTTCGACCCTCCGGCGCTCGGCCGGGGGGACGGGGTGCTCGTCGGTGGCCAGGTGGCGCCTGGCCTCGCGGCCGTCGTGCATCAGACGGGCCAACTCCTGCTCCTGGTCGAAGGTCAGGAGGGGCTCGTCGCCAATCTCATTGAGATACAGAATAATCGACTCAGCCGTGCCAGGGCTGGAGTATGCCGGGTTGGTCATGAATCTCCCCTCGTTTCCTGCCGCCGCCCGGCGCTGCGAGCCGGGCGCGGACAACAGAAGGCGACAGCGGACCCGTAGCATGGAGTCGGGGGGCCAGTTGTCGGGGCGCGGACATGGGAGGGGCGGCCCTCCCTCTAGGGGACGTCAATAGCAAAGTATGGACCAGGGGGGTAAGACGTGGGTTAGGGAGAGATTAAAGCCGGATTAGAGGAAATTCTACAGGGCGAAGTATTCTGGGGATGGAATACTTCGCCCGGTGAGCCTGGGGTAGTTGTGGGGGGCGGGGCTTAGGCGAGGGCCATGTCGCGCTTCTTCTTCTCGCGGCGGCGGTCGTCCGAGCTGAGCAGCTTCTTGCGCAGGCGCCAGCCCTTGGGGGTGACCTCGACGAGCTCATCGTCGCCGATGTACTCGATCGCGTCATCGAGGGAGAGGGTGCGGGCGACCTCGAGGCGGATGCTCTCGGCGCCCTTGTTGTTGCGCATGTTAGTCAGGTGCTTCTCTTTGCAGACATTGACCTCGAGGTCGACATCGCGGATATGCTGCCCGACCACCTGGCCCTCGTAGACATCCTGGCCGGGGGTGACGAAGAAGGTGCCGCGATCCTGGACGCCGTTGAGGGCGTAGGTGCTGACGACGCCGCTCTCGGAGGCGATCAGCGAGCCGTTCTCGCGGGTCTCCATCTCGCCGGCGATGGGCTCGTAGCCATAGAAGAGGCTATTGAGGATGCCGGTGCCGCGGGTGGCGCTGAGGAAGAGCTGGCGGAAGCCGAGCAGGCCGCGGGTGGGCACCAGGTACGAGTAGTGGACGCTGCCGTCGTCGCGGACGTGCATATCGCGCATCTCGCCCTGGCGGCGGCCGAGCAGCTCGACCACGACGCCCTGGTAGTCGCCGCCGACCTCGACCTCGACCAGCTCCATGGGCTCGAGGCGGGTGCCGTCGGGGGCCTCGTGGAAGATCACCTCGGGCTTGGAGACCTGGAACTCATAGCCCTCGCGGCGCATATTCTCGATCAGGATGCCGAGGTGCAGCTCGCCGCGGCCGGCGACGAGGAAGACGTCGGCGCTATCGGTATCGGCGACGCGCAGGGCCACGTCGCGCTCGGTCTCCTGATAGAGGCGCTCGCGCAGCTTGCGCGAGGTGACGAACTGGCCCTCGCGGCCCGAGAAGGGGCTGGTATTGACGCCGAAGGTCATGCGGACAGTGGGCTCTTCGACCTTGATCGTGGGCAGGGCCTCGGGCCGGGCGGCGTCGGCGATCGTGTCGCCGATGCTGGCGTCGCCGATCCCGGCGATGGCGATAATATCGCCGGCCTGAGCGCTCTCGACCTCCTGGCGGGCGAGGCCGTTGTAGACGAAGAGCTGGTTGATCTTGGCGGGGAACTGGGCGCCCTCGCGGTCGATGCGCACCAGGGGCATGCCCTTGGCGATCGTGCCGCGCGAGAGCCTGCCGGTCACGATCTTGCCTTTATAGTCGTCGTAGATGCTGGTGGTGACCAGGAACTGGGCCGGGGCGTCCATATCCACATCGGGGGCGGGGATACGGTCGACGATCGCCTCGAAGAGGGGCTCGAGCGAATCATGCATCTTGAGGGGCGAGCGACCCGAGTGGCCAACCAGAGCATTGGTGAAGATCGTGCCGAACTCGGCCTGCTCGTCGGAGGCGCCGAGGTCGACGAAGAGGTCGAAGGTCTCGTTGACGACCCAGTTGGGGCGGGCCTGGGGGCGGTCGATCTTGTTGATGACGACGATCGCGCGGTGGCCGGCCTGCAGGGCCTTGCGCAGCACGAACTTGGTCTGGGGCATGGGGCCGTCGACGGCGTCGACCAGCAGCAGCACCCCGTCGACCATGTTCATGACCCGCTCGACCTCGCCGCCGAAGTCGGCGTGGCCGGGGGTGTCGACGATATTGATCTTCAGGCCCTTATAGATGACGGCCGTCGTCTTCGAGAGGATGGTGATGCCGCGCTCGCGCTCGAGGGCGTTCGAGTCCATGACCCGGGCCTCGACCGACTGGTTCTCGCGGAAGATATGGCTCTGCTTGAGCATGCCGTCGACGAGGGTGGTCTTGCCATGGTCGACGTGGGCGATGATGGCGATGTTGCGGATATCGTTACGGAGCATAGTTCCTTGCGCTTTGCGGGCGCACGTAAGCTGGACACACGTTGCGCCCAGGCGGCATCAATGCGCGCCTGAGCGCTGTATCTATCGGTAATTGTACCATAGTCTCGGATGTGCGGTGGAGTGGCTGTTTATTCGCCGTCCTGTGCCATATAATTGGTGCTTGTTCGCAGCGGGGCAGGCATACGTATATGCTACACTGAAGCAATGAATCGCTCAGCGCCAAAGCGAAGGATCTCCGCCGCGCAAGCGTCGTATCCGCTCGCGGTGCAGAGTGTGGCCATCCTCGCCCAGCTCGCCACCCTGGTGAGCGGTCTGGGCGTCGGCGCCGCCGGCCAGGGCCCGTGGTTGCTGTTCGGGCTGGTCGGGCTCAACCTGCTGGCCCTGTTTGTGGTGCCGGCGCGACGCCTGCCGCGCTGGGCGCAGTTGATCTTCCTGGGGGCCCAGTGCGCGAGTGCGGTGGTGGCCCAGAGCCTGGCCCCATCGACGCTGATCGGCTACGTCTACCTCTCGATCGTCATCCAGGCGATTGTGCTGCTGCCCCTCTGGCTGTGGATCCCCTTTGCGGTAGGGATCTACGCGGTCTGGAGCGGGCTGCTGGCGATCGCCACGGCCAACTTCTTCGCCTGGCTGCAGGGGAACCTGGCCCTGGCCTTCCCCGCCACTTGCGCGATCATCGCCGCGATCGTCTATGCGCGCCAGCAGCGACGCGGCGAGCAGGCCCAGCAGATGCTGGCCCAGGTGCAGCAGCACTACGACTCGCTGGCCACGGGCCTGCGCGACCTGCAGCAGCATGTGATGCTCGAGGAGCGCCGGCGCCTGGCCCAGACGATTGTGGGCGAGGTGCAGGCCGCCCTGAGCCGCACCGAGCAGAGCGTCAACGCGGCCCTGAGCCAGGCCCAGACCAACCTGAGCCGCCTTCAGAGCACGGTGGCCCAGACGCGCGCCTCGGCGGCCCAGACCGTCGAGCGGCTCCGCGGGGCCGTGGCCACCCTGCGTCGCGATGCCGTGGAGCCTGCCCCGCTGCCGCCGCTGGCCGCGGTGGGCGCAAGCGACGACGCGGTGCTCTCGGGGCGCTCGAACCTGGTGCTGACCTGGGTCTTGCCCTCGGTCTTTGTGACCCTGGCTCTGGGCCTGACTCTGGTCCAGGGCCAGTTCGCGGTCGAGACGCTGGTCGCCCTGGTGGCCTGCTCGACTCTGCTGCTGCTAGCCTATGTGGGCACCCAGGCGACGCGCAACCCGGTGCTGATCCAGGCCGGCCTGCTGGGGCAGGCGGTGGTGGTCATGCTGATGACGGTGGTCACCCACACCCTGCCGCTGCTGCTGGGGCTGTTGCTCATCCTCTGGCAGCTCTCGCTGCGCCTGCCGCTGCGCCAGATCATCTTCTATCTGGCCGGGCTGCCCGCGGTGGCGGCCCTGCTGGTCATCCGCCTCAGCCCGGTCGCCCTGAGCTTCGACGCCCTGCTGGTGGGCGCCGTGGCCACCATGGCCGTGGGCGGCCCCCTGCTGCTGGCCCGCCGGCAGCTCGACCGGCGCAAGCAGGCCGAGCTACAGCTCTCGCTGCTGAGCGCCGAGATCGAGCTGCAGACCGCCGAGGTGCGGGCCCTGGCCGTCGCCGCCGAGCGCTCGCGCCTGGCCCGCGAGGTCCACGACGACCTTGGCTCGCGCCTGATGTTGATCAACCTGCAGCTCCAGCTGGCCGAAGAGCTGGCCGAGGAGGACGCAGACGCGGCCCTGGCCGAGCTCCAGGGCAGCCGCGAGCAGTTGCACGCGGCCTGGCAGGGCGTGCTGGCCGTGGTCGACGCCGAGCTGCCCCTGGGCTGCGACGAGCTGCCGGCGGCCCTGGCCGAGCTGGCCGCCCAGGCCGGCGGGGCGCGGGTGACGATCGACGGCGAGCTGGACGAGCTGCCGCCGCCCGTGGCCGCGACGGTCTACAGGAGCGTCCAGGAGGGCTTGACGAACGCGCGCAAGCACGCCCGGCCCGGGCGGATCGAGGTGCGCGTGGCGAGCGCCGGCGGCTATGTGACGGTGACGGTGACCAACGACGGCGATCCGGCGGACGAGGGCGGCGACGCGGGCCGCGGCGGCTTCGGTCTGGTGGGCCTGCGCGAGCGGGCCGAGGCCCTGGGCGGCGGCATCGAGGCCGGGCCGACCGCCGACGGCGGCTGGCGCCTGCGCGTGCTCTTGCCCGCCGAGATCATGTAGGGCCTATGACGAACAAGATCCGCGTGCTGATCGTCGACGACCAGGCCCTGATCCGCACGGGCATCGCGACGCTGCTGGCGCGCAAGCCCGACATCGAGGTGGTGGGCCAGGCCGGCAACGGCGCCGAGGCGATCGAGCGGGTGGCCGCCCTCGACCCCGACGTGGTGCTGATGGACCTGATGATGCCGCTGCTCGACGGGGTCGAGGCCACCAGGCGCCTGGCCGCAGCCGGGCCGCGGCCCGCGGTGATCATCCTGACCACCTTCCGCGACGACGAGCAGGTCTTTCGCGGGCTGGCGGCGGGCGCGCGGGGCTACTTGCTGAAGGACATGGACCACAAGGCCCTGGCCGACGCCGTGCGCACCGTCGCCGCGGGCGGGGCCCTGCTGCACCCCGAGATCACCGCCCAGCTCCTGCCGCACCTCGGGCGCATGGCCGACGAGGCCAGGGCCCAGGCCGCCCCACCGGCCCAGCCCGAGCGCCTGGCCTTGCTCACCGAGCGCGAGCGGGCGATCCTCGAGCTGCTGGCCCGGGGCAGCACCAACCAGGAGATCAGCGTCGGCCTGCTGATCAGCGTGGGCACGGTCAAGAACCATATCAGCAGCATCCTCAGCAAGCTCGACGTGCGCGACCGCACCCAGGCCGCCCTGTGGGCGCGCCGCCACGGGCTGGGCTGAGCAGGGCCTATGACTACAGTCAGGGGTCGTGAGTAATATGTGACGGCGCGCACAGAGAATCGGCGGGTGACTGGGGACTAGACGGGGCGCACTTACGCTCGGCGGGCCGGGGGGCTACACTGGGGCATAAGGGGTGTGCCCAATGTCGTCTAGCTTGAGGAGCCGCCAATGGCCCGCGCCGTACCCGCTGCACAGCAGCAGCAGCAGCTCGAGAAGTCGCTCGCCGAGAAGATCGCCGTCCTCTTCATCGTGGTGACCCCGTTCATCGGCACGCTCTATGCGATGGCGATGCTGTGGAACCAGTGGGTGGACTGGCTTGACGTAACGTTGATGATCGTGCTCTATGTCATCTCGGGCATGGGCATCACGGTCGGCTTTCACCGCATGCTGACCCATAAGAGCTTCGAGGCCAAGCCCTGGCTGAAGCGCGTGCTGCTGATCTCCGGCACGATGGCGGTGGAGGGCGACGCGATGACCTGGGCCTCGACCCACATCCAGCACCACGCCCACTCGGACGGCGAGGATGACCCCCACAGCCCGCTCGAGGGCCTCTGGCACTCGCATATGGGCTGGATGTTCAACCACAAGAATAATATCGACGTCTACGGCACCTGGCTGAAGAAGGACCCCGACGTGGTCTGGGTCTCGAAGACCTGGGTGCTCTGGGTGGTGCTAGGCCTGGCGATCCCGACCGTGATCGCGGGCTGGAGCGGGCTGATCTGGGGCGGGCTGGTGCGGGTCTTCCTGACCCACCATATCACCTGGAGTGTCAACTCGATCTGCCACACCTTCGGCAGCCGCGACTACCAGACCCGCGACGCCAGCCGCAACAACTTCATTGTGGGCCTGCTGGCCTTCGGCGAGGGTTGGCACAACAACCACCACGCCTTCCCGCGCTCGGCCTTCCACGGCCTGCGCTGGTGGCAGATCGACCTCTCGGCCTACTTCATCCGCGGCATGGAGAAGCTGGGCCTGGTCTGGAACGTGGTGCGGGTCAAAGAGGACGACCTGCGCAAGCGGGTGATTGTGGCCACAGCCGACGGCATGGGTGATTAACACGAAACTCGGGCCGCGAGGGAGGTGTGGAGGGGATCGTCCCTCTACACCTCCTTTGAGTCTATTTGACGAAATTGGGCGCTCCATGTAAGATGCGCGCTAATCCTGAGAGCGTAACCGAAGAAGCTGCGGCAGTGTTGCCAGCTCACCGCTTCAGGCGTCTGTCCCCCTCCCGGCAGAAGCATCTTCGGACGCACCCATGCTCACAGACAGCAGCGCCCGCGTCAATGGCCATACGCTATTCGCGAGCTACCACCTCGACGGCGCGTTCGACGAGATGTTCGACGCGACGGGCCAGGTCCGGCCCCACTATCTGCCCCTCTACCGGCGCCTGCACGAGCTGACCCCCGGTCTGCTGCAGGAGCGGCAGCGCTACGCCGATCTGACCTTCCTCAACCAGGGTATCACCTTCACGGTCTACGGCGACAACGAGGGCACCGAGCGGATCTTCCCCTACGATCTGCTGCCGCGCATCATCACCTCGGCCGAGTGGGCGGTGATCGAGCAGGGCCTCAAGCAGCGCATCACAGCGCTGAATCTGTTCCTGCATGATATTTACCACGAGGGCCGCATCCTGGCCGACAAGGTCATCCCGCGCGAGCTGGTCTACACCTGCCAGCACTACCGCCGCGAGATGCGCGGGGTCGATGTGCCGCGGCGCATCTACACCTCGGTGGTGGGCTCGGACCTGATCCGGCTGCCCTCGGGCCAGTTCGCGGTGCTCGAGGACAATCTGCGCGTGCCGAGCGGGGTGAGCTATATGCTCACCAACAGGGGCGTGATGAAGCGGGCCTTCCCGCGCCTGTTCGCCGACACGGGGGTGCGCCCGATCGACCACTACGGCCAGGTCTTGCTGACCACCCTGCGCTCGCTCGCGCCGGCCCACAGGCCCGACCCGATGATTGTCGTGCTGACCCCGGGCGTGTTCAACTCGGCCTACTTCGAGCACACCTTCCTGGCGCGCCAGATGGGCGTCGAGCTGGTCGAGGGCCGCGACCTGGTGGTCCACGACAATATCGTCTATATGCGCACGACGGCCGGCCTGCGGCGGGTCGACGTGATCTACCGGCGCGTGGACGACGACTTCATCGACCCCCTGGCCTTCCGCCACGACTCGATCCTGGGCGTGGCCGGCCTGTTCAACGCCTACAGGGCCGGCAATGTGGCCTTCGCCAACGCGGTCGGCACCGGCGTGGCCGACGACAAGGCCGTCTACGCCTATGTGCCGCGGATCATTAAGTACTACCTGGGCGAGGAGCCGATCCTGCCCAATGTCGAGACCTACCTGTGCGAGGAGCCCGACCAGCGGGCCTATGTGCTCGAGCGGCTCGACCAGCTGGTGGTCAAGGCGGTGGGCGAGTCGGGCGGCTACGGGATGCTGATCGGCCCCCACAGCACCGCCGAGGAGCGCGAGCGCTTCCACCGGCGGATCAGCGAGAATCCGCGCAACTATATCGCTCAGCCGACCCTGCAGCTCTCGCGGGCGGCCTGCTTCATCGACGGCAAGGTCGAGCCGCGTCACGTCGACCTGCGGCCGTACATCCTCAATGGCGGCGACCAGATTACGATCGTCCCCGGCGGCCTCACCCGCGTCGCCCTGAAGAAGGGCAGCCTGGTCGTCAACTCGTCGCAGGGCGGGGGCAGCAAGGACACCTGGGTCCTCTTCGAGTAAGGCATGTTTCAGGCGAACGTGACCGTTCGCCTCGAAACTGGACCGGGAGGGTGGCCGTGGAGGGCCTGGCCCTCCACCCGATGGGGGCCGCGGCGAAGACCGTAATGCGAACCTTGCCTAGCGGAGCGTGACCATGCTGAGCCGGGTTGCCGATAACCTCTACTGGATGAGCCGCTACCTCGAGCGGGCCGAGCACACGGCGCGCCTGCTCGGGGTGGCCCTGACCCAGACCCTCGACCAGGACCCCGAGTCGGCGCGGCCGCGCTGGGCGCGCATGATCGAGTCGCTGCACGCCGCGATGCCCGCCGAGAATGCCGACGCCTATACGATCAGCGCGGCCCTGACCTTCGAGCCCGCCAATGTCAATGCGATCGTCACCTGCGTGGCCCTGGCCCGCGAGAACGCTCGCCAGGTGCGCGAGCAGATCAGCTCGGAGATGTGGGAGCAGCTCAACCGGCTCTATCTGCGGGTGCGGGCGACCTCGGCGGCCCAGATCTGGCAGGGCGAGCCGATCGAGTTCTACCAGAGCGTGAAGGAGGGGGCCCACCTCTTCCAGGGGGTCACCGACTCGACGATGAGCCACGGCGAGGGCTGGCACTTCATCCAGGTCGGGCGCTACCTCGAGCGGGCCGGCGCGACGGCCCAGCTGCTCGACGCGCACTTCAGGCCCTACCTGGCGGCGCCGCCCGGCGGGCCGAACCCCCTCGAGTTCAACGACTGGGTGGCCCTGCTCAAGTGCTGCACCGCCTTCGAGGCCTACTGCAAGGTCTACACGGCCGACGTGCAGCCCAAAGAGGTCGCCGAGTTCCTGCTGCTCGACGGCCAATCGCCGCGCTCGGTACGTTTCGCCGCCGACCGCATCCAGCGGGCGCTCCAGGCGATCGCCCAGTCGACGGGCACGCGCGGCGCGGGCCGCGCCGAACGCCTCTCGGGCCGCCTGCGGGCCTCGCTCGACTACGGGCAGGTCGACGAAATCATCGCCGACGACATGCACGCCTACCTCGAGACGATCAGGCGCCAGTGCGGCGGGATCCACAGTGCAATCTATCAGGCCTATGTGACCTACTCTGTAGAGTCGGCCCTCGCCAGCTAACTATGTACTACTCGATCCTCCATAAAACCCGCTTCCGATATAGCGCCCCGGTCAGCGAGAGCGTGACCGAGGTCTATATGCAGCCCCGCTCGGAGGGGGCGCAGCGCTGTCTGAGCTTCAAGCTGACCACCAGCCCCGCCAGCAGGGTGAGCAGCTACACCGACAGCTACGGCAATATCGTCCACCACTTCGATATCCCGGCGCCCCACAAAGTCATGGCGATCACGGCCGAGGCGATTGTGATCCTGCCGCCGCCCACGCCGCTGCCGGCGGCCCTAGGCCCCGAGGCCTGGGCCGAGCTCGACGCCCTGACCGAGGCCGAGGACCACTGGGACTTTCTGGCCCCCAGCCGCTTCGCCCAAAGCACCCCGCTGCTGCTCGAGCTGGCCGACGAGCTCGAGGCGGTGCGCCGCGACGACCCGCTGGTGGTGCTGCGCCAGCTGAATGAGCGCATGTACCGGAGCTTCGCCTACGACCCCGAACATACCGAGGTCGACTCGCCGATCGACCTGGCCCTCGAGGCGCGCAAGGGCGTGTGCCAGGACTTCGCGCATATCATGATCGCCCTGGTGCGCCCCCTCGGCATTCCCTGCCGCTATGTCAGCGGCTACCTCTTCCACCGCGTCGAGGACCACGATCGCTCCGAGCAGGACGCCAGCCACGCCTGGATCGAGGCCCTGCTGCCCGGCCTGGGCTGGGTCGGCTTCGACCCGACCAATAACCTGGTGGCCGGCGAACGCCACATCCGCACCGCCGTGGGCCGCGACTATGCCGACGTGCCGCCGACGCGCGGCGTCTTCAAGGGTCGCGCCGAGAGCCACCTGGCGGTCGGGGTCAAGGTCGCCCCCACCGAGGCGCCCATCCCCGACGACGAGGTCGACCCGCGCCCCCTGGGCAGCGCGGCCCCGCCGCCCGACCTCGCCGAGGGCCTCGAGGGCCTCGAGGTGCAGCAGCAGCAGCAGCAGCAGTAGGGGGCTCTCGCCGCCGCGCCGTCAGTAGATGTGGCCGGCGCAGTTGATCCCGCTCATGGTGACGCTGACGACGCCGATGCCCGGGTGGGTGTCGGCGCCGACGAGCAGCAGGCCGTCGACGTCGGTCTTGTGCTGGAAGCGCCCGAGGGCGAACTGCTCAACCGTCATCTGGGCGCCCCAGCCGCCGCCCCATTTGGCCAGGTAGTGCTCGTAGGTCAGAGGCGTGCCGACCTCGAGCCGGTCGAGGCCCGCTGTGAGGCCGGGGAAGACCTGCTCGGCCATGGCCAGGGCGCGTCGGCAGGCTTCCTCTTTGCGGGCCGCGTAGCCCTCGTCGCGCTGCCAGCTGTCGTAGCGGCAGTAGTCGGGGTCGAAGTAGACAATCTGCAGGGCGTGTTTGCCCGGCGGGGCCAGGCTCGGGTCTTTGAACGACGAGTTGCAGAAGCAGATCATGCGCATGTCGCTCACACCCTGCGAGTAACGGTCAATGTAGAGGGTGTGGGGGTCGGTGTCTGTCGGAAAGACGGAGGCGTCGACGCCGGCGAAGAGGGTGATGAACGAGTCGGTGAGCTTGAGGCGGTCGACCCGGGCGATGGTCTCGGGGCGCAGCCAGCGCCGCTCGACCAGGGGCGCGACCGGCGTACCGGCGCGCCCGAAGGTGTTGATCACACCCGCGTTGCTGACCACCCAGCGGGCCCCGATGCGCGACCCGTCCTGCAGCTCGACCCCGCGGGCGCGCCCGTCCTCGACTACGATGCGGGCCACGGGCTGCCGGTAGGCGATGCGCCCGCCGTGCTTCTCGAGGCCCCTGATCAGCAGCTTCGCCAGCTCGCCGCTGCCGCCCTTGGTGAAGACCCCGCCGCCCTTGTGGCGCTCGATCAGGACCAGGGCGCCGAGCACGGTGGGGGTCACGTCGAGGTCGGAGTAGCAGAAGGCCACCAGCTCGGCGTTGAGGATAGCCCGCAGCTCGGGCGAGGCGATATAGCGGTCGAAGAGCTCGCCGATGGGGGTACGGCTCCAGTGGTCGATCTCGACCAGCCGGTCGAGGGGCACGCGCCAGAGCAGGCGGGCGATCGACCAGGGGTCGTCGAGGGGCAGGTTGGGCATGCCGACGAAGAGGGCGTGGATGCCCTCGAGGCGACCGTAGAAGGCCCTGATGCCGGCGGCCTCGGCTGGGAAGGCGGCGACGAGCTGGGCCAGGTAGTCCTCGACCGAGCCGGCGACGCGCAGGCTGCCGCGGGGGTGCTTGAAGGTGTAGTAGCTCTCGTAGTGCGAGAGCTCGGGCCACTCGTCGAGCTCGGCGAAGACCTGCTCGTGGTAGCGCATATTGCCGCGCCCGGCGTCCATGCCGAAGAAGAGCTTGGGGCCGACGTCGAAGCGGTAGCGGCCGCTGGGGAAGGTCTGGGCCGAGCCGCCGGGCAGGTAGTGCTGCTCGAGGACCAGGACCTCTTTGCCGCGGGCGGCGAGCAGCGCCGCGGTCGTGAGGCCGCCGATGCCCGCGCCGATGACGATCACCTCGTAGTGGCTCTTGAGCGGGCTGCGGTCGCGCATAGGTGCTCTGTCCAACCATGTTTGACGAAATGATGTAGCGGGCAGGGCTCTGCCCTCCCACGCCCCTCCCGATTCAACGTACCACAGGTAGCGCTGGCGAACAATGGCTTATAATGGCGATAGCTTTCGAATCCAGGCGCAACCTACGCTTGTATGGAATCAACTATGGCTCGCGTGGTCTTGATCTCAACCTACGAGCTGGGGCATCAGCCGTTCGGGCTGGCCTCGCCGGCGGCCTGGCTGCGGCAGGCGGGCGCCGAGGTGCTCTGCTTCGACACGGCGGTGCAGCCCCTCGAGCGGGCGGCCGTGGCGGGGGCGGCCCTGGTCGGGGTGTATGTGCCCATGCACACGGCCACGCGCCTGGCCGCCGACATGCTGCCCGAGCTGCGCGCGCTCGCCCCCGCGGCCCTGATCGTCTGCTACGGGCTCTACGCCCCCCTGAACGCCGCCTATCTGCAGGCCCGCGGCGCCGACCTGTGTCTCGGCGGCGAGTTCGAGGCCGAGCTGGTGGCGAGCTACGAGCGGCTGGCCGGGGACGGGGGGCCAGGTGCCAGGCCTGGCCCGGCCTCCCTGGTCTCGCTGGACCGGCTCGCGTTCGTCGCCCCCGAGCGAGCGGGGTTGCCGGGGCTCGCGGCGTACGCGAGCCTGGTGACGCCGGCGGGGCCGCGGGTGGCGGGCTACACCGAGGCCAGCAGGGGCTGCAAGCACCTGTGCCGCCACTGCCCGATCGTGCCCGTGTATGGCGGGCGCTTCCGCGTGGTGCCGCGCGAGGTGGTGCTCGAGGATGTGCGCCGCCAGGTGGCGGCCGGGGCGCGCCATATCAGCTTCGGCGACCCCGACTTCTTCAACGGCCCGGGGCACGCCATGCCCCTGGTGCGCGCGCTCCACGCCGAGCACCCCGAGCTGACCTATGACGTGACGATCAAGGTCGAGCACCTGCTAGATCACGCCGAGCTGCTGCCCGAGCTGGCGGCCACCGGCTGCGCGCTGGTGACCAGCGCCGTCGAGGCCCTCGACGACGGCATCCTGGCCCGCCTCGACAAGGGGCACACCCGCGCCGATGTGGCCAGGGCCGCCGCGCTGCTGCGCGAGGCCGGGCTGGCGCTCAATGCGACCTTTGTGGCCTTTACGCCCTGGACGACCCGCGCGGTCTACCGCGCCTTCCTGGCCACGATCGCCGAGCTGGGCCTGATCGAGAGCGTGAGCCCGGTGCAGTACACCATCCGCCTGCTCATCCCCGCCGGATCGCGCCTGCTCGAGCTCGACGACGTGCGGGCCCTGGTCGGCCCCTTCGACGAGGCGGCCCTGGTCTACCCGTGGGCCCACCCCGATCCGGCGATGGATCGGCTGCAGCGTGCGGCGATGCGCCTGGCCCAGGGCAGCGGTCCGCGCGGCGAGAGTCGCCAGCAGTTCTACCGGCGGCTGGTGGCCCTGGTCGACGAGCACCTGGGCGCCGGGCCGCCCGTCGCCCTCGAGCACCTGCTGCCCCGCCCGCCCATCCCGTACATGAGCGAGCCCTGGTACTGCTGAGCGGAGCCCGCCGAGGGGTCGTCGGCCCCTGAGTATGTGTAGAGGTTCGCAGGCCATGCTTCCGGCACCCTCCCCTGGCCCGAGCGTGGTATGCTTGTGGGTATGGATAGTAAGCATACAAGCGATTCTGGGGCTGCGGGCGGGCGGGTGCTGCTGCTGACCACGCCGTCGAGCTATCGCCTGCCGGCGTTTCTGGAGGCGGCCGAGCGGCTGGGCGTCGAGGCGCTGGTGGCCGAGGATATGCCCAAGGCCCTGGCCCGGCGGGCCGGGCTGCGCATGGGCCTCGACTTCGCCGACGAGCCGGCGGCCCTGGCGACGGTGGCGGGCGTCGCGGCCGAGGCCCCCGTGGCGGCGGTGATCGCCGTGGACGACAGCGGCAGCGTGCTAGCGGCGCGGGCGAGCGCGACCCTGGGCCTGCCTCACAACAGCCTGGCCTCGGCCGAGGCGGCCCGCGACAAGCACCTGATGCGGCAGCTCTTCGCGCAGGCCGGGGTGCCCTCGCCGCACTTTCGGCTTTGCTCAACCGGCGATGATCTGGTGGCCCTGGCGGCCGAGGTGAGCTACCCCTGCGTGGTCAAGCCGCTGCGCCTGAATGGCAGTCGCGGCGTGATCCGCGCCAATGACGCGGGGGAGTTCGTCGCGGCGGCGCAGCGGCTCGGGCGGTTGCTCGACCGGCTCGAGGGGCGGCCCGGCCCGAAGGAGTTTCTGGTCGAGGACTTCATCCCCGGGGTCGAGGTGGCTCTGGAGGGGCTGATCGACCAGGGGCGGCTGCAGGTGCTGGCGCTCTTCGACAAGCCCGATCCGCTGGATGGGCCATTCTTCGAAGAGACGATCTATGTCACGCCCTCGCGACTGCCAGAGGCGACGCAGGCCGCGATCGCCGCGGTGGCGGCGCGGGCGGCGGCGGCGGTGGGCCTCGAGCGCGGGCCGCTGCACGCCGAGCTACGCATCAGCCCTGAGGGCCCGGTGATGGTCGAGCTGGCGGGGCGCAGCATCGGCGGGCTCTGCTCGCGCACGCTGCAGTTCGGCACCGACGCCACGCTGGAGGAGCTGATCCTGCGGCAGGCGGCGGGGCTGCCGATCGCCGCGCTGAGCGGGGCGGGCAGCGCGGGCGGGGTGATGATGATCCCCATCCCGCAGGCCGGCGTGCTGCGCGGGGTCCACGGTCTCGAGGAGGCCAGGGCCGTGCCCCTGGTCGAGAGCGTGGAGATCACCGCGCCCCTGCACTACCCCCTGGTGCCGCTGCCCGAGGGCGACGCCTACCTCGGCTTTATCTTCGCCAGAGGCTCGACGCCCGCCGAGGTCGAGGCGGCGCTGCGGGCCGCCCACGGGCGACTGTCGTTCGAGGTGCTGCCGGCGATCCCCTTGCTCTAAGGGCGGCTACTTGCGCCGCGGCGCCCCGCCCTTGGCCGGACGGGCGGCCTGGGGGGTCCAGCCTTCGGGCATGCGGGCATTCTCGCCGAAGAAGAACTCTTCCATCTGCTGCATGAGGATCTGCTGGGCGTTCGGGTCGCCCAGGCTGAGGCCGTAGTGGTTGATGATCACGGTGGCCTGGGCGGGCCAGAGCTGGTAGGCCTGCTGCGAGACGTTCTCGAAGATGCGCTGGCCGAGGGGGCCAGGGAAGGGCGGTCGCTCGAGGCCGGGCAGCTCGCGCCCGAGCTTGACGCAGTTGACCATGCGGGGCATACGCTTCGCCTTGCTAGCGCCACGGGCGCCAATAAAGAGCCGATCAGCTTTATTATAGTACAGTCGAGCCATGCGCGTTGTCATGCTTGGAATGCTGGGGCCCTTCGGTGGCCCGGCCCTCGCCGCCCTGTTAGAGGCCGGCGCCGAGGTGGTCGCCGTGGCTGTGCCGGCGCCGCCCGGCGCGCCGCCCGTGGCTCCGGCCTTCGCCCTGCCCGCGCGCCCGCCGCTCTTCGTCCTTGGCCCGCAACGCGGGCTCTCGCTGCTCGAAATGGCGGCCGTCCGCGGCCTGCCCGCCCTGACGCTGCGGCGCATGGGCGACCCGGCCGTGCCGGCGGCCCTGGCGGCCCTGCGCCCCGACCTGCTCGTCGTGGCCTGCTGGCCCTGGCGTCTACCGCCCGCCGTGCTGGCCGCGCCGCGCCTGGGCGCCCTCAACCTGCACCCCTCGCCGCTGCCCGAACTGCGCGGCCCCGAGCCGCTCTTCTGGGCTTTCCACGAGGGTCGCGAGCAGACCGCCGTGACCCTCCACTGGATGGACGAGGGTCTCGACACGGGCGCGATCGCCCTCCAGCGGCCCCTGGCGCTGCCCGAGGGCACGAGCTGGGAGCAGGCCGAGGCCCGCGCGGCCGAGCTGGGGGCCGCCCTCGTCGGCGAGGGTCTGGCGCTGCTGGCCGAGGACCGGCTGCCGCGCCATCCCCAGGGTGACGGCGGCAGCTTCCGGCCGACGCCGGGGGACGCCGACTTCACCATCGACCCCGCGTGGCCCGCCGCACGCGCCTTCCGCTTCATGCGGGGCACGGCGAACTGGGGCCAGCCCTACCGGCTCGAGGCCGGGGGCGTGACGCTGCGCCTGGGCGCGGCCCTGAGCTATACACCCGAGGGCGAGCTTGGGGCGCCCTACAGGGTCGCCGGCGGAGTGGCGCGGGTGCAGCTCTCGCCCGGCGTGCTGATGGCGAATCTCGTGTAGCTAGCCCTCGTCGCGCTGCTGCTCGCGCTGGGCGGGGCGGCGCTGGGCGGGGGTCTCGCGGCGCGAGCGGCAGCGGGGGCAGCGGGTCGGCTCGTGGAGGAAGCCCTTGTCGGCGTAGAACTCCTGCTCGCCTGCGGTGAAGATGAACTTCTCGCCGCAGTCGCGGCAGACCAGCTCCATATCTCGGTAGAATGGCATAGGACCTGGGGGTGCCCGCCGGGAGTCGCCGGGCGACCGTTACTGCCCGGCGTGGGGCCTGGGGTTAGGGAACGCCAGGCTCATTGTAGCATGATCGGCCCGTGGGGGGCGGCCGTAGGCCCGGCCGAGGGCGACGAAGAGCCAGAAGGCGAAGGCCAGGTCGGGCCAGAAGTAGAGCTGGTCGACCAGGCCGTGGACGAGGGCCCCGGCCATGGCCGCGGCGACGCCCGCCATCAGGGCCGGGCCGACCTGGGCGCCGCGCAGCCCGTCGCCGCCGGCCCGAATCGCCCGCCGGGCGTCGGCGAAGAGGCGCACGAGCAGCCAGGCGAAGGCGAGCAGGCCGAGCGGGCCGAGGCGCAGGGCGAGGTCGAGGAAGAGGTTGTGCGGGTGGGCCGTATTGATCTCGTTGGTGCCGGCCAGAGCGGGGTCGATGTACTGCGGGTAGAGGCGCGCGAACTGATCGAGGCCGATGCCCAGCGGATGGTCGCGCAGCATGGCCAGGGCCGAGGCCCAGGTCTGCACCCTGACCCCGCTGCTGGCCCCGAAGGGGTTGAAGCGCTCGATGTTCAGCGCGAGCACGGCGAGCGCGGCTAAGGCCCCGAGGCCCGTCAGCAGCCCCAGAGGCACGAGCACGCGCCTGCTGCGCCAGAGGCTCGTCGGCAGCAGGCTGACGGCGAGCACCGCGCTCGCCGCCACGGCCCCGAGGTAGGCGCCGCGCGAGAATGAGGCGAGCAGCCCGCCCAGGCAGAGGGCGGTGGCCAGGGCGTAGGGCAGGGCCCGGCGCACCCCCGCGGGGCGGCTCGCCGCGCCCCAGAAGGCCAGGTGGGCCAGGGCGGCCGCCACGGGCCAGTAGCGACCCATGGCCAGCCCGAGGTTGTTGGGGTGCCCGTAGAGGCTCGAGACGCGGCGCACGCCCTCGACCAGGAAGCTGTCGTCGCTGAAGCCGGCCTTGGTGCCGAAGAGAGGCGCCAGGTTGAGGCCGAGCAGCTGCAGGATGCCGACGAGCCCGGCCACGGCGCCGCCGACGAGCCAGACCCTGGTGACGACCAGCCAGTAGTCGCCCTGGTTATGCCGCGCCCACCAGCCCGCCACCAGGGCCGCGGCGCCCACAAAGAGTAGCGGCTCGACGAACAGCCAGCGCAGCTCGCGCAGGGCCGGGCCGCGCGCCTCGGCGATGAGCAGGCCCCAGAGGGCCGCCGCCAGAAGCAGGGCGACCGGGGCCAGGGGCCGCAGCCGCGCCGGGGTGATGCGAGGGAGGGGCGGCAACTGGCGGCGTAAGAGCAGCCAGAGCGCATGCGCGGCGAGGGCCAGCAGGGCGATCACCAGCAAGATCTCGTGGATGGGCAGGTAGATGCCGCTGTCGCGGATGCCGAAGCGGGCGTCGAAGAGCCCCTTGGGGATGAAGTAGAGCGGCACGCTCAGGGGGACGAAGAGCAGGGCCAGGTCGGGCCGGAAGAGGGCGAGGCCCCCGAAGAGCGCCAGGCCCGCCAGGGTGAGCGGCAGCTGGGCCGAGGCCCTGTAGGCCACGGCCGCGCCGATCAGCATCCCGATGAAGATCAGGCTGTCGGGCTGGATCAGCCGCGCGGCGAGGCCGGGCTTGCCCCGCGCGCGGGCCTGGGTCGCGGCAAAGCGCCGGCGCGCGCCGTCGAGCATGGGGAAGAGGGCGGCCAGAGTCGCCCCGCCCGCCACGGCCATGGCGGCGAGCAGCAGCAGCGGGCCGTAGTCCCAGAGCCAGGGCCACGAGCGGGTGAGGGCCGCGGCGGGCGGCGGGGCCGCCGTGTAGTCGCGCAGGGCGTCGAAGGCGGGCAGGGTCTGCCAGTCGCGGGTGACGAGGGCGAAGTAGGGCGTGGGGTCGGCGGGGTCCGGCTCGGCGTAGCCACCGTAGCGCAGCATCCAGATGTTCATCACGCCCATCCAGGGCCACTCGGCGCGGGCCCGCTCGAGCTGGCCGACCAGGTAGGCCCCCTTGGTCTCCTCGCTCACCGGCTCGCCCCAGGTGAAGCGGCGCTCGGGCGGGATTGAGTCGGGGGCGCTGTTCCAGCCGAACTCGGTGATCCAGACCGGGGTGGCGGCGTCGCCGTTGGCCTCCATCACCTCGCGCAGCAGCACGACCCGGCTGACGTCGTTGCGGGTGTCGATGGGGCGCCGCCAGCTCCAGTTGCTGCGGTCGCGCAGGAAGACATAGCGGTGCTCGTCGGGCGGCTGGCCGAGGCCGTAGCTCTGGGCGGCCATGATGTCGAAGTAGGCCGCCCCGCCGGCCTGGTAGACCCGGTCGAGGTAGGCGAGCTCGGTCATCGGGGCGCGCTGGTCGAGACCGTCGGTGGGGGCGAGGCCGGGGAAGATGATGATCGCCTCAGGGCTGGCGGCGCGGGCCGCCGTGGCCCCGACCCGCAGCAGCTCGACGAACTGCTCGGGGCGCGGCTCCTCCCACCCCCACTCATTCTTCAGGTTCGGCTCGTTCCAGAGCTGGAAGTGGCGCACGGTGGGGCTGCCCGGGGCGTCGCTCTGGCCGTCGCCGTCGTAACGCTCGACCACGGCTGTGACGAAGGCGCCGTAGTCGGCGTAGTCGTCGGGTGGGCCGGTCGAGTTGCCGTCGCGCTGCAGGCCCTCCTGGAAGGCGGGCGTGGCGGCGGCGACCTGGCGGGCCCAGGCCGGCGGGCGCTCGAGGCGCCAGATCAGCGCGACCCCGGCGGCGTTGGCCGCGGCGGCGATGCGGTCATACTTGGCCCATGCCGAGACGGCGCCCACGGCCTCGAGGTTGCGCCGGTCCTCGAAGTCGCCGCGGGCGTGGATCTCGAGATCGTCCCACGGCACCTGCATGCGGGCGAAACGGGCGCCCATGGTCGCGGCCAGCTCGAACGAGCGGGTGACGGCGGCCGGGTCGGGCTCGAGGTGCAGGTTGAAGAGGTTGACGCCGACGGGCGGCGGGTCGCCGGCGGGGCCGGGGGTCGGGCTGAAGACGATCCCGCGATTGGCGGCGTTGTCGGCCCAGACCACCGCCGCGAAGGCGGCGAGCAGCAGCAGGTCGAGTAGAAGCAGGGCGGGCAGGCGCAGCCTGCGCAGTGTGTTCATGGCGCGACGAGTATAGTCGCGGCCATCGGGGCTGTCAATCGGGGCCGCGACGCCTCGGTCTGCGGACCGAACCCTTGTGAATTCTTTCTCAGTCTAATGTCGGAGCTGGCGCGGGCAACTGCGGGGGGCCGGCTGCCGTTGTACAGAAGGAGCTGTCGAGGCGGCCCTGGCGCGCCTCGTGAGACATAAAGGACTGAGCGAAGATGAACTTCACAGCCATTGGCGTGATCATAGTGGCGGCCCTGGCCCTCTTCATCCTCGGCGCCGCCGGCATCAGCTTGAGCGGCAGCGCGGGCGGGCGTCTGGCGGCCCTGGTCGCCCTTGTCCCGGCCTCGCTCGTGCTGGCCATGGTGGCCGCGTCACTGCTCGGCTACAGGCTGCCGGCGGCTGAGCTCGGACTAGTCTTGCCGGTCGGCGTGGGACTGCTGACGACGGTTCTGGCGCGCAGCCCCGGCTACGGCCTGCTGGCGGGTCTGGTGGTGGCCGTGACGATGTTCTGAGGGCTCGGCGCGCTGAGGCTGGGCAGCCGCGGCGCGGCGGGCTGCGCCCGAACCTTGTCTCAGAGCGTCTCCGGCAGCGGCGGGCCGGCCGGCAGGCTGACGGCGACCCGGGCGAGCTCGTCGAGCGGCAGGCGGCCGCTGGTGAGCCAGCAGCTGTCGGGGCCGGCGCGGGTGACGATCATGGGCAGGCGCTCGCGCGAGACGGCGCTCCAGACGGCCCCGATGGCGACGGCGTCGCGCCCTTTGAACTGGAAGCCCTGCATGGCCGGCGCGGGGCCGTCGCTGAGATCCCAGGGCACGCTGAGGGTCGCGCCGGCGGGCAGATGCAACTCGATCCAGCTGACCTGGAAGGCGCCGGCGGCGTCGGCGGCGCAGTAGGCCTCGCCGAGGCGGCGCGGCTGGAGGCCCGCGGGCAGGTGGGCCGGCAGCGGGTGGGGCTGGTCGTCCTCCAGCGCTGTGACTGCAGGCATGGCCTCGGGGTGAAACATGGCCTCGGCCGGCGTGATGGCGATCAGGTCCACGCGCAGGCCCGGTACGGCGATGGTCTGTAGGGTCCGCTGCTCTGAGGGGTCCACGGGCGCTCCAGTCTACTCTGGGACCTCATGCTCGCCGAGGCGGCGGGTGGCATAGGTCAGCTCGCGGGCGCCGGCCCCCGTGTCGCGCCCGGTGGCGGCGAGGGCTTCGGCTTCGCGCAGGGCGGCCTCGGCGAGGGCGGGCTGGCCCAGGTCGCGCAGGCGGGCGGCGGCGGCCCGCATGAGCGCGGCGGCGCTCTGGCTGTCGCCGCGGGCGGCGGCCTCGGCGGCGCGGCGCTGGAGGCGGGCGGCGCTGGCCTGGGCGGCGGCGGTCAGTATCGCGGGCGCGGGCGGGGCGGCGTCGGGCGAATAGTGGGCGATCAGGTCGGCGCCGGCCCTGGCCTCCCCGCTACTTGCCGTCAGGGCGGCCAGCCTGACCCGCGCGCCGCCGGGGGCGGGGCGGGGCGGCACGGGCGGCGCGAGGATCTCGAGCAAGAGGCGGGCAGGTGCGCCGCGCTCGAGGTCGCCGAGGCGCAGGGTGAGGCGACGCCCCTCGGGGTCGCCCTGCTCCCATTCGAGGGGGGCGAGGGCGGGGCTGAGGCGGGTGACGTGGCGCAGGGCCGCGCCGCGCGGCAGGCTCAGCTCGAGGGTCAGGGCGCGGGCGGCAACGCCGCGGGCGGCGTCGAGTTCGGCGGCGACGGCCGCGGGGATTTGCTCGGCGTGGCGCAGGTAGGCCGCCCGGCCGCCGCTGATGTCGGCCATGCGTGTGAGCAAGTCGTCCTGGAACTCGCCGCCGAGGCCGAGGGTGCTGACGCTGACTCCGTCTGCCGCGGCGTCGCGCGCCAATGCCAGGCAGGCCGCGGGGTCGCGGGTGAAGCCGTCGGTGAGCAGCATGAGCCTGCTGACGCCTTGGCCGCTGCGGCGCAGCTCGGCCAGGGCCACGCTCATGCCGGCGGCCAGATCGGTCTCCTCGCCCAGGCGCAAGCTGCGCAGGCGCGCCACGCCGGCCACCAGTTCGGCGCGGCGTTCGCCCCCGGCCGCCACCAGCAGGACGGCCTGCTCGGCGCAGGCCACCAGGCAGAGCCGGTCGGCCCGGTCGAGGCGCTCGACGATACTGTGGAGGGCGCGGGCGGTGTGCTCGAGGGCGCTGGGGGCGGCGGCTCGCACCTCCTCGGGCACGGGGCCGGCGAGCTGCCAGACGGGCACGCCGTCGACCAGCACCTCCTGGGCGCCGCCCGAGCGGACCAGCTCGCGGAACTGCTCCTCGCTGACGATGGGGATGCGCATCGAGCGGCTGGCGTCGGCGACCACGGCCCAGCTGACCGGCGTGGCCCCGCCGCCGGCGTCGGCCGTGACGGTCACCAGGGCGTAGCAGAGCTGGGGCTCGGCGCTGGGCACCAGGGCGAGGGCCGGGGGCTGGATGGTGAGCAGAAGGGACATGCCCCCATTATACAGGAGGCGGCTCGCCATGCTCCTCGGGCGTCAGGTCGACCAGGCTGGCCCCGCCGGCCACGCTGCTGCCCTGGCTGAAGGGCAGGCGGCGCACGGTGCCGGCGTAGGGCGCGACGACCGTGTGCTCCATCTTCATGGCTTCGAGGATCAGCAGGGCCTGGCCCTCGCGCACGACCTCGCCCTCGCTCACCAGGACCTTGACCAGGGTGCCCGGCATGGGGGCGCTGAGGTTGGCGGCGCCATGGCCGCCCCCGCTGCGGGCGGCGCTGTCGGCGCTCAGGGGTGCGGGGCGCGCGAGCCTGTAAGCCGCGCCGCGCCAGGCCACCAACAGGTCGCCGTTGTCGGCGCGGGCCACGCGCAGGCGCGCCGCCTGACCGTCGAGCCTGAGGGCGAGCTCGCCCGGGCCCTTTGCCGCGATGACCGCCCTGTGGGCTCGGCCCGCGATCTGGAGCGTCCAGTCGTGGCCTGAACGGCTCGACATAACCGTGTGCTCGACGCCGTCGCACAGCAGCCTGATGGCGAGGGCGCCCCCATTGGCGCGCCAGGGGGCGGCGAAGGGGTCGCGGGGGGCGCCTCCGGCGTCGCCCTCTTCCTGCGCGAGCAGGGCGGCTGCGGCCAGGACCGCGGGGGGCGGCGGGGGGTGGGCGGTGTCGAGGGGGTGCTCGGCGAGGAAGCCGGTGTGGGTGTCGCCGGCGGCGTAGGCGGGGTGGGCGGCCAGGGCCCGCAGCAGGGGCAGGTTGGTGGTCAGGCCGAGGACGGCGAAGTCGTCGAGGGCGCGGCCCAGGCGCGCGACGGCGGCCGCGCGGCTCTCGCCGTAGACGATCAGCTTGGCGATCATGGGGTCGTAGTGGACCGTCACCTCGTCGCCCGTAGTCAGCCCGGCGTCTACGCGCACCCCCGGCCCGAGGGGCGGCTCGAGCAAGGCCAGGCGGCCCACGGCGGGCAGGTAGGTGACCGGGTCCTCGGCGTAGAGTCTGGCCTCGATCGCGTGTCCGCGGAACTGCAGATCGGCCTGGCCGAAGGGCAGCCGCTCGCCCGCGGCGATCGCAATCTGCCAGCGCACCAGGTCGAGGCCGGTGACCAGCTCGGTGACCGGATGCTCGACCTGCAGGCGGGTATTCATCTCGAGGAAGTAGAACTGGCCCGCCTGGTCGAGCACGAACTCGACGGTGCCGGCGTTGACATAGGCGGCGGCCCTGGCGGCGCGCACGGCCGCCTCGCCCATCTGCTCGCGCAGGGCGGGGGTGAGGGCGGGCGAGGGCGACTCTTCGAGGATCTTCTGGTGGCGGCGCTGGATCGAGCACTCGCGCTCGCCGAGGTGCAGCACGGTGCCGTGGCTATCCGCCAGGATCTGGATCTCGACGTGGCGCGGCCTGAGGATCAGGCGTTCGAGGAAGACCGCCTGGTCGCCGAAGGCGGCCTGGGCCTCGCGGCGGGCGCCCGCCAAAGCCTCGGCGAAGGCGGCGGGCTCGGTGACGACGCGCATACCCTTGCCACCACCCCCAGCGCTGGCCTTGACCAGCAGGGGGAAGCCGATGCGCACCGCCTCGGCGAGTAGGCGCTCCTCGGACTGGTCGGCCCCATCGTAGCCGGGCACCACGGGCACCCC
This sequence comes from uncultured Oscillochloris sp., assembly GCA_964555675.1. Classification (GTDB taxonomy): domain Bacteria; phylum Chloroflexota; class Chloroflexia; order Chloroflexales; family Chloroflexaceae; genus CAIWXH01. Next base: position 41,389 of record CAZKTU010000005.1, read on the forward strand.
GGCTTCTACGGCAAGGCGTCGCGCCCCGATCTTGCCGCCCATGGCCTCGATCGCCTCAGGGGGTGGGCCGATGAAGGTCAAGCCGGCCTGGGCGCAGGCCCGAGCGAAGGCGGCGTTCTCCGAGAGGAAGCCATAGCCGGGGTGCACGGCCTCGGCCCCGAGCTGCTGGGCGGCGGCCACGATCGCCTCGCCGCGCAGATAGCTCTGGGCGGCGGGGGGCGGGCCGATACACACGGCGGCGTCGGCCAGGCGCACATGGAGGGCCTGGGCGTCGGCCTCAGAGTAGACCGCCAGCGGGCGAATGCCCAGCTCGCGACAGGCCCTGATGATCCGCACGGCAATCTCGCCCCGGTTGGCGATCAGGATGGAGGTAAAGCGCATGTGGGGGGTGTGGGGGAACCAGGTTCCCCCACGGCATTAGCTTTTCGCCCCTGGCGGGGGTGCGGGGGAACCTGGTTCCCCCGCTACTTCAGCTTGGGGATCAC
>CAZKTU010000005.1:41973-44822 GCA_964555675.1 uncultured Oscillochloris sp.
CCTGGCGGGGGTGCGGGGGAACCTGGTTCCCCCGCTACTTCAGCTTGGGGATCACGTGCTCGCCGTAGGCCTTGATCCACTGCTCCTGGTTGCGGCCGACGTTGTGGACATAGATCGCGTTGAAGCCCAGATCGAGGAAGCCCTGCAGGTGGGCGCGGTGCTGCTCGAGGTCTGAGGAGATCAGCACGCGGCCCTTGAAGTTCTCGGGGCGCACCAGCTTGGCCATGGCGGCGAAGTCCTCGGGTGAGCGGATATCCTGCTTGGGGAAGTTCATGCCGCCGTTGGGCCACTCGACCATAGCGCTCTGCATCGCCTCCTCGTCGGTCTCGGCCCACGAGACGTGGATCTGCAGGAGCTTGGGCATGGCTGCGGGGTCCTTGCCGGCCTCCTTGGCGCCTGCGGCGAAGTTGTCGAGGATGCCGCGCAGCTTCTCGTGGTTGGCGCCGGGGGTGATCAGGCCGTCGCAGGTCTTGCCGGCCCACTTCAGGGTCTGCGGCCCTGTGGCGGCCACATAGACCGGCACCGGCTGCTCGGGCAGGGTCCACAGGCGCACCTTGTTCATCTTGAAGTAGCGGCCGCGGTAGCGCACCTCTTTGCCGGCGAGCAGCCGCTGGATGATCTCGGTGGCCTCTTGCATCATCTCGAAGCGCACCAGGGGCTCGGGCCACTCGCCGCCGACCACATTCTCGTTGAGCAGCTCGCCGCTGCCGAGGCCGAGCCAGAAGCGCCCGGGGAACATGGCCCCCAGGGTGGCGGCGGCGTGGGCGATCACCGAGGGGTGGGTGCGGAAGGTCGGGCAGGTGACGCCGGGGCCGAAGTCGCCTTTGGTGACGGTGCCGAGGGCGCCCATCCAGCTATAGGCGTAGGCATTATGGCCTTGGGCGGGCACCCAGGGCTGGAAGTGGTCGGCGGCCATCACGCCCTCGAAGCCGTGGGCCTCGGCGAGCCGGGCGTGCTCGAGCAGCTCGGACGGGTGGAACTGTTCGAGGGCGGCGGAGAGACCGATCTGTGCCAAGGGGGGTCTTCCTTTCGTCAAAACGTCTACGCCCGCGAGGCGGGCGGGTGCTTCGGGCGGTCGGACGCAGGGCTCGCTCTCAGTATACACCTCCTTCGACCGCCGGGGCCGTCGACCGCGCGGCGCGTCTCAGCCGACGGCGCGGTTGGCGGGCGCGGGCACGAGGGCGCGGTAGCGAGCGAGGCCGGCCGGGCCGTCGACATCGAGGGCGAGGGTGGGCGAACAGTAGCGGCGGGCGCGCAGCCCGCGGGCGGCGGCCTCGGCCAGGTGGCGGGCGGCGCTCTCGTGGCCGAAGTGGAAGGGCAGCTCGGCGGAGCGGCGCAGGCCGAGGGCGTTGGTGCCGCTGCCGGCCTCGTCGGGGGCGAGGGCGACGTCGGCGTCGTGGCCCAGCAGGGCGGCCATGGCCGCGACATCGGCCGGCGTGATCAGGGGCACATCGCCCGGCACCACGAGGATGGCCTCGGCCCCCGCGGACAGGGCCACAGCGCGGGCCTGAGTGAGGGCCGTGTTGAGGTCGCCGGCCGCCTCGCGCAGCGGCCGCGCGCCCCAGGCCGCGGCGAGCTGCAGGGCCGTCGGGTCGGCGCTGATCAGCCAGACGTTGCTGATCGGCGCGGCCGGGCTGCGCAGGGTGGCGATCACGCGGGCGAGCATCTCGAGCACGAGGGCGCGTCGCTCGGCGGGGGTGAGGGTGCCGGCGAGGCGACTCTTAGCCCGGTCGAGGGCTTTGACTGGCACAATCGCGTCGAGTCTCATCTGGCGAAGGCCTGGGCGAGCTCGAGCGCCACGGCGGCCAGGTGCGCCTTCTCGGCGGGGCCGCGCATGATCGTGTCGGTCACTGCCGCGCGCATCCCCAGGGCCTCGATGGGCGCGGCGAGCGCGGCGTCGACCTGGTCGATCACGATGCCGTCAAGGAAGTCGGCGTAGCCGCGGGCGATCCCGAGGGCCGAGACCTCTTGGCCCATGGCCCGCATGAGCGGGGCGGCGGGGCCCTTGATCGCCGCGCCGCCGACGATTGGGCTCACGGCGACGATTGGCGCGGCTGTAGCGCGCAGGGCCTCGCGCACCCCTGGCAGGGCCAGGATCGGGCCGACGCTGACGATCGGGTTGCTCGGCGCGAGCAGGATGGCCTCGGCTGTGGCGATGGCCTCGAGCACGCCCGGCGCCGGCCGGGCCGGGCCGGCGGCGTGGAGCTTGACCCCGCGCACCTCGTCCTGGGCGCGCCGCTGCACGAAATACTCCTCGAAGTGGAGCTCGCCGGCGTCGGTGAGGATGTGGGTGGGCGCCGGATCGTCGCTCATGGGCACGATCTGTATGGCCACGCCCAGGGCCTCGCGGAAGCCGGCGGCCACCTGGCTGAGGGTCGCCCCGCCCCGCAACAGCGCAGTACGCCTGATATGCAGGGCCAGGTCGCGGTCGCCCAGCTTGAACCAGGTGGGCCCGCCCAGGCGGCCCAGCCACTCCATGCAGGCGGTCGTATCGCCGACGATGCCCCAGCCCTGCTCGCGGTCGATCAGGCCGGCCAGGCTACAGGTGACGATGTCGAGGTCGGGCGAGATAGTCAGCCCGTGCAGTGCGAAGTCGTCGCCGGTATTCACGATGGCGGTGACCTGCTCAGGCGGCACGACCTGCACAAGCCCTTCGAGGAATTTCGCGGCGCCGACGCCTCCGGCGAGGACCACAATCATGGCTGCTCTGGCTCTCTCAATGGGGCCGCCGCGGCGCGGGGCTGCTGTCAGCGCCCGACCCGCCGGCCCCGGTCTTCTAGACGCTCTCGGGGTCGATACCAAGCTCGCGCAGGCGGGCCGCCAGCCGCTCGGCGCGCTCGCGCTCGGCC
>CAZKTU010000005.1:44922-69945 GCA_964555675.1 uncultured Oscillochloris sp.
GGCCGCCAGCCGCTCGGCGCGCTCGCGCTCGGCCTCGGCGCGCTCGCGCTCGGCCTCGGCGCGCTCGCGCTCGGCCCTCGCTCGGGTTGCGGCCGCGCCGGCCTCCTGCTCGGCCGCCTCGCGGCGACGAGCCAGCTCGAGGTAGGAGAGGAAGGGCGTGCCGTCGGGGTTCTCGAGCAGTAGCTCGTCGCCGCGCAGCCCGAAACGCACGCCCAGGCGCGGGCTGACCCAGCCCTCGATCCTGGGGATCAGCCGGAGGCCGCCGCCCAGCCGCCGCCACCCCGTCAGCTCGCCGCCGTCGGGGTCGTAGAGGTAGTACTCCTCGGCGCCATAGGTTTCGTAGAAGGCCAGCTTGCCGGCCATCTCGGCGGGGGTGTTCTTCGGCGAGAGCACCTCGAAGACCACCTGCGGCGCGATGCCCCCCTCGCGCCATTGCAGGTAGGCCCCGCGGTGGCCCTTCGGGCGCCCGATGACCACCATGGCGTCGGGGGCGCGCCGGATCTTGGGCTTGCCCTCGACCGGGTACCAGAGCAGGTCGCCGGCCACGAAGACGTTCGGGTCGTCTTTGAAGAGCGCGTCGAGGCCGCCCTGGATCGTGACGATCCACTGGAACTGCCTGGTGTTGTCCGACATGGGTTTCCCGTCGCTGCTCGGGTAGTCGATGTCTTCCAGCACGCGTCGCTCGATCGCCATCGTGGGCCTCCTCCGAAGCATGACCTGCAATCCATGCTACCACAATGTTCTGGGTACGTCGCGGTGCTTTATGCGAACAAGTGTACTACACGGAAAAGGGTCTGTCAAGGGTCTATTGCCAGCTCGTCACGAGCTCGTCGAGGGGACGGCGCGGGCGGCGCACGGGGTCCTGGGCGGGGTAGCCGAGGGGGATCAGGGCGTGGGGGTGCAGCGTCTCGGCGAGGCCCAGGGCGGCGCGCACCGTGCCCTGGCAGAAGAGCGGCGCGCACATCCAGCCGCCGTCGAAGCCCTGGGCGTAGGCGGCGAGCAGCATGTTCTGCACCGCGCACCCCAGGCTCTGCACGGCCATGGTCGTCTCGGCCGCCTGCCGCTCGGGGTCGGGGTAGACGTCCAGGTCCTCCAGGTAGAGGCAGGGCACGATCACCGCGGGCGCCCCGGTGATGCGGGCGTGCGACTTGCGGAAGCGGGTCTCGATCACGGCGGCGTCCTGCCCGTCGAGGGCGAGCTGGCTGCGCCACTCTTCGCCCATGGCGTCGGCCAGGCGTGTCTTGCCCTCGGGCGTGGTGACGACCACAAAGCGCCATGGCTGCCGCCCGTGGGGCGAGGGCGCCCAGCGGGCCGCCTCGAGCACCGCCTCGATCTGCGCGCGGCTCAGCGGGTCGGGCCTGAAGGCGCGCACGCTGCGCCGCCCGCGAATGATCTCGAAGAACTCCATGGTTTCCCTATCGTCTAGCGGAAGAGGTCGAAGCGCGGGTCGCGGATCAGCGCCTTGGCCGTGGCCTCTTCGCTGGGGGTGTAGGCGTAGCCCCGCACGACCGCGGCGGGCACTTTGTCGATCTTGCCCATGACCAGCTCGGCGGCGCTCGCCAGCTCGTCGGCCACCGCAATCAGGGTGGCGTGCATGGTGTAGCCGTAGGGGTCGTCCACCCCCGCGAAGTCGCTCAGGGGCGCGATGCCGGCGCAGCCGATCGCGACATTGACCTGTCCGTCGCGCCAGGGCCGGCCGAAGGTGTCGGAGATGATCACGGCAACCTCGACCCCGGCGCGCGCGCGCAGCTCGGCCCGCAGAGCGGCGGCGCTGGCGTCAGGGTCCTCGGGCAGCAAACAGACCACCCGCCCTCCCGCCACGTTCGACTCGTCGACGCCGCTGTTGGCGCAGATCAGCCCGTGGTGGGTCTCAGTGATCAGCACCCCGCTGGTCATCTTGACGATGCGCCGGCTCTCGCGCAGGACAATCTCCTGGAAGCCGGCGTCCTTGCGCCCCTGGGCGGCGATCTGGCGGGCGAAGGCCGAGGGCTCGACCTCGGCCGGGTCGACTAGGCGGCCCTCGGCCTTCGAGACGATCTTCTGGGTGACGACGAGCACGTCGCCGTCGGCCAGGGTCTGGCCGCCGCTCGCAAGTGCCGTCAGCAGCAGGCCTGGCAGGTCGTCGCCCGCTGTGACCTCGCCGATGCCGCGCACGGGAATGATCCGGATCTCGGACTGCATGGGCCATGCCTTTCGAACTATAATAGTTTGTGCCCTGTGGAGCAGATATGAAAGGAGAGCCGACGATGGCTGAGTTCCAGCGCAGCGCCACTTCGACCTGGCGGGGTGATCTCAAGAGTGGCTCCGGCCAGGCCTCGACCGAGAGCGGCGCCCTGCGCGATACCGCGATCACCTATGTCTCACGCTTCGAGAACGGCGGCGGGAGTAACCCCGAGGAGCTGATCGCGGCGGCCCACGCCGCATGCTACAGCATGTTTCTCTCGGCCATCCTCAGCGGCGCGGGCCACGTGCCCGAGGCCGTGAGTACCAGCGCGTCGGTGACCCTGCTCGCCGGCGAGGGCGGGCCGAAGATCACGAAGATCCACCTGGTGACCGAGGGCAAGGTACCCGGTATCGACCAGGCCACCTTCCAGAAGTTCGCCGACGACGCCAAGGCCGGCTGCCCGGTCTCCAAGCTGCTCGCCCCCGGCCTCGAGGCCATGACCCTCGAAGCGACCCTCTCGTAAAGGATCAGGAATGAAGGATGAGGGATGACCTATTCATCCTTCATCCTTCAGCCTTCATCCTTCCAAATACTTCCCCGCGATCACGCGCAGCCGCTCGCGGGCCTCGGCCGGGATGTGCCCGCGGTCGGTGATGATCGCCGTGGCCAGGGCCCTGTGGGCCGGGCTGTCGAAGCCGTCGCCGATCCGCGCGACGGCCTCGGCCACGATACGCTGCGAGAGGGCCGCATTGGCGTGCAGCACCGCCACCACCGCCTCGACGGTGACCGAGGCGTGGTCGGGGTGCCAGACGTCGTAGTCGGTGACCATGGCCAGGGTGGCGTAGGCGATCTCGGCCTCGCGGGCCAGCTTGGCCTCGGGCAGGGCGGTCATGCCGATCAGGCTGTGGCCGCGCCGCCGGTTCTCTTCGCTCTCGGCTTTGGTCGAGAAGGCCGGCCCCTCCATCACTACCAGCGTGCCCCCCTGATGCACTGTGGCGCCCGCCGCCAGCGCCGCCCCGTGCAGCCGCTCGCTGAGCTCGGGGCAGAAGGGGTGGTCGAAGCCCACGTGGGCCACCACGCCCTGTTCGAAGAAGGTGTCCGGCCGACGCCCCCTGGTCCGGTCGAAGAGCTGGTCGGGGATGACCACATGGCCCGGCGCGTAGTCGTCGCGCAGCGAGCCCACGGCGCTGACCGAGATCAGGTACTGGACGCCGAGCTGCTTGAAGGCGTGGATGTTGGCCCGCGCCGGCACCTCCGACGGGTTCAGGCGGTGCCCCCGCCCGTGGCGCGGCAGGAAGGCCACCCGCCGCCCCGCCAGGCTCCCTACCACAATGGCGTCGCTCGGCTCGCCATAGGGCGTGCTCAGGCGTAGCTCTTCGATATCGGCCAGCCCGGCCATGGCATAGAGCCCGCTGCCCCCGATCACGCCAATAGCGCATCGCGCCGAAGCATCGGGCGTTGTCGCCGCCTCAGGCATACTCTTGCTCCTTCGTCGCTCGACAGGTACGGCGAGAGTATACCCGATCAGGCTGAGCGAGGCGCGCTCAGCCGATGAATTTGTAGCCCAGCCCGTGTACTGTGAGAATGTACTTGGGGTGGCGCGGGTGCTCTTCGAGCTTCTGGCGCAGCCAGGCCACATGGACGTCGACGGTGCGGGTCGAGACCAGGGCGTTGTAGCCCCAGACCTCGTTCAGCAGGGCGTCGCGCGAGAGGGTCTCGCCGCGGTGCTCGATAAAGTAGCGCAGCAGCCGAAACTCGAGGGCCGACAGGTCGATCGTGGCCCCGTTGCGGCTCACCGCCGAGCGGCGCAGGTCGACCTGGATCGGCCCGAACTCGTAGACCCCCTCCTCGGCCTGGGGGCTCTCGCCGGGGGCGCGCCGCAGCAGGGCCTCGACCCGGGCCAGCAGCTCGATCATCTCGAAGGGCTTGGCCAGGTAGTCGTCGGCGCCCAGCTTGAGGCCGACCACCTTGTCGACGATCTGGCCGCGGGCCGTCAGCATGATCACCGGGGTCTGGTTGCGGCGCTGGCGCAGGTCGCGGCAGACGTCGAAGCCGTTGCGCTGGGGCAGCATGACGTCGAGGATGATCAGGTCGTAGAGCTCGGTCAGGGCGCGGGCCAGGCCCGTATCGCCGTCGCCCGCGGCCTCGACCGCGTAGCCCTCGCTGCGCAGCCGGTCCGACAGGGTCATCACCAGCCCGGGCTCGTCTTCGACGAGCAGTATGCGTTTGTTCATAAACTTCCTGTGGCGGGCGAGCCGAAGGGCCGCGCGCCGGAGTCGCCGGGATCCTGGAGCCAGTCGCCCGTGTCCTGGAGCGGCAGATGCAGGGTGAAGCGCGCGCCGTGGCCGACGCGACTCTCGACGCTGACCCGCCCGCCGTGGCCCTCGGCGGTGTGGCGCACCAGACTCAGGCCGAGGCCGCTGCCCGCGGCATAGGCCGCCATCGCGGACCGCCCGCGATAGAACGGCTCGAAGATATGCGGCAGGTCGGCGGGGTCGATGCCGGGGCCGCTGTCGCGCACGCTGATCTGCAGCTCGGCGCCGAGTTCGGTCGTCGCGACCCTGGCCTCGACGCCGATCCGTGCGCCGGAACCCCCATACTTCATGGCGTTGCTGATCAGGTTCTGGAGGGCTCGTCGCAGGGCCGCCTGGTCGGCGCTCACGGGCGGCAGGGCCGGGTCGACGGCCAGCGCCAGTTCGTGGCCGCCCTCGCGCAGCTGCAGCTCGAGGCCCTGAACCACGCTCTCGAGCAGGGGGGCGACGTCGGTGCGCTGCAGGTGGTAACCTTGCTGGCCCGACTGGGCCCCCGCGAAGGCCAGGACCTGCTCGACCATCTCGGTCAGGCGCCGGCCCTCGTGGTAGATCACCGCCCCGTACTGGCGGGCCTTCTGCGGGTCGTGGACCAGCCCGTCGGCCAGGTTCTCGCCCGCCGAGCAGATCACCGCCAGGGGCGTGCGCAGTTCGTGCGAGACGGCCGAGGCGAAGGTGAGCTGCTGGCGGGCCAGGCGCTGCGCGCGGCGCGTCGCCAGGAGGAGCATGACCATACTGCCCCCCAGCAGCAGCAGCGTGCCGAAGCTGACCATCAGGTTGCGGGCGCGCAGCCCGGCGATGGCCGCGTCGAGCGAGCCCTCGCGGTGCTTGAGCACCAGGCGCCACTGTCCGCGCTCGGCGAGGCTGGCCTCGGCGTCCTGGCGCCCGAGCACGCCGATCGTGATCCGCTCCCCGCTGGCTCGGTCATCGGGCAGCCGGAAGGGCAGGGCCTCGCCCGTCATCAGCAGCCGGTTGAGCTCGGCGTAGGTAATATTGAAGATGCCCACGGCCGCGTCGCCTGTGGCAAAGCTGCGGGCGTCGAGGCGCTCGTCCGAGCTGAAGATCAGCTCGTTGGGCGCGATCTGATCGACGACGCCGAGGTTATAATCGAGGCCGCCCTCGCCCGGGAAGTAGCGCCGGGCCAGCTCGGGCAGAAATGCGTCCGCGATATAGTCGCGGTCGAGGACGACGACGGTGTGGGCGAGCAGGGGCGAGTCGTACAGCTCGGGCGGGCAGCGCAGACAGCGCCCGAAGGCGCCGGGGAAGACCAGGTCGCTGAAGAGCAGGTCGGCGTTGAAGCCCAGCTCTTGCTGGTCCGAGAGCAGCCATGGCCGTGCGGCGGGGATGAGCAGGGCCGGCCCCGCCCGGTCGACCGGGCTGACATTAATCTGGTCGCGGTCGCCCTCGATGAAGATGGCCCTGTAGATCCGCTCGATACGGCGGCGCAGCGGCATCAGCTCGAACGGCCACTGCACCGTGGTGAAGCTGCGGCTGTCGTGGTAGTAGCGCTGCAGGGTGGCCTGCCCGATCTGGTTGACCTCGACCAGGTAGATCTCCTTCACCAGGCCGGGGTTGGGCGCGGTCTCCTGCCAGTGGTCATAGCGCACGGCAAAACGCTCCCAGTTGGCCTCGCGCAGGGTCGGCGCGTCCATCTGGAAGCTCAGGTAGGCCCGGGCCAGCTCGCGATCGAAGTCCTCGCCCATGCGCTGGGCGCTGATCGCCAGATTGGCCTGGCGCCGCTCGCGCTCGCCGGCGCTGACCTGCCCCACCCAGTGGTATTGCAGGGTGGCGAGGAGCGTGAGAGCGACGAGGGTGGCAATGATCAAGGGCGCGAACGCCGCTGTGAATCCTGCGCGTCGAGTCATGGCGGAAGTATAGCGGAAGGGCTGCCCGAAGGGAATAGGGCGGCCCATGTCCTAACAAGCTTAACAAGCAAGAGATTCTACCACCCCCGGCGCTCTGGCGCTATGCTACAATGCCGCGCATCCCCGCGCCCCAATGGAGGAGGCGAGCGATGAGCGCATTTGTCGAGACCAACGGCATCCAGCTGCACTACGCCGATGCGCCCGGCGGATCCCCGCCGCTGGTGCTGGTCCACGGCCTCACGGCCAACTGCCGCGCCTTCGAGGTTGTCGTGGGCCACCTGGCCCCGCGCCTGCGGGTGATCACCCCCGATATGCGCGGGCGCGGCGCCAGCGACAAGCCCGCCGCCGGCTATCGCATGGCCGACCACGCCGCCGATCTGCTCGGCCTGCTCGACGCCCTCGGCCTCGAGCGGGTGGTCATGGGCGGCCACTCGTTCGGCGGCCTGCTCTCGCTCTACATGGCCGCCAACCACGCCGGGCGGGTCGCCCGGGCGGTGCTGATCGACGCCGCGATCAGCGCGGCCAGCGAGCGCACCCGCGAGCTGATCCGCCCCGCCCTGGCCCGCCTCGAGCGTAGCTACCCCTCGTTCGAGGCCTACCTCGACCTGCTGCGCCAGGCGCCCTACTACCACGGTTGGGAGTGGGACCCGGTGCTCGAGCGCTACTACCAGGCCGATGTGGCCATGGCCCCCGACGGCAGCGTGCGCCCGCGCGCCAACCCGGCCCATATTGCCGCGGCCGCCGACGGGGTGATCGCCGAGCCGTGGCGCGCCCACCTCGCCCACGTCGGCTGCCCCGTCCTCATGGTCCACGCCACGGGCCCCTACGGGCCGCCCGGCGCCCCGCCCATCGTCAGCGCCGAGCAGGCCGCCGAGACGCGCGCCCTGCTGCCCCACTGCGCCTATGCCCACGTCCCCGGCAACCATATGACCATGCTCTACGGACAGGGCGCCCAGGCCACCGCCGAGGCCATCCTCGCCTTCGTCGAGGGGTAGCGGCGCCGCCCGCGCGGACCGGTTCATGCTAAGATATCGCGAACGGAGCGCATACCTGTGAGGAGAGCATGGCCCCGACACTGAGCGAGAAGACCCGCGCCTTCATCGAGGCGCCCCGCTTCGGCGTTCTCGGCACCAGCCAGGCCGACGGCGCCCCCCAGCTGACCGTGATGTGGTACGAGCTGCAGGGCGACGAGATTATGATGAATACTACCGTCCAGCGGGCCAAGGCCGCCAACCTGCGGCGCGATCCGCGCGTCGCCCTCTGCATCGAGGACGGCTACGACTACGTGACGGTCTATGGCACGGCCCGGCTGATCGACGACCCCGAGACGGCCCAGGCCGATATCCACCGCCTGGCCACGCGCTACCACAACCGCGAGAAGGCCGACCAGATGACGCGCGATCAGTTCGGCAAGCAGCAGCGCCTGACCATCCGCATGAGCATCGAGCGGGTCGTCGAGCACTGGTAGGGCCCAAGCGCTACGGAGGGTGAACCTATGTCCACACTGAGAGAGCAACTGTCCGAAGTCAATGCGACGATCGAGGCCCGCGAGGAGGAGCAGCGCCAGATCTACGCCGATAGCCAGGTTGACGACCGCGAGCACCCTCGCCTCGGCGAGATCACCCACGAGCTGGCCCACCTGTGGGATCTGAAGCGTCGGCTCGAGGCCGCGATCGCCGCCGGCCTCTCCCAGCTCCCGGTGCCGCCCCCCGAGCATCCCGAGAACCAGGTGGGCTAGGAAAAGCTTTACACCTTTGACACTGGCTCAGCTTGACACCGGCGCCGTCGCCGGTGTATCCTTTCACCTACCGCTCTCTGTCCCCACATAGCCGGCTCGTCGCCGGCCCTCGGTCAAGCGCTGACCATCCCGGCGCAGCCTGTCGCGCCACTCCTCACGCCGACGGCCTGGGGCCGTCACTCGGAATTGTGCAAGGAGTCTCAGATGCTCAGGAAGCCTACCCTCCTTTTGGCGTCCCTGCTGCTCGCCATGCTGCTGAGCGCCTGCGGCGGCGCCCCGCCCGGCGGCGCCGCGACCCAGCCCCCCGCAACAGATGCCACCACAGCCCCCGCAACCGATGCCACCGCGGCCCCCGCAGCCGATGCCACAGCGGCCCCCGCGGCCGGCGGCGGCACCCTGACGATCGGTCGCACCGCCGCCCCCGACTCGCTCAACCCGGGGGCCGCCTATCTCACCGAGGCCTTCGACCTCTTCGACCTGGCCTACGATACCCTGGTCAGGATCGACCTGAAGAACGAGCTCTACCCCGGTCTGGCGCAAGAGTGGTCGGTCGGCGAGGATGGCCGCACCTGGACCTTCAAGCTCTACGAGGGCGCCACCTGGCACGACGGCCAGCCGCTCACCGCTGAGGATGTGAAGTTCACCTTCGAGATGATCAAGGGCTTCGAAGCCTTCGCCCTGCTGAAGGACTATGTCTCGTTGCTCGAGTCGGTCGAGGCCCCCGATCCGACAACGGTGGTGGTCACCTTCGAGCAGCCCGTGGCCAACACCGACGAGCGCTTCTCGTCGCTCTATATTCTGCCGAAGCATATCTGGGGCGAGTTCGCCGACGAGACGGCCGCCACCGAGTTCGAGAATACCGAGTTGATCGGCTCGGGCCCCTTCAGGCTGGCCGAGTACAAGCCCGGCGAGTTCGCACGCCTGACGGCAGTCAAGGACCACTACTCGACCGTGCCGAAGATCGACACGGTGATCTACCGCGTCTTCGGCAACGGCGACGCCATGGTCCAGGCCCTGCGCACCGGCGAGGTCGACCTGATCGGCGTGCCCAGCAACACCGTGGTCCGCTCGCTGCAGTCCGAGTCGAATATCAAGGTCGAGGTCGGCAATCAGCGCGCCCTCTCGGACATCTTCTTCAACGTGGTCACCAAAGAGAACTGCCCCCCCGAGGTCGGCAAGTGTACCGGCCACCCCGCCCTCCAGGATGTGCGGGTGCGCCAGGCCCTGGCCCACGCCACCGACAAGCAGGCCCTGATCGACGGCATCCTGCTCGGCCTGGGCAGCCCCGGCCTCAGCCTGGTCACCCCCGCCCACGGCGAGGCCTTCGCCAGTCAGGTCCAGGACTACGCCTTCGATGTGGCGAAGGCAAATCAGATCCTCGACGAGGCCGGCTACGCCGACTCTGACGGCGATGGGGTGCGCGAGATGCCCGGCGACCCGAGCAAGCCCCTCTCGCTGCGCTACAGCTACCCCGCCGACCAGGACGCCGCCGACGGCCAGCGCTTCTTCGAGCTGCTGAGCGAGCAGTGGAAGCAGGCCGGGGTCGAGCTCAACCTGACCCCGCTCGACGGCGACGCCCTGACCGCGATCTGCTGCCCCGCCTTCGACTACGACGTGATCCGCTGGGGCTGGGGTGTGGGCGTGGATCCCGCCTCGCTGCTCTATATCGCGACTACCGAGCAGATCCCCACCGGAATCAGCGAGGCCGGCTACTCGAACCCCGAGTATGACGCCCTCTTTCAAGAGCAGCTGACGACGATCGATAAGGCGAAGCGCCAGGCGATCATCCACGAGATGCAGGCCATCCTGGTGCGCGATGTGCCCTATATCATCCCTTACTATGCCCAGAATGTCGCGGCCTATCGCAGCGACCGCTTCCAGGGCTGGGTGATCGAGCCCGAGGGCCTGCTCTCGCTGAGCGACCGTCTGTCGATCGTCAATGTGACGCCGGTGAACTAGGCCATGGGCGGCAGCTACATCCTGCGGCGGCTCGGGCTGGCCCTGCTCACGATCGCCTTCGTGGCGGTGCTGAACTTCTTCCTGTTCCGCGTGCTGCCCGGCGATCCGGCCCGCATCGTGCAGGACCCGCGGCTCACCAGCGAGGCCCGCGAGGCCATTCGCCAGCGCTTCGGCCTCGATAAGCCTCTGCTGGTGGGCGCGGCGGGCGCGCCCTTCGACAGCCAGTTCTTTCGCTACCTGGGCGGGCTAGTCCGGGGCGATCTGGGCATCTCGTTCAACTTCAACCGGCCCGTGGCCGACCTGCTGCGCGAGCGCCTGGTCAATACCGTCCTGCTGGTGCTCGCCGGCGAGGTGCTGGCGATCGTGCTGGGCATCGCCCTGGGCGTGGTGGCGGCCTGGCGTCGCGGCAGCGCCCTCGACACGGGGCTGCTGGTCTTCGGCCTATTCACCTGGGCCCTGCCGACCTTCTTCCTCGGGATCATCCTGCTGATCGTCGGCAGCACCTTCTTCGGGCTGCCCGTGGGCGGCATCCGCACGCCCGGCATGGTCTACGCCAACTGGTGGGAGCAGGTGCTCGATGTCGGGCGGCACCTCATCCTGCCGACGATCACCCTGACGATCATCCTGCTGGGCCAGTTCCTGCTGATCATGCGCAGCTCGCTGCTCGACGTGCTGGGCGAAGACTACATCCTGACCGCCCGGGCCAAGGGCCTGAGCGACAGCCAGGTGCTGCGCAACCACGCCATGGGCAACGCCATGCTGCCCATGGTGGCCCTGGTGGCCCTGACCCTGGGCTTCGTGGTCAGCGGCTCGATCCTGATCGAGAGCGTCTTCTCGTGGCCCGGCCTGGGCAGCGCGGTCTTCGAGGCCGTGGGCCGGCGCGACTACCCGATGCTCCAGGGCGCCTTTATGCTCTTCACGGTCAGCGTAGTGCTGGCCAACACCGCCGCCGACCTGCTGATCGCCGCCCTCGACCCGCGGGTGAGGAGCTGAGTGGGATTGTGAGATGGCAGTAGCCCTTGCACCAACCCATATTGCGACGACGACCCGCGGCCTGCGCGGCTTCTGGCGCACCCTGCGGCGCAACCCGATCGGGCTCACCGGCGCGGTCATGCTGGTCGCCGTGGTGTCCATGGCCATCTTCGCCCCCTGGCTGGCGCCCTACGACCCGTACGCCCCGGTCAGGCCGCGCATCGATACGATCTATCTGCCGCCGAGCCTCGAGCACCCCTTCGGCACCGACGACGGCGGCAAGGATGTCTTCAGCGCCTTTGTCTATGGGGCGCGGGTCTCGCTGATCGTCGGCTTCGTCGCCTCGGCGATCACGGTGTTCATCGGCGGCCTGATGGGGCTGGTGGCGGGCTACTACGGCGGGCGCGTCGGCACCCTGCTCAATGGGCTGACCAACCTCTTCCTGGTCATCCCCGACCTGCCGCTCTATGTGGTGCTGGTGGCCGTGCTCGGGCCGAGCCTGTGGAATATCATCCTGGCGATCGCCCTCTTCGGCTGGACCAGCACGGCCCGCCTGGTCTACGCCCAGGTGCTCTCGCTGAAGGAGCGCCAGTTCGTGACCAGGGCCAGGGCCATCGGCGCCTCGGACCTGCACATCATGCGTCGCCACGTGCTGCCCCTGGTGCTGCCGATCATCCTGGCCCAGAACGCCCTGGTGATCTCGGTGGCGATTCTCTCCGAGGCCGGCCTGGCCTTCCTCGGTCTGGGCGACCCCTCGCTGATCTCGTGGGGCACCATGCTGAACCTGGCCTTCGGGCGCGGCGCGATCTCGACCGGGGCCTGGTGGGCCATCCTGGCGCCCGGCCTGGGCATCGTCTGGGTCGTGCTGGCCTGGACGCTGCTCGGCTTTGTGATCGAGGAGTTCGTCAACCCGCGCACGCAGGCCCATCACCTGACCCCGGAGCGCTGAACGTTATGCTCGATGTGCGCGACCTCTCGGTTGAGTTTCAGGGCCCCGAGGGTCCGCCCCTCAGGGCGGTCGACGGGCTGAGCTTCACGCTGCAGCGGGGCGAGGCCCTGGGCGTGGTAGGCGAGAGCGGCTGCGGCAAGACCACGGCCATGCTGGCCCTGCTGCGCCTGCTGCCGCCCGCAGGGCGCATCGCGGGGGGCCAGGTGCGCTTCGACGGCGAGGATCTGCTCGCTCTGCCGCCCGCCGAGCTGCGCAAGCGCCGCTGGAGCGACCTGGCGATCGTCTTCCAGGGCGCGATGAACGCCCTCAACCCGGTACGCAGCGTGGGCGACCAGATCCGCGAGGCGGTGCTGGTCCACGTGCCGATGGCGCGCCGCGAGGCCGATGCGCGCGTCGGCGAGCTGCTGGCCATGGTCGGCATCCCGGCCAGCCGGGCGAGCCAGTACCCGCACCAGTACAGCGGCGGCATGCGCCAGCGGGCCATGATCGCCATGGCCCTGGCCTGCAGCCCTCAGCTGCTGATCGCCGACGAGCCGACCACGGCCCTCGACGTGATGGTGCAGGCCCAGATCCTCGAGCTGCTCGACCAGCTGCGCGCGCAGCTCAACCTGGGCCTGATCATCGTCACCCACGACCTGGGCGTAGTCGCCGAGACCTGCCAGTCGGTGCTGGTGATGTACGGGGGCCGCGTCGCCGAGCACGGCCCGGTCGACACGGTCTTCGCCACGCCGCGCCACCCCTACACGGCCAGGCTGCTCGGCGCCTTCCCCGACCTGGCCCGCCGCGACGCGCCCCTCGAGGGCATCCCCGGCGCGCCCCCGCGCCTCTCGGACCTGCCGAGGGGCTGCCGCTTCCACCCTCGCTGCCGCCTGGCGGTCGAGCGCTGCCGCAGCGAGGATCCCGCGCTGCGCACGGTCGGCCCCGGGCATCGGGCGGCGTGTCATCTCGTCTAGGGATGAAGGATGAAGGATGAAGGATGAAGGCCCGATCCTCGAGGTCGATAACCTCGTCAAGCATTATCCGCTGCGGCGCGAGCTCGGGGCGGTGTTGCGCGGCGGGGCCGGCGAGCGCGTGCGGGCGGTCGATGGGGTGAGCTTCGGCGTGGGGCGGGGCGAGGTGCTGGCCCTGGTGGGCGAGAGCGGCTGTGGCAAGACGACCACCGCCCTGACTGTGCTCGGGCTGGTCGAGCCGAGCGCGGGCGAAGTGCGCTTCGAGGGCCGCCCGCTGCACGCCGAGCTGCGGCGCGACCGGGGCCTGCGCCAGGCGGTGCAGATGGTCTTTCAGGACCCCTACGAGTCGCTCAACCCGCGCATGCGCGTGAGCGAGATCGTGGCGGAACCCCTGGAGGTCCATCGCCTCGGCACGGCCGCCGAGCAGCGCGAACGCGTGCGGGCCGCCCTCGAGGAGGTCGGGCTGCGCCCGGCCGAGGAGTTCATCGGGCGCCTGCCCCACGAGCTCTCGGGCGGCCAGCGCCAGCGCGTGGTGATCGCGGCGGCCCTGGTCAGCGGGCCGCGCCTGCTGGTGGCCGACGAGCCGGTGAGCATGCTCGACGTCTCGATCCGGGCCGAGATTCTGGCCCTGCTGAACGAGCTGCGCCGGCGGCGCGGGATCAGCATCCTCTTCATCACCCACGACCTGGCCACGGCGGCCCTCTTCGCCGACCGGGTGGCGGTGATGTACTTGGGGCGCATCGTCGAGATCGGGCCGACGGCCGAGGTGATGGAGGCGCCCCAGCACCCCTATACGCGCGCGCTGCTCTCGGTGGTGCCCAGTATTGTGCGGCGCGGCCGCGAGCGGATCATTCTGCAGGGCGAGACGCCCAACCCGGTGGCCATTCCCGCCGGCTGTCGCTTCCACCCGCGCTGCCCCCTGGCCGACGCGGGCTGTCGGTCCATAGACCCGGCCCTCGAGCCGAAGGCGGGGCGCCTGGTGGCCTGCATGAAGGTATAACAAAACCTCAGCCCCGCCGCGATCGGCGGGGCTGAGGTCGACCGTCGAGCGCTAGAAGCAGCCCTCGCCCACGCAGATGGCGTCGGGCGCCGGCTCGACCACCGGGTTGCTGCCGGGGCCGCCGCCGGGGGTCAGGCTGTAGTCGGCCACGGCCCGCAGGCCGCTGAGGTTGCCGTAGGCGGTGTAGGTCCGCTTGCCCACGGGCTCTTGCTCGCTCAGGTAGAGCAACGCGACGAACGAACCCTGGTCGCTGGCCTGGACATCGCCGACCCAGAGGGTCGAGAAGTCAGGCAGGGTCGCCCAGATCGTGACGATCTCGCCGGGCCTGTAGCCGTAGCCCTCGAAGGTCGCGTAGCTGCGCTGGTTGTCGGGGCTGGGGCTGACCCGCAGATTGGCCTTGCCCGTGGCGACGGTCAGGTCGTCCACGCGCACATCGAACTCGCTGATCCCGTTGGCCCCGGTGCGCAGCCCCTGGGCCGTGAAGGCGTAGCGCCCGGTGGGCGCGCCGCCGACGTAGAGGGTGTACTCGATCACGCCGCTCGGGCCGGCGGTGATGCGCCCCAGGTCCTCGATCCGATTGTCGGGGTAGCGCAGCCAGACCGCTACCTCCTCGTCGGTGCCGTAGCCGCTGCCGCTGAAGACGTAGTAGCTGCCCTGGGTGTCGCGGCGGGGCTCGGCGGTGAGCCTGACACCACTCGAGGTGCCGGGCGCCCGCCCAATGTTCACGTTGATCGAGGCGTAGACCTCGCGGCCGCTGGTCTGCCCGAAGGCCGTGTAGGTATACTTGCCGGTGGGCGTGAAGGTCGCGCCCAGGAAGTCGGGCAGGTAGGGGTAGCTGAAGCTGCCGTCGCCGTTGGTCGAAACCTCGGCGACGCCGTAGACGGTAAAGTCGGGGTAGGTGATCCAGACCGAGACGGTCTCTCCGGGCGTGAAGCCCGCGCCGGTCAGGGTGACGGTGTCGTTCTGTCGCGGGCTGGCCGGCGTTGCCGCCAGGCTCGCCGCCGCAGAGGTGTTCCACGCCCAGAGGCCCAGCAGAAGCGCCAGCCCCCCGGCGAAGACACCCAGCAGCGACCGCGTGTACATTCGCTGTCGTTCGCTGTGCATGTCCATGCTCCCTCGCTCAGTGTATGGCGGACCTCACACGCTCAAGGCAGAATTCAGCCAGTAGGCAGCCCTCCTTTCGGCCAGCAATAGTGTGGAAGAGGCGACCTCATGCCCCTGCACTAAAGCTAAACCCTCTGGGGAGGGCCGACAGGGAATCGTAAGTAACGGGATGATGACAGGTGGTTTACCGCCCCGTTACAGCATCTATATTTCCATGTAGAGGGATTTATGCTATCATTGCCGCGTCCATAACCTCGCTGCAAACCTTCGCCCGCCACGTATGCGGAAGAAAGCAATCACGGCATGTCCCGACACATTGCTCGAACGAGCGCCCTGCTGCTGCTGTTTCTGACGCTCCTCGCAGGCGTCGGCACGGCGGCCGCCCAGCCCCAGGCTCGTGCCACCACGCCGCGGCAGTCCCTCCCGGCCCTCTCGCTGCCGCGCGGCAGCGTGACGGCGCGCCCCTACGTGGTTATGCTCGACAACCACCCCAAGGCCTACCCTCAGACCGGCATGAACCAGGCGCCGATCGTCTTCGAGGCCCTGGCCGAGTACGGTATTACGCGCTACATGGCCGTCTTCGTGCCCGGGGTCAGCCCCGAGCTCGCCACAATCGGGCCGGTGCGCAGCGCCCGCTCGTACTTCGTCGAGTACGCCAAGGGCCTGCGCGGCGTCTACGTCCACGCCGGCGGCTCGCCCGAGGGCCTGGTGCTCGCCCAGACCTCGATCGAGATCCTCAACATGGACGCCCTGCGCAAGAATGCCTCGGCCTACTTCCGCCGGGCCAAGGATCGCGCCGCGCCCCATAACCTCTACACCTCGAGCGCCGATCTGGCCGCCTTCGCCAGGGCCCAAGGCGGCGAGCAGCCCGACCTGCGCGAGATCGGCTTCTTGATCAAGCCCGACGCGCCGGCCGCCCAGCGCCCCGCCAGCCAGTCCCTCAGCTATTTCTTCATCTACCGCGAGTCGTTCGTGGCCTGGAGCTACGACCGGGCCAGCAACAGCTATCTCTACTTCCGCCAGCGCCGACCCCACGTCGACGGCGCCACGGGCGAGCAGCTGCGCTTCAAGAATGTGGTCGTCCTCGAGGTCCCCGAGCGCCCCATCCCCGGCGACCCGAAGAAGCGCATCGAGCAGGATGTGGTCGGCGAAGGCCCGGCCCGCGTCTTCCTGGACGGCAAGATGGTCGAGGCCACCTGGCGCAAGGGCGCCGGCTTCGCCCAGCTGCAGCTCTACGGCCGCGACGGCGTCGAGCTCCAGCTCAATGGTGGCCCCGTCTGGATTGCAGCCATCCCCTCCCTGAAGAACCTGACAATTGAGGGAGGTAGGTAGGCCCGCCCGCACGGATCGGGCGGCGATATGGGCGTGGCCCTGTGTCCGCGCCTCGGCTTATAGGCTCTCAACGGCGTTTTGCCCCGACGCAGCGCCCGCGGGTGCTTGAGAAATCATGCGTGAAGGTAAGTTACGTCGCCTCTTCGGCGTCGTCATCCTAGCCATCTTCGTCGCCACGGCGGCCCAGCTCGAGGCCGCGCCCGCAGCCGAGGAGGAGCAGCAGCTCCTCGCCCCAACCTACCGCATCTTCGCCACCCGCGAGGGCCTGGTCGGCCGGATGACCGCCAATGGGCATATCATCCAGCCCCGTGACCGCTTCGTCGCCCTCCCTTCCTGGTCGGTACTCTCCCCCAAGGGCAGTGACAAGTTCCGCGTCCGCGTGACCTACAAGGGCCGCAGTGTCGTGGCCCCCGTGTGGGACGTCGGCCCGTGGAATACGAAGGACGACTACTGGAGCCCGAACCGGCGCTACCGCGACCTGCCGGTGGGGACGCCCATGGCCGCCGCGGCCGTCCTCGAGGGCTACAACGGCGGGCTCGACGAGCGGGGCCGGCGCATCCGCCTGCCCAACGGGATCGATATCGCCGACGGTACCTTCTGGGATGATCTGCAGATGACCCGCGACGACTGGGTCGAGGTCAGCTTCCTCTGGCTGGGCGCCGACCCCGGCCCGGGGGCCGCCCTCTCGGTCAGCGTGATGCCCCTTGGGCCCGATGCGCCCCCCGCCAAACCGGTCGAGGTCGAGCCGGGGGCCGTGGCCCTGGACGACGGCGCACCTGGCTACGCGCCCCAGGGCGAGCCCTGGAGCGAGGCGCCCTGCGGCCTCGGCGGCAAGCACGCCTGGACGGGCTCGACCACCAACCCCGCCAAGGCTACGGCCTCGGCGGCCTGGGCGCCCCAGCTGCCCGGCGCCGGCTTCTACGAGCTGCTGGCCTACATCCCCGAGTGCGGCGGCACCGCCACTTCGTCGGCCCGCTACAGGGTCTTCCACGACGGCGCGGTCACCGAAGTGACCCTCGACCAGCAGGCCAAGGCGGGCTCGTGGGCCTCCCTCGGCATCTACCACTTCGGCGGGGTCGACAATGATCAGCCCAGGGTCGAGCTCGGCGACCTGACCGCCGACGACGGCAAGGCCGTGCGCTACGACGCCATGGCCTGGGCCCCGCGCGCCGACACCGCCGCTCCCGACGCGCGTGTGGTCGAGATCAAGCGCAAGGATAATGGCTACCTGGTCACCTGGGGCGGCAGCGACGACATGAGCGGCCTCGCCACCTACGATGTGCAGGTGCGCCTGCTGCCCAAGGGCGGCTGGAGCGACTGGAAGCTCGGGGTGAGCGAGACCGCGGCCTGGTTCGGCCCCGACGAGGGCAAGCAGTTCGCCTTCCGCGTGCGCGGCAAAGATTGGGCCGGCAACCAGGAGCCCTGGCCCGAGGCCGCGGATATGGAGACGACCGCGGCCACGCCCTAGGGGGAAAGTTAGCTACGGGGAGGGCCTGGCCCTCCCCGTTACGCTTACTTGTCCTTGAGCGCCGCGACGCCCGGCAGCACCTTGCCCTCGAGCAGCTCGAGCGATGCGCCGCCGCCGGTCGAGACGTGGGACATCTGCTCGGCCAGGCCGGCCTGCTCGACGGCGGCCACCGAGTCGCCGCCGCCGACGATCGTCGTGGCCCCGCCCGCCGCCGCCTGGGCCATGGCGCTCGCGATCGCGCGCGTGCCGCCGGCGAAGGGGTCCATTTCGAAGACGCCCATGGGGCCGTTCCAGATCAGCAGCTGTGCTGCGGCCACCTCGGCGCTGTACGTCTTGACTGTGTCGGGGCCGATGTCGAGGATGCGCCAGCCGGCCGGGACGGCGTCGACGCTGACGACCTTGGTCTGGGCCTCGGCGCTGAAGGCGTCGGCGATGATCGCGTCGCTGGGCAGCAGCAGGCGCACCTTCGCGGCCTTCGCCTTGGCGATGAGGGCGCGGGCCGTCTCGACGCTGTCGGGCTCGACCAGCGAGTCGCCCATCGCCTTGCCCTCGGCCAGCAGGAAGGTGTTGGCCATGCCGCCGCCGATCAGCAGGGCGTCGACCTTGCCCAGCAGGTTGTCGATCACGCCGATCTTATCGCTGATCTTGGCCCCGCCGATGATCGTCACGAAGGGCCGCTTGGGCGCCTCGAGGGCCCCGCCGATATACTCCAGCTCCTTCTCCATCAGGAGGCCGGCCACGGCGGGCAGGTGGCGAGCCACGCCCTCGGTCGAGGCGTTGGCCCGATGGGCCGCGCCGAAGGCGTCGTTGACGAAGACATCGCCAAGGCGCGCCAGCTCCTGGGCCATGGCGGGGTCGTTCGCCTCTTCGCGCGGGTCGAAGCGGGTGTTCTCGAGCATCAGGACCATGCCGGGCTTGAGGGCCGCGGCCGCGGCCTCGGCGGCCTCGCCGGTGATGGCCTCGGTCTTGCGAACCTCGTGGGCCTCGGGCAGCAGCTCGAAGAGCCGCTCGACCACGGGGCGCATGCTGTACTTGGGGTTGACCTTGCCCTTGGGGCGGCCGAGGTGTGACATCAGCACGACGCCGTTGGCGCCATGCTCCAGTAGGTAGCGGATGGTCGGCAGGGCGCCACGGATGCGCGTGTCGTCGGTCACGCTACCGGCTTCGTCCTGCGGTACGTTGAAGTCCACTCGCACCAGAGCCCGCTTGCCGGCCCACTCCACGTCGCGGATGGTCTGCTTATTCATGGGGGATCTCCTTCTGCGGATCTATCCCGGCGCGCGCCATTGTAGCATACCTGAGCCGAAACTCTTGGGTATAATACCTATAAGCAAAGGAGGAGGAAGATGAACCAGACCCGCCTGCGCCCCGCCCACCTCGACCAGGACAGCCTCGGCCGGCTGCGCCAGCTCGAGCAGGAGATCGGCAGCGTGATTATCGCCTACCAGCCCGAGAGCCCCTACGCCGCCCTCAGTGTCGAGCAGGTGGCCCGCCTGAAGGAGCTCGAGCAGGAGCTCGGACTGGTGCTGCTCGCCTACAACCCCAGCCAGGCCGCCCCAGACACCCAGCGGGCCTAGTCACTCACCCCACCAAATGGGCTGCCGGGATGTCTCCGGGAGGGCCATGCCCTCCCGACCCCTCCCGCCGGCCATCCTGTATCCCTGGCAGCGCATACACGCCCGCCGGGTCGAGGGCGAGGGCGACGGTGTCGCCCACCCGGCCCGGGGGGCTGGGTAGGTCGAAGCTCAGGGCGAGGCCCGAGGCGTGCCGCACCACCGTCCTGTAGGCCCGCCCGCGGAACTGCGCCTCGACCAGTTCGGCCACCAGCGCCCCGCCGCCCGCCGGGGCGAGCTGTGCCGCGTCTGGGTAGAGCACCAGGGCGGCCGCCGCGCCGGCGGGGCCCGGGCGCCCCTCAGTCCGGCAGGTCAGGGGGCCGAGGGCCGTATCGACGGCGCCGTCGGCGCGCCACTGGCCGGCCACCAGGTTGCTCAGCCCGAAGAAGCGCGCCGCCCATGGGCTCGCCGGGTGGCGGTAGATCGTCTCGGGCGGGCCGGCCTGTTCGAGCCGCCCGGCGTTCAGCAGGGCCACCACATCGGCCAGGGCGAAGGCCTCCTCCTGGTCGTGGGTCACATAGAGTGCCGTCACCCCCACCGCCCGCAGGATGGCCCGCAGCTCGTCCTGCAGGCGCTCGCGCAGCGCCCGGTCGAGGGCCGCCAGGGGTTCGTCGAGCATCAGCAGGCGCGGGCGCGGGGCCAGGGCGCGGGCCAGAGCTACGCGCTGTCGCTCGCCGCCCGAGAGCTCGTAGACCCGCCGCCCCGCGTAGCCCGCCATGCCCACCAGCTCGAGCAGCTCGGCCACGCGCGCCCTGACCGCCTGCTCGCCCAGGCCCTGCATGCGCAGCCCGAAGGCCACGTTGCCGAGTACGTCGAGGTGCGGAAAGAGCGCGTAGTCCTGGAACATCAGGCCAAAGCCGCGCCGGTGCGGCGGGGTCTGCTCGATTGCCTCCCCCTCCACCAGCACCGCGCCGCTGTCGGCCCGCTCCAGCCCCGCCACGATCCGCAGCAGCGTCGTCTTGCCGCAGCCAGAAGGCCCCAGCAGCGCCGTCACCGTCCCCGCCTCGACCGCCAGACTCACCCCGCGCAGCACCGGCACGCCATCGTACGCCTTGCCGATCGCCTCAAGCTCGAGAAACGCCGCCTTCATCCTTCATCCTTCATCCCTCAGCCTTTCAATTGCCGCCTGCTGGCTGGTCCACTTCAGCGGGGGCAACTGCTCGAGGGGGACGACCATGGTGTTGCGACCCTCGTCGCTGCCGGTGAGGGCGCCGCCGACGCTGCGGGCGACGAAGCTGAGCACCAGGTAGAACATGCGCTGGTCGGCGTACGAGGGGCCGTGGGTGTAGGTCAGGAAGCGCGGGTCGGCCAGCCGCAGCCCCGTCTCCTCCTCGCCCTCGCGGATGGCGGCCTCGGCCGGGTCCTCGCCGAACTCGAGGTGGCCGATCGGCAGGTGCCACATGCCCCGGTCGGGGTCGATATCGCGCTGCACCAGCACCACCCCGCCCGCGTGCATAATCACCACCGTCGCGGCCACATTGGGCAGCGGGAAGTGAATCCAGCCACAGGCCGGGCAGCGCTGCCGCCGCAGATGGAAGACCTCCGCGCTCTCGAGCGGGGTCGCGCAGCGCGGGCAGAAGCGGAACTGGTAGCGCTCGGGGTAGGCTTCGATCGCTGGGAGGTTCATGGCTGCCTCAGGGGTGAAAGAGCAGCTCCCGCAGCTCTTCTACGCTGTGGGCGATGGCGAGGGGGCCGGCGGCCTCGAGGGAGGCCAGGGTGCCGTAGCCGTAGCTGACGGCGATGCAGGGCACGCCGTTGGCGCGGGCGCCCTCGATATCGTAGACGGTGTCGCCGACCATCACGCAGCCGGCCCGCTCGACGGGGGTGAGCAGGTCGAGGGTCGCCGCGATCACCTGGGTCTTGTTGGCGATGCGCTCGTCGGGGGTGGCCCCCACCACGCCGTCGAAGAAGGGCGCCAGGTCGAAGTGGGCAATAATGCCCTCGGCGGGGCCGATCAGCTTCGAGGTAGCCACGAAGAGGCGCGGGCCGCCGGCCCGCAGGGCGGCCAGGAGCTCGGGAATGCCGTCGTAGACCCGGTTCTCGTACATCCCCAGGGCGCGGTAGCGCTCGCGGTAGAGCGCCACGCCGCGCAGGGCCAGGGCCTCGTCGCCCAGGTAGCTCCTGAAGGTCTCTTGCAGGGGTGGCCCGATCCACGAGCGCAGGGTCTCTTCGTCGGGCAGGGGCTGGCCCAGGCCCCCTAGGGCGTGGAGGAAGGTGGTGGTGATCCCGACGTATGGGTCGGTGAGCGTGCCGTCGAGATCGAACAGCACGGCGGGGTAGCGCGGGTAGCTCATGGGCGACACTATACCACCCGTTTTTCCAGGTCACAAACCCGGCGCGCCGCGGGGGGCTGTGCTATAATTTTTCTTGACCCCCTGAGCACTCCCCGCGCGTTCCCCCGTTCCTCGGCGCCGCCCACCGGCGCCCGCAAGCAGTTTCATGGAAAGGCAACCTTGCGCATGATTAATGCCATCAGCGATGTCCGTGACATGCTGGCAACGCAGCAGTATATCGCCTCCGATGAGATCAGCACGGCCCTCTTCCTGGCCGAGCGGCTCGGCAAGCCCCTGCTGGCCGAGGGTCCGGCGGGCGTCGGCAAGACCGAGCTGGCCAAGAGCTGGGCCGGGGCCACGGGCCACGAGCTGATCCGCCTCCAGTGCTACGAGGGCCTCGACGAGACCAAGGCCCTCTACGAGTGGGAGTACGCCAAGCAGCTGCTCTACACCCAGCTGCTGCGCGAGAAGCTCTCGGACCTGCTCGGCGACTCGAAGACCCTGCGCGAGGCGGCCGATCGGCTCGCGAGCGAAGAGGACGTCTTCTTCTCCGAGCGCTTCCTGCTGCCGCGCCCTCTGCTCAAGGCCATCACCAGCGACAAGCCGGTGGTGCTGCTGATCGACGAGATCGACCGCGCCGACGCCGAGTTCGAGGCCTTCTTGCTCGAGGTGCTCAGCGACTTCCAGGTCTCGGTGCCCGAGCTGGGCACGCTCAAGGCCAAGCACCAGCCCACGGTGCTGCTGACCTCGAACAACACCCGCGAGCTGAGCGAGGCCCTCAAGCGGCGCTGCCTCTATATTCACATCGACTACCCCGACCTCGAGGCCGAGCTGCGGGTTGTGCAGCTCAAGGTGCCCGGCCTGGCCCCCAAGCTGGCCCGCCAGTCGGTCGAGCTGGTGCAGCGCCTGCGCGGCATGGACCTCAAGAAGCACCCCAGCGTCAGCGAGACCCTCGACTGGGCTCGCGCCCTGCTCGAGCTGAACAGCAAGCAGCTCGACAAGCAGACCCTCGACACTACCCTGAGTGTGCTGCTCAAGTACGAGAGCGACATCCAGCGGGCCAGGCGGGCCCTGCAGGGCGGCGCCGAGCGCGGCGAGCGCCCCGAGAAGGGCGAGCGCCCTGACCGCCCCGACCGCCCGCGCGGCGGCTATCGCGGCGGCAACGAGTGGAATAACTAAGGGCTTCGCCCTTTCATAGGGGAGGAGTCACGGCTTATGGATCGACGGATCACCGAGTTTATCGCGGGGCTGCGCGCGGCCGGCGTGCGCGTCAGCCTGGCCGAGACCGCCGACGCCATGCGCGCGATCGAGCAGGCCGGCATCACCGACCGCAACCTGTTCGCCCTGGCCATGCAGGCGAGCCTGATCAAGGACGCTAAAGACCAGGAGACCTTTCGCGAGCTGTTCCCGCTCTACTTCGGCAAGGACGCCGCGCCGCCCTTGCAGCAGCCCGGCGGCGGCCAGCTTAGCGACGAGCAGCGCGAACAGCTGATGGAGCAGCTGCGCCAGATGCTGGCCCAGATGACCCCCCAGCAGCTCGCCCAGCTCTTCCGCTCGATGATGACCGGGCAGCCCATGTCGGGGCAGGACATGCGCGACCTGATGGCCGGCCTCTCGCCGCCCCACATGAATAACCAGCGCTACCGCGAGTGGATGACCCGCCAGGCCCTGCGCGAGCTCGACTTCAACAAGCTCGACCAGGCCCTGCGCGAGCTGCTCCAGGAGCTGCGCGAGCAGGGCATGTCCGAGGAGGCCTTGCAGGCGATCGAGCAGGCCGCTCGCGAGAACCAGCAGGCCCTCGCCGAGCAGATCGGTCAGCAGGTGGCTCAGCAGATGGCCGAGCAGGCCCGCGGCGAGGGCAAGGCCACCCCGCGCCAGCGCGCCGAGAGCGAGCTGCTCGACCGCCCCTTCGACCAGCTCGACGAGCGCGACGCCGACGACATGCGCAAGATCGTCAACCGGCTGGCCGCCCGGCTGCGCACGCGCCTGGCGCTGCGCCAGCGCCGCGGCAAGACCGGCACGCTCGACGCCAAGGCGACCATCCGCACCAACCAGCGCTTCGGCGGCGTGCCGATGCAGGTCAAACACCGCAAGCGCCATCTCAAGCCCAAGCTGGTGGTCTTCTGCGACCGCAGCGTCTCGACCCAGCACGTCATGACCTTCATGCTGCTGATGATCTACTCGCTGCACGACCAGCTCAGCCGGACCCGCTCGTTCGCCTTCATCGACCGCCTGCACGACATGACCATGTACTTCGCCGAGTCGCGCCCCGAGGCGGCGATCGAGCAGGTCATGCAGAACATCAGGCCCACCCGCAGCTACTCGACCGACCTCGGCACCGCCCTGGGCGAGTTCACCCGCGACCAGCTCGGGATCATCGACCACCGCACCACGGTGATCTTCCTCGGCGACGCCCGTAACAACGAGAATGACCCGGGCCTGGCCGCCTTCGACCAGATCCGCCGCCGCGCCCGCCGGGTGGTCTGGTTCGCCACCGAGGAGCAGTGGAAGTGGGGGGTGTACGACCCCGGCTCCCTTAGCAGCGACATCTACAAGTACGCCCCCATGTGCGACGCCATGCACGAGGTGACCAGCCTGCGGCAGCTCGCCGACGCGATCGATCGCCTCTTCGTCCGCGCCTGAGCACCCGCTCGCGCCGCCGAGGCCTCTGGGCCGTGGAGAGTTGTCTCTCCTGGGTCGCAGGGGCCTCGGCGTTGACGCGCCGTTGCAAGGGTGGTACGATACGTGACATTTGGCGCAATCTAATGCAGAGTATGGTGGTCTCATGCGCATCTCGAGCAAAGGCGATTACGGGCTACGGGCGCTCTTCGATCTGGCCCAACGCTACGGCCAGGGCCCAATCCAGAGCGACGAAATCGCGACCCGCCAGGGCATCCCGGTCAACTACCTCAACCAGCTGTTGATCACGATGCGCCGGGCCGGCCTGATCGAGAGTCTGCGCGGCCCCCAGGGCGGTCATATGCTGGCCCGCCCGCCCGAGACGATCACCCTGTTCGATGTGCTGACCACCCTCGAAGGCCCCCTGCTGCCCGCCGAGCCCACCCGCGACGACCTCAACCCCACCGTCCCCGAGGACCACGACCTGGTCGACGAGGTCTGGGTCAGCCTGCGCGGCCGCCTCGAGAGTCTGCTCGCCGAGATGACCCTCGACGACCTCTGCCAGCGCAAGCGCCAGCGCTCGGGCAACGCGATGTACTATATTTAGCTGCTCTACGCGAGCGGCGCGAGGGCTGCGCCCTTCGAACCCGCCTTTGCGAGGGCTGCGCCCTTCGAACCTGCCTTTGCGAGGGCTGCGCCCTTCGAACC
>CAZKTU010000006.1:0-66465 GCA_964555675.1 uncultured Oscillochloris sp.
TGCTCGGCGAGCCAGTTGGTCTGCCCGGCGTCGAGGCGGGCGAGGATGGCCTTGGGGATGTAGGCCCGCAGCGTGTCGGCCATGGCGGGTACGAGGGCGGGTTGGGCGAGGGCGCTCATCGGCATGGGCTCGACGAGGCTCAGCAGGCGCACTGCGCCCGAGGGCAGGCTCTCGCCGATGCAGGCCTCGGCGACCAGGGGCCATGCCTCGGCGGCGACCACCACCTCGCCCGAGTGAGCCTCGGCCTCGGCGCGGCCGGTCTGGCTCAGGGCCTCGCCGGTCACCAGCAGCTCCCAGCGGCCGAAGATGCCGCCGAGGTGCATGATCGTCACATCGCCCGCGCCGACGCCCACGCGCACCTTCAGGGCGGGGAGGACGCCGCCCTGCTCGAGCGCGCCCCAGGCCTCGGGCGCCGTCATCATCTGCACGGACTGGCCGCACTGCACGGCTCGCCGGGTCAGCAGCGGCAGCGGCTCGGGGCCGTACCAGAGGGCCAGGAGCCCATCGCCGGCGAACTTGACCACATCGCCGCCATGGCTCATCACCACGCCGACCAGCTGCCCGAAGTAGAGGTCGAGGATACGGGTCAGCTCCTCGGCGCCGGCGGGGCTGTGTTGGGCGAGGTGCTCGGTGAGGGCGGTGAAGCCCGACAGGTCGGCGATCAGGACGGCAGCCGGGAAGCGCTCGACCGAGGGGGCCAGGGTGGCGCCCACGTCGGCGGTCATGCGGCGCAGGATCAGCGCCGGGACATAACTGGCAAGCTCTTCAAGCGAGGCCGTCGAGATCATGGGAGTCGCCCCGTCGTCGGAGTGAGGGCGCCCTAGAGACAGCAAACGGGGGCTGATGCCCCCGGAGACCTGATTGTCAGTTCGTGAATGTGGCTATAGAGAATACTCCAACTTGCGCACTCGCGCAAGGCGCAGCGCTTTGGGGCCTGCCTACGCAACGTAGTTGTGATTTTGCAACTTTTCCAAGCAAAAGGTTGGAAAATTAGACTTGACCCATGCCAGGGGTTAGCTTATACTAACTCCCGCCCGGGCAATCTTGTGCGGCCCTTCACACAAAACCCCTTGCTGGAAAGGACCCCGCGTATGCGGCTCAGCCGTCAAACGCTGCTGGCGCCCCTGCTCGCCCTGCTCCTGGCCTCCTGCGGCAACCAGCCTGCCGCCCAGCCCACGATTGCTCCGGCCCCCGAGGCCCAGCCCACAGCCGCGGCCGATGGCGAGCGCAAGCTCGTGGTCTACTCGGGCCGCAGCGAGAGCCTGGTGGCCCCCCTCTTCAAGCAGTTCAGCGAGGCGACCGGGATCGCCATCGAGGCCCGCTACGGTGACACGGCCGAGCTCGCGGCGACCATTCTCGAAGAGGGCGCGAACAGCCCCGCCGACCTCTTCTTCGCTCAGGATGCCGGGGCCCTCGGGGCCCTCGACGCCGCCGGCCTGCTGGCGCCGCTGCCCCAGACCGCCCTCGACGCCGTCGAGCCGCGCTTCCGCTCGTCGCAGGGCGACTGGGTCGGCGTGAGCGGGCGCGCCCGCGTGGTCGTCTACAATACCGCCAAGCTGAAGGAAGACGACTTGCCGGCCTCAATCACCGGCTTCGCCGCCCCCGAGTGGCAGGGTCGCGTCGGCTGGGCGCCCACCAACGGCTCGTTCCAGGCCTTCATCACCGCTATGCGTGTGCAGCTCGGCGAGGAAGCCGCCCGCAAGTGGCTCGAGGACATGGTCGCCAACGAGACGAAGCTCTACGAGGGCAACGCCGCCATCGTCAACGCCGTCGCCGCGGGCGAGATCGATGTGGGCTTCGTCAACCACTATTACATTTACCAGATCCAGAACGAGACCGGCAACACCCTCGAGGCCGCCAACTACTACCCGCAGGACGGCGACGTCGGCGCCTTGATCAACATCGCCGGCGCGGGCATCCTGAAGACCGCGAAGAACGCCGAGACGGCCCAGGAGCTCGTCAGCTACCTGCTCTCCACTGATGGGCAGACCTACTTCGCGCAGAAGACCTTCGAGTACCCCCTGGCGGCCGGTGTGCAGCCCGACCCGCGGCTGCGCCCCCTGAGCGAGATCAAGACGCCCGACCTCGACCTGAATAACCTGAGCGACCTCCAGGGCACCTTGAAGCTGCTCCAGGACGTAGGCGCGCTCTAGCCCAGGCGGCAGGAGCGGGGGCTACGCCAGGCGCTGAAGCCCGTAGTCTCCCGCTTCTGCACCTGCTTCTGCATTATGGCCACGCTGGACTCGGCCCTCGCCCTTCCCAAGCCCGCCGCTCGCCGTCGGAAGGCCCGCCCATGGCTGCTGATCGCCCTGAGCGCCGTCATGGTCGCCCTGGTGGTGCTGCCCCTGGCCTACCTGGCTTTGCGCGCCGCGGGCGCGGGCCCCGAGGCCTGGGCGACCCTGATCAGGCCTCGCACCCTCGGCGTGTTCGTCGGCAGCGCCGCCCTCGCCCTCGGCGTGGCCGCCCTGAGCACCCTGCTGGCCGTGCCCGTGGCCTGGCTGACCGTGGCCACAGACCTGCCGATGCGCCGCTTCTGGTCCGTCGCGACCCTGCTGCCCCTGGCCGTGCCCTCGTACATCGCCGGCTTCGCCATCATCGCCGTCCTCGGGCCCAGAGGTATGCTCCAGCAGCTCCTGGCGCCCCTGGGCGTCGAGCGGCTGCCCTCGATCTACGGCTTCGGCGGGGCCCTGCTGGCCCTGACCCTCTGCAGCTACCCGTATGTGCTGCTCACCGTGCGGGCCGCCCTGAACCGCTGCGACCCGGCCATCGAAGAGGCGGCCCGCAGCATGGGCGATAGCCCCCTCAAAGTCTGCTTCCGCGTGCTGCTGCCCCAGTTGCGCCCCGCGATCGCCGTGGGCGGCCTGCTGGTGGCCCTTTACAGCCTGAGCGACTTCGGCGCGGTCTCGCTGCTGCAGTTCGACTCGTTCACGCGGGCGATCTATGTGCAGTACCGCGGCTCGTTCGACCGCAGCGGCGCGGCCCTGCTCTCGCTGCTGCTCGTGGCCCTGACGATCGGCCTGATGGCCCTCGAGCACGTGATCCGCGGCCGCCCCAGCATGAGCCGCACGAACTGCGCCGTTGCGCGTCCGCGCCGCCCCGTGGCCCTCGGGCCGTGGCGCTGGCTGGCCCTGGCCTACTGTGGCGCCCTGACCCTCCTCGGCGTCGGCATGCCCCTGGGCGCCCTGCTCTACTGGCTCGCCCGCGGCCTTGCCAACGGCCAAGAGCTCGACTCGCTCTGGCGGGCCACCGGCAACTCGGTCATGGCCGCCGGCCTGGCCGCCGCCCTCACGGTGCTCTGCGCGCTGCCGCTGGCGCTCCTCGTGGTGCGCTACCCCGGTCGCCTGAGCAGGCTGATCGAGCGCGGGGCCTACCTCGGCTACGCACTGCCGGGGCTTGTGGTGGCCCTGGCCCTGGTCTTCTTCGGCGCCAACTTCGCGCCCTTCCTCTACCAGACCCTGGCGATGCTGCTGATCGGCTACACGGTGCGCTTCCTGCCCCAGGCCGCCGGTAGCCTGCGCACGACCCTCCACCAGATCAACCCCCGCGTCGAAGAGGCCGCCCGCTCGCTGGGCCGGCGCCCCTTCGGCGTGCTCACCAGCGTCACCGCGCCGCTGCTCGCGCCGGGCATCCTCGCCGGCGCCGCCCTGGTCTTCCTCACGACGATCAAGGAGCTGCCGACCACGCTGCTGCTCGGTCCCACGGGCTTCCCGACCCTGGCCACCCTGGTCTGGAGCGCCAGCTCGGAGGCGATGTTCGCCCGCGCCGCCGCCCCGGCACTGTTACTCTTACTGATCTCGGCTCTGGCAATGGCCCTGATGATCGCCCAGGAGCGCGTCGTCGAATGAGCGCCCAGCATGGGCGCGGCCTGCGGCGCCTTCGGTATGCGGAAGGCATGGAGCTGGCAATTCACACCACAGCGGCCCTGGCGCTGCAGGGCGTCTCGAAGCGCTACGGCCAGCTCGTCGCCGTCGACGAGGTTACGCTCGCCCTCGCCACGGGGCAGTTCATGGCCCTGCTCGGTCCCTCCGGCTGCGGCAAGACCACCCTGTTGCGCCTGGTGGCCGGCTTCGAGCAGCCCGAGGCCGGGATCATCAGCATCGGCGAGCGCACCGTCGTCTCGCCGTGTGGGGCCGGCCTGCCGCCCGAGCAGCGCAGCGTCGGCATGGTCTTCCAGGACTACGCCCTCTTCCCCCACCTGAGCGTCGAGCAAAATGTGGCCTACGGGCTGGGGCGCTCGGCAGACCGCGCAGCCCGGGTCAGCGAGCTGCTCGCCCTGGTCGGCCTCGAAGGTACGGGCCGACGCATGCCCCACCAGCTCTCGGGCGGCCAGCAGCAGCGCGTGGCCCTGGCCAGGGCTCTGGCGCCGCGCCCGGCCCTGCTGCTGCTCGACGAGCCCTTCTCGAACCTCGACGCCGGCCTGCGCCAGGCTGTGCGGGCCGAGGTGCGCCAGATCCTGCGCCGCGAGGGGGTGACGGCCCTGTTCGTGACCCACGACCAGGAGGAGGCCCTGAGTCTGGCCGATGTGGTGGCGGTGATGCTCGGGGGGCGCGTGGCCCAGGTCGCCCACCCCCGCGAGCTCTACGAGCGCCCGATCAGCCGCGAGGTGGCGGCCTTCGTCGGCGCGGCGATCTTCCTGCCGGGCGTCGGCGATGGGGTTATGGCCAGCTGCGCCCTCGGCGCCCTCTCCCTCGCCCGGCCCATCGTCGGCGCCTGCGAGATCCTCGTGCGCCCCGAGCAGATCGCCCTCGCGCGCGACCCCCTGGGCCTCCACGAGGTGGCAGAGTGCAGCTACTTCGGCGCCGACCAGGTCGTCGAGCTACGGCTCGCCGGCGGCGCTAGGGCCAGGGCGCGCGTCCCCGCCTGGCACGACTTCGCCCCCGGCGACCGGGTGTCGGCGACAGTGCAGAGCCCCGTCGTGGCCTTTTAGGGGCGCGCCGGCACGCTTCTTGCCCTCTGCCGCCAGCATGGACACCCTCGAGACGGCATCTGGCGCAGCAACGCGCCCGCGACCACTGCGCGAGACAGCCCTGGCCACCCTGGTGGTCCTGCTTGTGCTGCTCGCCTTCGCCCTGATCCTCGGCCTGCGCAACGTGCTCGTGAGCGTGTTCCTTGGCCTGCTGCTCGCCACGGCTTTGCGCCCGGTGATGGGCCGCCTGCGCGAGGGGCGGCTGCCGCGCTTTCTGGCCGCGAGTGGCTCGATCCTGTTGTTGATCGCCCTGGTGGTCGGCTTTCTGGTGCTGGTGGTGCCGGTCGTCGCCGGCCAGGCCGACACGATCGCCCGGGCTGCGCCGGCCCTCTACGCTGGCGTGCGCGGCTGGCTGCTCGAATCGCGCTTCCGCCTCTTTCGCCAGCTGGGCTACCGCCTCGAGCCCGAGCTCACCCTCGGCGGGGCGCCGGGCGCCGACCCACCCTGGTCGCAGATGCTGCCGACCCTCTCCATGGCGGGCTACTTGAGCTTCGTGGTCATCTGCACGGTCGTCTTCGCCTACTACTGGCTGCTGTACCGCGAGCGTTCGGTGCGCGGCCTGCTGCTGCTGCTGCCGATGGAGCGCCGCGCGGCCGCCGAGCGACTCTGGCTCGAGATCGAGGGTCGCCTGGGCGACTATCTGCGCGGCCAGTTTATCCTGGCCGTGGTGGTCGGCGTGCTCTCGCTGGTCGGCTTCTGGATCGCCGGCGTGCCCTTCGCGCTGTTGCTCGCCGTCATGGCCGGGGTGTTCGAGCTGGTGCCGTTTATTGGCCCCTTTATCTCGACCGGCGTCGCCATGGCGGTTGGCTTCAGCGAGAGCCCACAGACGGCCCTCGCAGCCCTGATCGTCGG
Organism: uncultured Oscillochloris sp.; assembly: GCA_964555675.1. Classification (GTDB taxonomy): domain Bacteria; phylum Chloroflexota; class Chloroflexia; order Chloroflexales; family Chloroflexaceae; genus CAIWXH01. The sequence continues at coordinate 5,819 of CAZKTU010000006.1, forward strand.
CCTGATTGTCCAGCAGTTCGAGAATAATATCCTGGCCCCGCGGGTCATGGACGAGACGGTCGGGATCAGCCCTGTGGTGACGCTGCTGGCCTTCGTGGGCTTCGGGGCCCTCTTCGGCCCCGCCGGCGCGCTGCTGGCCATCCCCCTGGCGGCCGCCCTGCAGGTGCTGTTCGGCGCCTGGCTCTCGCGCAACGCGACCCACGAAGAGGCGGCGCCCGGCGGCCGGACCATGGTCGATAAGCTGCGCTACGATGCCCGCGTCCTCGTCGCCGATATCGCCGGCCATCTGCGCCACAAGGAGGCCGCCGTAGAGGCCGCGGTCGACGCGCCCGAGGAGGCCCTCGAGCAGATCCTCCACGAGCTCGAAGGCCTCCTCGCCGGCGACGAGACGCAGGTCGAGACACAGGCCGCGGGCGCGACCCTGGAGGTAGGACGATGAGCCCCAGACTGGTCGCACTACGCGCCGCGACGGTGCTCGGCATCGTCCTGGCGGCCCTGGCCCTCTGGCAGATGCGCGAGGCGGTGCAGCTGCTGGCCGTCGCCGTCGCCGTCTCGGCCGGCCTGACGCCCCTGGTGCAGCGCCTCGGCGCGCGCGGCATGCCCAGGCGCCGCGCCGCCGCCCTGGTGTTCGGGGGCGGGCTGCTCGCCATCCTGGCTATCGGCGCGGGGCTTGGCTTCTTGCTGACCTATGACCTGGCCCAGCTGATTGACCTGCTGCCCTTCTGGTACGCCCGGGCCCGCGACCTGGTGGTCTCAGGCGGGGGCTGGCCCGCCCGCGTGGCCGAGAGCCTGCCGTCAAGCACTGCGCTCAATGGGGCCTTGCTCGGCGGCGAGCTCGACCTGGGCGCGGCCATGCTCGGGCTAGCCCTGCAGCTGCTGACCCTGACGGCCCTGACCCTTGGCGCGGCCGCCCTCGGCTTCTACTGGCTGCTGGATGAGCAGCGCATCACCCGCCTCTGGCTCTCGCTGCTGCCAGTGGGCGCCAGGGCGCGCGTGCGGGCCCTGGGCACGGCCATTTACACCGAGGTTGGCATCTACGTGCGCGGCGTAGCCGTGATGGTGCTGCTGTCGACCCTGGCTCTGCTGCTGATCTACAAACTCGCCGGGGTGCCGGGGGCGAGCGCCCTGGCCGTGGCGGGCGGGGTCGCACAGATCGTGCCCCTGCTCGGGCCGGCTCTGGCCCTCATCCCGGCGGTCCTGGTGGTCCTGGCCCAAGGCGGCCCCGCGGCCACGGTGGCGCTGGCGGTGTCGATCGTGGCCGTGGCCGCCATCAGGCTGCTGGTGGCGCCACGGCTGCTCAAGGGCGGCATCAGCGTCAACCCGCTCCTGGTTGTGGTGGTGATCATGGCCCTGGCCGAGCTGGGCGGCATCCCGCTGATCCTGCTGGCCCCGCCCCTGGCCGCCGCCCTGCAGGCTGCCACGCGGGCCCTGGTCGAGATCGGGCGCAGCGAGGCCGGCCGGACGCCGGCCGCCCAGATTGACGAGCTGGAGGAGCGCCTCGGCAAGGTGGCCGAGGCCGCCGCCGATACACCCGAGGCCAGGCGCGTACAGGCCCTGGTCGAGCGAGCGCGCGCCCTCCTGGCCGCCGCGCAGCGCACGACCTGAGCCGCGCAAAAACGCCCCGGCCGCTGCGTTCAATTCGGCACTGACGGAGGTTACGGCGCGCCCGCGCCATAACCTCCTTTTTTTGTCACATAACCAGGAGGTTGTCGCCCTCTACTATGGAGGCCCGGCGGGCTAGACTGGCCTCAGAAGAAGACCGGCAGTAGTAGAGCCACCAGGAGGCCAGCGATGACCCAGCAGATGATGACGAGCCTGGCGCCCGCCCTCCGCCCGACCACCGGCGCCGCAGACGAGCCGCGCCTGATGGAGCTTGGCAGCCTGGCCCGCCGGGCCCTCGCCGAGAGCCGCCGCTTCTACCGGCACGAAGAGTACGACTCGCGCTACGCTTACGAGCTGTTCCGCCGGGCCCTGGTCGAGCGCGACGATATGGCCTGGGGCCACATCTTCGAGCAGTACACCCCCTTGGTCGAGCACTGGGTTCGCCGGACGGGCGCCTTCACGGTCAGCGGCGAGAGCAGCGACTTCTTCGTCAGCGCCGCCTTCACGCGCTTCTGGCGCGCCATTCCGGCCGCCCGCTTCAGCTCCTTCCCCAGCCTGGCCTCGCTGCTCAACTATCTGCGCCGCTGCGCCACCTGCGTGGTGATCGACACCGCCCGCTCGCAGTCGTACGCCGAGCTGCTGCCCGAGGAGTGCGTCAACTGGAACGACCAGCGCCTCGGCCACGCCGACGAGGAGGCCACCGAGCAGGTCAGCCGCGAGGAGTTCTGGGGCCTGGTCGACCAGCTGCTCACCTGCGAGGCCGAGCGCGTGCTGATCAAGTGCTCGTTCCTGCTCGGGATGAAGCCGGGCGATATCTTCGCCCGCCACGGCAATCTGTTCGCCGGGGTCGAAGAGGTCTATACCCTCAAGCGCTCGGTGCTCACCCGGCTGCGCAAGAGCCCCGAGCTGCGCGGCCTGTACTAAACCTGACAGCGTGAGGATGGGCTTGGGGAGGCTTGGCCTCAAGAGGGGCGCGGGGAGGCTTGGCCTCCCCGAAAAGGCTGCGCATTGACAGGGGCCGGGTCGGCAGGCTATAGTGCCCGTGATGGCGGAATGATTTTCCATCCTGTGGAAGCGCCCTGAGCCTAGCCTGAAGCCTCCCCCTATGGTCCAATCGCTCGACCGTGCCCTCGACGTGCTCGAGGCCCTCGCCGCCGGAGACGACGACGTCGGGCTCTCGCAGATCACCGAGCGCACCGGCCTGCCCCTCGGCACGGCACACCGCCTGCTGAGCAGCCTGGTGGCCCGCGGCTACGCCGCCCAGGACCGCGAGACGCGCCTGTACGGCCCCGGCCCGAAGCTGCTCGAGGTGGCCGCCCGCGCCGCCGCCAGCAGGCGCTTCGGCCTGAACCGGATTGCCCGGCCCTGCTTGCGTGACCTCACCGGGGCCACCGACGAGACCAGCAACCTGCTGGTGCTGCAAGGCGACGAGGGCGTCTACAGCGAGCAGGTAGCCAGCCCGCGCCTGGTGCGCATGTTCACCGAGGTCGGCCAGCGCGTCCCCCTCTACTGCACCGGGGGTGGCAAGGCTATCCTGTCGGGCTTCCCCGAGGAGCAGCTCGAGGCCTATCTGGCCCGCACTACTCTGCGCTCGTTCACCCCCAAGACGATCGCCACCCCCGAGGGGCTGCGGCGCGAGCTGGCCGAGGCCCACCTGCACGGCTTCGCCCTCGACGACGAGGAGCGCGAGGTCGGCGTCTGCTGCATCGCCGCGCCGATCTTCGACCGCCAGGGCCGCTGCGTGGCCGCCCTGAGTATCTCGGGGCCGACTACACGCATGAGCCGCGAGCGGGCCCTGAGCCTAGGCCCCCTCGTCCGCCAGGCCGCCAATACTTGCAGCGCCCAACTGGGCTTCCACCAGGACGGGCCCGCCACCTGAGCGGCGCACGCCTCGGCCGCAGATCGTCGCAGCGCCGTAGAGGACGCAGCGTCCTATTGCCCCGGAGCGCCTATGGACCCCACGCGCCTGCTCACCCGCTCGCTGCGCGAGAGCCCCGCGGGCGACGAGATCGCCCGGATCCTGGCCGCCGCTCTCGCCGCCGTCGAGCCGGCCGCGGCCGTCGGTCGGCACCTGCGCCGCGACGGCGATACGCTCTACGCTGGGGCCCGCGCAATTGATCTGAGCTCGGTCGCTAGAGTGTTTGTGGTGGGCGCGGGCAAAGCCGGGGCGCCGATGGCCCGGGCGGCGGCCGCCATCCTGGGCGAGCGGCTCACCGGCGGCCTGGTGGTGGTCAAAGACGGGCACCGCGAAGCCGAGGCGACCGGGCCGATCAGCATTGTCGAGTCCGGCCACCCGCTGCCCGACGGGCGGGGCGTGGCCGCCGCGCAGCAGATGGCCGCCATGCTCCAGGGCCTCACTCCCGACGACCTGGTGATCGCCCTGATCTCGGGCGGCGGCTCGGCCCTGCTGACCCTGCCCGTCCCGGGGGTGAGCCTGGGCGACCTCCAGGCCCTCACCGGCGCGCTGCTGGCCTGCGGCGCCAGTATTGGCGAGATCAACACGCTGCGCAAGCACCTGGACGGCCTGAAGGGCGGCGGGCTCGCCAGGCTCGCCTACCCCGCGGCAGTCGTCACGCTGATGCTCTCAGACGTCGTCGGCAATCCCCTCGATATTATCGCCTCGGGGCCGACCGTGGCCGACCCGGGCACCTTTGGCGGGGCCCTCGGCGTCCTCGAACGCTACGACCTGTTCGAGCGTACGCCGCCGCCCATCCTCGCGCATCTGCGGCGCGGCCTCGCCGGCGAGCTGCCCGAGACCCCGAAGGCCGGCGACAGGGTTTTCGAGCGGGTCAGCAATCTGCTTGTGGGCGACAACGGTCAGGCCGCCCAGGCGGCCCTGGCCGCCGCGCGGGCGGCCGGTCTCACGGCGCTCCTGCTCACCACCTCGCTCGAGGGCGAGGCCCGCGAGGCCGGGCGCTTCCTCGCCGCGACCCTGCGCGAGCTGGCGGGGGGCGCCGGCCTCGCGCCGCGGCCGGCCCTGGTGATCGCCGGCGGCGAGACCACGGTGACGCTGCGCGGGGCGGGGCGCGGCGGGCGCAACCAGGAGCTGGCCCTGGCCGCGGCCCCCGGCCTGGCCGGGCTCGAGCGGGTCGCCCTGGTCGCCCTGGCCACAGACGGCGGGGACGGGCCCACAGACGCGGCCGGCGCGGTCGTCACGGGCGAGACTGGCGGCCGAGCGCGGGCCCTCGGCCTCGACCCCGGCGACTACCTGGCCCGCAACGATGCCTACCCATTCTTCGACGCCCTGGGCGACCTGCTGCGCCCGGGGCCTACGGGCACCAACGTCAACGACCTCACCTTCCTGTTCGCGCTCTAAGCCGAGCGGACGAGGGCAAGGGGAGCGCCTTGACGTCGCGGCCCTATCGGCAGTACCCTGAAAAGCATGAGTAACGCAAAGCGGGTCATTCTCACCGGCGCGACCGGGCTGATCGGCACCAGGCTCTTCGCCGCCCTCCAGCAGCGCGGCTACGAAGTCGTGATCTTCTCGCGCAGCCCCGTCGGCGCGAGCGCCAGGCTGCCCGGCGCCGCGGGCTACGTCGAGTGGGCGCCCGCCGAGGGCGGCCCCTGGGCGAGCGCCATCGACGGCGCCCACGCCGTCATCCACCTGGCCGGCGCCCCGATCTCGCAGGGTCTGCTCGGGGTGCGCTGGACCTCCGAGTACAAGGACGAGATCCTCAACAGCAGGGTCGTGGGCACGCGCGGGATCGTCAACGCGATTGCCGGGGCCGCGCGCCGGCCCGCCGTCCTGGTCAACGCCTCGGCCGTCGGCTACTACGGCTACCGAGACGATACGCGCCTCGACGAGTACTCGCCCGCCGGCCGCGACTTCGTGGCCGAGGTCTGTGTCGCCTGGGAGCGCGAGGCGGCCCGGGCCGAGGAGCACGGCGTGCGGGTGGTGCGGGTGCGCACGGGCATCGTGCTCGACCCGGGGGCGGGCGCCCTCGGGCAACTCCTGCTGCCCTTCAGGCTGCGCACGGGCGGGCCGATCATGCCGGGCAGCCAGTACTACTCGTGGATCCACCCCGACGACGAGATCGGCCTGCTGCTGCTCGCCCTCGAGGACGAGCGGCTGCGCGGCCCCCTGAACGCGACCGCGCCCACGCCCGAGACCAACCGCGACTTCTGCGCAGCTCTCGGCGAGGTCCTCGGCTCGCCCTCGTGGCTGCCGGTGCCCGAGTTCAGCCTGCGCATCGCCCTCGGCGAGATGGCCGACCTGGTCGTCAAGGGCCAGCGGGTGCTGCCGAGGCGCGCGCAGGAGCTCGGATATAGCTTCAAGTACCCCGACCTGCGGCCGGCGTTGCGCGATCTACTGCAGGCCTGATCTCTCATCCCCCTCTTAGGCCGGCTTAAATCTGTGCTCAGGCTGGCGGCGCATACTACCTGTGGGAAGCAGCAGGGCCCAATGGCCCTAGATGAAATACAGGTAGTCAATCATGGAGCGCAAGTATAATCCGATTGTTCTGCTCGCAGTGCTCTTGCTCGGCGTCTTCATCGGCGTAGCCGGCGGCGCCGTCTCGGGCGGCGCGGCCGCCCTCTATATCACCGGTCGCCAGGCCGCCGAGGCCCCAATCGCCCAGCCCGTCCTGACCGCGGCCAGCGGCGCGGTCGGGCAGACCCAGCCCGCGCCGCGCACCGGCGCCGCCCAGTCGAGCGCTGAGTCCGACACCGCCGTCGAGGCGGTTCAGAAGGTCGGCCCCGCCGTGGTCACCGTGCTCAACCGGGCCGAGCAGGGTATGGGCAGCGGCAGCGGCGTGATCGTCAGCGACCAGGGCTTCATCCTGACCAACAACCACGTGGTCGAGGGCGCTCGCGAGCTGGCTGTGGTCTTCGCCGACAACAGCCGCCGCGAGGCCGAGCTGATCGGCACCGACCCCCTGAACGACATCGCTGTGATTAAGGTCGAGGGTGAGCTGCCCGCCGTTGCCGCCATCGGCGACGCCGCGGCCCTGCAGCCCGGCGAGACGGTCCTGGCGATCGGCAGCCCTCTGGGCAACTTCCGCAATACCGTCACCGCTGGCGTGGTCAGCGCCCTGAACCGCTCGGTCGGCCCGATGGAGGGGCTCATCCAGACTGACGCCGCGATCAACAGCGGCAACAGCGGCGGCCCCCTGATCAACCTGAACGGCGAGGTGGTCGGCATCAACACCCTGGTGGTGCGCAACGACCTCGAGTTCGGCTCGAGCGCGGCCCCGGTCGAGGGCCTCGGCTTCGCGGTGCCCAGCACCATCTTCCGCAACGTCGCCGACCAGCTGATCGCCAACGGCGAGGTGCGCTACCCCTTCCTGGGCGTGAGCTACCTGGCGATCGACGGCGACATCGCCGCCGAGCTCAACCTGCCCGTGCAGAACGGGGCCCTGATCAGGCCGAACGCCCAGAGCGGCGCGGCCGTCACCCCCGGCAGCGCGGCCGATAAGGCCGGCATCCGCGACGGCGACATCATCGTCGGCGTAGACGGCGCCCGCATCGACTACAACACCTCGCTGCGCCAGCTGCTGCTGCGCCACAAGCCCGGCGACACGGTGACCGTCACCGTCCTGCGCGACGGCCAGGAGCAGGACCTGCAGGTCACCCTCGACCAGCGCCCCACCGAGTAGCCTCTGCCCAGACCAAGATCTCTGACAGCCACCTGAGAGCCATCTCTCAGGTGGCTGTCAGCATTAAGGGAAAGTTATGCTATAATCGGGCTCGCCACCAAGCTGTGGCCTCTACCAGGAACGTAGAAAACCGGAGGACCGATTGAGGTCTAAGCGGACCCCCATGCTGCGGTCGCGGCTTGCCTGGGCGCTCCTGAGCCTCCTCGCCTTCTTCCCAGCCACCTTCCCTGCGCCCGCCCGGGCCGAAGGTCCTACAGGCGCCATGCCGCGCGCTGTCGGCCTTGCTCAGCTCGATGGAGTGCTGAGCCTGGCAGACGGCAGCCTCACCCTCGCACCGGGTGCGGGCGGCCCACCCCGCATCTTCGGCGACTTCCAGCGCTATGGCACCTTCGTCTCCGATCTCCTCGCTCTCGACCAGCCCACTGCTCGCCTGAAGCTCAGCTATGCCGCCCTCACCCCCTCGGGCGCCCATGCTCGCGTCGACGTGCGCGGCAGCTCCGACGGTCAGCGCTGGCAGCCCTGGCTGACCGGCCTGCCCGCCGACGCCGTGGTGAGCTTCAGCCAGCCCGTGCGCTTCGCCCAGTACCGGCTCTCATTGGCCGGCGGCCCTGGCGTTGCGCCGACGGTGCGCGATATCAGGCTGGCCACGACCAACCAGGCCCCCACCTACAACGTCGCCGCCCCCGAGCCCTACGCCGTGGCGCCCACCTTCAGGGTGCGGGCCACACGCCAGGGCATGATCGGCGGGCGTACGGCCAACGGCTTCATTATCCCGCCCCGCGCCCGCTTCGTCTCGCTCCCCTCGTGGAGCGTACTCTCGACCCGCGGCCGCGACGAGTACCAGGTGCGCATCAGCTACAAAGGTCGCAGCACGGTCGTGCCCGTCTACGACGTGGGCCCCTATAGCGAGCGCGACGACTACTGGGACCCCCGGCGCGATGGCTACCCCGATCTCGAGCGCGGCTGGCCCATGGACCACGCGGCCTTCTACGAGGGCTACAACGGCGGCCGGGCCGACAAAGGGCATGTGCGCTTCCCCACGGCCATGGACGTCGGCGACGGGGCCTGGATCGATGATCTCGGCATCGTCGGCGACCAGGCCGAGGTCGAGGTCACCTACCTCTGGCTCGGCCAGGACCCGGCGGCCGGCCCGCCCGCCCGCGACCCTGCCGCCGCCGAGCATATCGTCGATGAGCTGGGCGGCGACTTCTGGCACAATAGCCCCCTCGGCCCCAGTCTGGTGGGCTGCGGCTATGGCAGGCACGCCTACTGGGCGTCGGGCAGCGGCGACCCCGCCGCCGCGGCCGTGGCCCGCTGGCAGCCCAACCTCCCGTCCGAGGGCCTCTACGAGCTGTTCGTCCACATCCCGGTCTGCCCGCACAAACGCGGGCCGGCCACCCAGGCCCGCTACATTGTCCAGCACCGCGACGGCATCCTCGAGATTGCCCTAAACCAGCAGGCGCAGACAGGGTGGGTCAGCCTGGGCCGCTACCCCTTCGCCGCAGGCGCCGGCGGGTTCATCCAGCTCGGCGCGGTCGCGCCCGACGGCTCCACCCTCTGGTTCGACCAGGCCAGATGGGTGCGCGTGCCATAACAAAGCCCCGCCATAAAGGCGGGGCGCGGGAAGGCTGGCGGGTGGGCGCGGGAGGGCTTGGCCCTCCCGAAACAACCCACCCGGCACACTTAGTGTGCTGAAACCCTAATCCTCGCTGCGCTCCTGGATCACATAGAGCAGCTCGAGCAGGATGTTCTTCACGCTCTGGCGGTCGGAGGCGATGCAGGGGAGCACCTTGATCTGGGCGGGCTGGCGCAGGGCCAGGCGCAGCTCGTCGGGGCTCCAGGCGTTGGGGCGGTCCTGCTTATTGGCGGCGATCACATAGGGCGTGTCGCGGTACGAGACGAAGAAGTCGATGATGCGGTTGGTCTCGCGGAAGGTCTCTGGGCGGGTGCTGTCGACCAGGATGACCAGGCCGAGCATACCCTCCGAGAGGATCTCCCACATAAAATCGAACCGCTTCTGGCCCGGGGTGCCGAAGAGGTGCAGCACGAGATCGTCGGCGATAGCGATGCGACCGAAGTCCATCGCGACCGTCGTCTCTTTCTTGATCATCTTGGTATCGTCGGTCGCGCGGCGCTCGGTCGAGACGACCTCGATCTCGCTGATCGCCTTGATGAACTCGGTCTTGCCCGCGTTCACGGCCCCGCTGATAACCATTTTTACAGTCTGCACACCAGCCCTCCGCTATGGTGCTGTGCCCTGGCTGAAGCACATCGGTTGTCACATGCCCTTGATACGATTGATGATGCGGTTCACCAGGCTCTTCTTGACCCTGGGCAGGTCGGCCGCCTGTGGCCCGCGGTTGAGCATCGGCTTGGGCTTCTTTTGCACCTCAACCAGGCCGGCGGTGAGGAAGCCGTAGACAATCCGGCATACATCGAAGTCGCTGAGGCTCGTCTTCTGGGCGATCTCGGCGAGGGTATCCTTGCCATTGATGCGCGCGAAGATGCGCCACTCCTCGGGGGCCAGCTTGACGCCCTTCATCTTCTCGCCGGGCTGCTCGAGGAAGCGCACCACCATATCGGTCGAGGGGATACGGTCCTTGATCCGGCCCCACTCGTCGATGCGGCGCACGCCCTCCATGATCAGGTGGTCGACCGAGATTGGCGTGGGGATGACCGGGGCGTCGGGGGCGGGGCGCTGGTTCTGCTCGAAGCGAAACTCACCTTCGGGCCAGCCGAACAGGCCGTAGACCGACTCCTCGGTGAAGCCCTGTAGCGCGTTCTGGATCTGGTCCTTGCCGGCGATCTGCTCGTCGACGATCACCTGGGTGAGGGTGGCGCCATGATCGCGGGTCGCGAGCTGCTGGCGGGCCTGGTCGAGCTGGTCGGCGTTCAGCACGCCGAGGCGCACCAGCAGCTCGCCCTGCTGATCCTCGGGCCTGCGCACCGCCATCACCAGCTTGCCCTTCTCGAAGAAGAGCAGGGCCATCTCTTGCTCGTGAGCGAGGTGCAGCCCGCCGGTCTTATAGCCCCGGTCGACCAGGTAGAGAAAGTCAGAGAGGCCGAAGTCGCGAATATTGCCTACCAGCGCCATTGTTCTACCCTCCAGGGACCATAGCTGTCGATGCCCTGATCTCGGTGCGGGGGCTCCGGGGGCTCCCTATGCGGAAAGTGCGAGGGCCGTATCCGGCTCTGATGAGGCGGCCGCAGCGACGCCATCGGCCTCGAGCACGGGGACGAGAGCGGCGATCGCCGTGGCGATCATCACATCGTCGGGCTCGCGGGTAGTGAGGTACTGGGTCGAGAGGGCCGGGGCGAGCATGCTGCGCACCCAGGGCCGGTGGTAGTTGTTTGCGGCCAGCCGCATAAACTCGAAGGCCACGGCGGCCACCACCGGGATCAGCACGATCCGCGCGCCGAGGCGTTGCCACCAGGGCAGGCCGGCCACGGCCAGAAAGATCACGAAGCCGATCAGAGCGGCGATCACCAGGAAGCTGGTGCCGCAGCGGGGGTGGATGCGCGTGAAGGGGCGCACGGCCTCGACCGTGAGGGGGGCGCCGGCCTCGTAGGCGTTGATCACCTTGTGCTCGGCCCCGTGGAAGCCGAAGACGCGCTGGATGTCGGGGATACGGCTGATCGCGTAGATATAGCCCACCACGAGGACCAGGTTGATCACACCCTCGATGGCCTCGCGCAGCAGCACCGAGGCGCCCAGCTGGGTGAAGGCGAAGTTGGCCACGGCCGAGGGCAGGATGACGAAGAGCCCGATCCCGATCGCCAGGGCCACCAGAAAGGTCGCCCCCTGGGCCAGGGGCGACAGCTCCTCCTCCTCGTCGCCGACGGCCACACTGGCCGAGAAGTCGAGGGCCTCTTTGCCGATCGTGAAGGCGGACTTCAGACCTACCAGGCCACGAATGACCGGCAGCCTCATCCAGGAGGCGGGGGCGGGGTTGGGCAGAGGAATATGCTTGAGGGCCAGCTCGCCCGTCGGGCGACGCACTGCCACGCTCGCCAGCCGGCGACCGCGCATCATGACCCCTTCGAGGACGGCCTGGCCGCCGTATGAGAAGCGCTGTTCGTCCATCAGATCGCTAGAGTATACGCGAAGGCTGTCGCCGGCACACTGTTGCCGCGTGCGACAGCCTACCACCGCTAATCATACCACGCGCCTGCGCGCTCAGCCAATAGTACCCCCTGGCGCTGTGCTGCTCAGGATACAGACGGCGGATTACCAGAGCGTAGCCCTTTGGTCCTACAGCCCTAGAGACAGCCCGACCTGCTAGTCGAGCTCTCGCTCCATGCGCGCGGGGGCGTCGCGGCGGGCGAGGCTGGTCGCCGCGGCCCTGACGCCGATGAACAGGCTCGAGAGGCGGATGATCGGCGAGACGACCCGCTCGGTGACGAAGGTGGTCGAGCCGCTGACATTCGAGACTGTATCGCGGGCGCTGCCGGCGATGGTGCGCGTGCTGTCCAGCACGTCGTTCATCTTGAGCATGGCCTCGTCGATCTTAGGCAGCACCGATCCGCTGGCCACCTTGTTGATCTGGTTTACCGCATAGAGCACCGCGAAGAGCAGCACCGTCAGCAGCACCACCGTCAGCATCTGGAAGAGCCCGAGGACGATGATGAAGATGTCGCGGGTGGCCTCACGGACACTCACGGGGGCCAGGTACATGCCGACGACAAAGGCGATCATCAGGAAGACGGCTATCCCGATGGCCGTCGCTACCCATTTCCACACAATAGGCCTCAGCTTTCCGGCGCGACAGAGCGCCCCGATCGACCGTGCGGCATTCCAATGCGGTGTTCAGGCCTGGCAATGCCGCCGATTATATCACACCCGTAAGCGCGAAACAACAATCAGCAAGAGCCAGGCCAGCAGTACGGCCTCGAGCACGGGCACGCCCGCAGGGCTCGGCAGCTCGAGCGGGAAGCGCAGCCCGAGCCCGTAGGCCAGCAGGCAGCCGACGAAGGCGGTCAGCCAGAAGATCGGCAGTTGCCGCCAGCGGCGTCCGAGCAGCACATGGGCCAGGGCCGCGCACGCCGTCGCGATCAGAAGCAGCAGCAGTGTCGCCGGGGCGAGCCCATCCATCGGGGTGTCCTTCCGCCGCCTAGGCGGCCGCTGGTCGTATGATGCGACCGCCGCCCAGCACCCTGTCGCCCGCGTAGAGCACGGCAGCCTGCCCCGGCGTGATCGCCTTCAGCGGCTCGCTCAGCCGCACGGCCAGCCGCCCGCTCGCCAGGGGCTCGACCAGGGCGGGGGCGGCCTCGGCGTGGGCCCGCACCTGCACCAGGCAGCTGAACGGCTCGCCCGGCCAGTGCCCGTCGACAAACGCCGCCCGGTCGATCACGAGCCGGTCGCGCAGGATGGCCTCGGCGGGGCCGACCACGAGGGCATTGCGCCCCGTGTCCAGTTCGACCACGAAGAGGGGCTTGCCGCCCCCTAAGCCGAGCCCGCGGCGCTGGCCGATCGTATAGAGCGGCAGCCCCTCGTGACGCCCGAGCTCGCGCCCCGCCAGATCGACGATCGGGCCCGGCCGCAGGCTCTCGGGGGCCTCCTCGCGCAGCAGGTTGCGGTAGTCGCCGCCCGGCACGAAGCAGATATCCTGGCTCTCGGGCCTGTCGGCGCTCGCCAGGCCCCGTTCGGCCGCCATGGCCCGCACCTCGGGCTTGGTCAGCCCGCCCAGGGGGAACATGATCCGCGCCAGGTCTGCCTGGCCGAGCATGTGTACCATGTAGCTCTGGTCTTTGTCGCGGTCGGCGGCGCGCCAGAGCTGGCGCGAAGCCCCCGCTGCGGCATCGCTCGGCTGCTGCCCGTCGCCCGGCGTCACAATCCGGGCGTAGTGGCCCGTCGCCACATATTCGAAGCCGAGGGCGCGGGCCCGCTCGAGCAGGGCGCGGAACTTGATCTCGCGGTTGCACTCGAGGCAGGGGTTGGGCGTGTAGCCCTGGGCGTAGGCGTGGACGAAGTACTCGATCACATGGCGCCTGAATTCGCGCTGGTAGTTGAAGACATAGTAGGGCACGCCCAGCTGGGCGCAGACCCGCCGCGCGCTCTCGGCCATCTCCTGCGCGCAGCACAGGCTCTCGGCCAGCCGCTCGTCGTCGTCGTCCCAGAGGTGCATGGTCACCCCGACGACCTTGTGCCCTTGCTCGTGCAGCAGCGCGGCGGCCAGCGAGCTGTCCACCCCGCCGCTCATCGCGACCATAATCGTTGCCATAGCTAGATTATACGTGATCCGCTACGCTCGTCGCCAGCACCCGCGTCGCCCCCGCCCCCCGCAGCGCCTCTTCGACCGCAGGGCGGGTCTCGTCGCTGACCAGGGCCAGCATGACCCCGCCCCAGCCCGCGCCCGAGAGCTTGGCCCCCAGGGCCCCGGCCCGCCGCGCCGCGCTCACCAGCCGCTCGAGGTCGGGCGACGAGACGCCCATGTGCTCGAGCAGGGTCTGATTGGCGTCGAGCAAATGCCCCAGCACCGTCGGCACACCCGCGGCCAGGGCCGCCCGCGCCCGCACGACCAGGTCGCCCACGGCGTCGAACAGCCCCTCGTACTGCTCTGGATCTGCCTGCCAGGCCTCGCGCACGGCCCCCACCGGCAGCCGCGTCGCGCTGCGCACGCCCGTATCGCCCACCACCAGAGTGAGCGGCGCGCCGATCATGATCGGCTCGATCGTCGGGGGCCGGGGCGGGCCGTCGGCGGGGGCCCTGACGTACCAGACCGCCCGCTCGTGAGCCACGACCGTATTGTCGATCCCGCTCGGCGTGCCGTGGAAGCGGCGCTCGCTGGCGTAGACCAGCTCGGCCACCTCGGGCGGCGCCAGGCTCGCGCCGGCGTAGGCCGCCAGGGCCCGCACCAGGGCCGTGCCGATGGCGGCGCCGCTGCCCATACCGCTGGCGATCGGGATGGCCGAGCCCAGGGTGATCTCGAGGTCGGCGTTCGCCAGCCCGAGGCGGTCGGCCACCGTCAGAGCCAGCTCGCTCAGGGGATTGTCGGGCGTCGTGGCCGCCACCCAGGCCTCGCCGAGGTCGGGCGCGAGCAGACGCAGGCCCGCGCCGGGCGCCCCGTGGGACACCTCGGCGCGGGCCCTGAGGTCGCTCAGCGGCACCGCGATCGCCGGCCGCCCGTACACGACCGCGTGCTCGCCGAACAAGATAAGCTTCGCTGGTGCCGTCGCCGTCGCCATGGGCCCATTCTAGCACAGGCCGCCCCGGCACCAGTCAAGCCTCCCTACTTGACCTTGCAGACGAAGCGGTAGGTCCCGTTCGGCAGGGCGATCCGCTCGACCACAGCGGTGGCGCCGCTCGGGCCGTAGTTGGGGCCGATGTGGTAGGGCCGCATCATCTCGTTGTCCTCGTGCTCGACGATGTGGCAGTGCCAGACGAAACGGCCCGGGTTCGTGAACTGCATGCGCACCCTGGTCACCTGGCCCGGGTAGGCGATCACCGTGTCCTTCCAGCCGGCCTCCCAGGCCTCGGGCCCCGTCGGCGTGCCGGCGAGTTGGGCCGGCTCGATCACCACGGCCTCGCCGTCCACATCCTCAGTCGCCAGAGGCTGGCGGTTAATCACCTGGAAGAGCACCTCGTGGATGTGCATGGGGTGGGCGTCGGCGGTGAAGTTGTAGAACTCCCACTCCTCCACCGTGCCGACGGCCGGGTTCTCGCTGATCGGCTCGTCCCACATCAGCGGGATCTTGTTGAAGCCCGCGTCGAAGGTGCCCAGAGCCGCCTCGACCGGGGCGTCGATCGTCGCCGTCGAGTCGTTGGGGTCGGGCGTCATCGACATCATCTCAATCAGGGCCAGGGGCCGCACCCCGCTCGGGGCCGGCAGGGCGTTGACCTTCGGGCCGCGCAGGTACTGGGGCGGGGTGGTCTCGTCCTTGTCGTTGTCTTTGGGCTTGACAACCTTGAACTGCAGCACCCTGCCCGTGGTCTCGGGGTTGGCGCTCGCGAAGTCGACCCCGGGCACGCCGCCGCCGAAGGGCTCGTCGGGGCCGACGTTGAGCAGCTCGACCACGGCCCCGGGCTTGAGGCCGGCGAAGTCGACGATCACGTCGAGGCGCTCGGCCGGCGACATCAGCAGCTCGCTCAGCTCGACCGGCTGCGGGATAAAGCCGCCCTCGTTGCCGATCACCCAGAACTTCATGCCGGCCTGGCTGAGGCGCAGGATCAGGAAGCGCGAGTTGCAGCCGTTGAGGATGCGCAGGCGATAGCGGCGCGGCTCGACCTCGAGGAAGGGCCAGGTCTTGCCGTTGACCAGCATGGTATCGCCGAAGAACTCGGGGTTCCAGAACGGCGCAATGTCGCTGTCGGGAATGTAGGTGTTCCAGCCCTCGGGCATATCGCCGAAGTAGGCCCTGCTGTCGGGGTAGAAGAGCGAGCCGTCGGCGTTGAACGAGCGGTCCTGGATGGCCAGCGGGATCTCGCGGTAGGCCTTGCCGGGCCTGTCGCCCAGTTGCGGGGCCGGGCCGGGCAGCTTGGCCTCGTCGCCCTTGCGCTTGTCGAAGAGCCGGTCGTCGTCGCCGCCGCGCAGCATATAGAAGCCGGCGGGCCCGGCGTAGACGTTTAGCCGGGTCATGCCCAGGGTGTGGTCGTGGAACCAGAGGGCCGAGGCTCGCTGGGTGTTCGGGTACTGGAAGGTGGCGCTCCCCTTTGCCCAGACATCAGAGCTGTGGCCCACGCGGCGCTCGCCGGCAAACTTCTCCTTGAAGAATTTGTACCAGGTGCCGTCGCTGGCGTAGCCTCGATAGGCGCCCGTCAGCTTGACGTCGGGCAGGAACCAGGCCTCGGCGTAGCCGTCGCTCTCGTCGCCGACATCCTTTGCGCCGTGGAGGTGGGCCACGAAGGGCACCGGGCCTACGTAGCGCTCGACCACTGTGCCCGGGGCGAAGGTCGGCTCGAAGTCTTTCGGCCCGTTGCCGTAGCGCGGGTCGCTGCCCTGGGCCGGGTTGGCCCAGTGTAGAGTCGGGTCGACCGGCAGCAGGTGCGGCAGGAAGTTGCCCTTGCCGTCCTTCAGGTCGTTGACCCACTTGATGCGCACCGGCCGCTCGGTGCGGGCCTCGATGGTGAGCGACGGGAAGTTCAAGGTGCCGCCCTCGGCCACCGGCCGCGGGTCGACCAGCGAGCCAAAGCCCCAGACCGTGGTGGCCGGCAGGCCGGCCGGCAGCACCTGCTGCGTGAACTGGCGCACCGCGATCTCGTAGTAGTCGATCGCGCGCCCCCGCCGCGAGCGCAGCCGCCCCGAGCGGGGCATGGCGGGCGGGATCACCAGGGGCGTCACATACTTCGCCACTGTGGTCGGGTCGAGGGCCGCTTGCTTCAGGGTCGCCGAGAAGACCTTCGTCACGTTGCCCCGCTGCGTGGTGAGCAAGAGGGCGCTTCCGGCCAGGCCGAGTTTGAGGAACGTCCGACGTTTCATTACACTCCCCCCGTTATGAGTTGCCAGGGCAGGGGCTGAGCAGCACGACAAAATACCCGCCGGATCGCCTGTATCTGGTGCGATCGGCAGGTAGAGTGGTGTGTCGTGATGCGCCTGCCCGGACGCCCGCCCTCACCACAGAGTCTGTATCCACGACGCCGTCAGTCTCCCCAACTGCCGGCGCCGCATCCTGGTTCAGCCTGTGATTTGTTTGGGTGTCGTAGCAGTAGTATAAAGAGCAATGGGCCGGTAAAAGTTAAGGCTGTTCAATAAGAAATTAGATCATGTGCACATAGTATATATAAATCCAGTGGCAATGCTTTTGCGTTTCGTTTTGCACACAGAATATTCGGCGCATGGGTTTGTTTCTTGGAATATCCTTGGAGAAAAACATCTATTCCAAGGATATTCCAAGAAATTATCGCGGGTTATTCCCACTCGATCGTCGCCGGTGGCTTCGACGAGAGGTCATAGACGACGCGGTTCACCCCGCTGACCTCGTTGACGATGCGGCTGCTGACCCTGGCCAGCAGATCATAGGGCAGACGCGCCCAGTCGGCGGTCATGTAGTCTTCGGTCGTCACCGCCCGCAGGGCGATTGTATCGGCGTAGGTGCGCCCGTCGCCCATGACTCCGACGCTCTGCACCGGCAGCAGCACGGCGAAGGCCTGCTGGGTGGAGCGGTACAGCCCCGCCGCCCGTAGCTCGGCCATGAAGATCGCGTCGGCGCGCCGCAGGGTCTCGAGGCGCTCGAAGCTGACCGGGCCGATCAGGCGTACGGCCAGCCCCGGGCCGGGGAAGGGATGGCGCCAGACCCAGTCCTCGGGCAGCCCAAGCTCGAGGCCGGCGGCCCGCACTTCGTCCTTGAACATGTAGCGCAGCGGCTCGACCAGCTCCATCTGCATGTCGGCCGGCAGCCCGCCCACATTATGGTGGGTCTTGATCGTCACGCCCTTCTTGCGATCCGGCGCGCTCGACTCGATCACGTCGGGGTAGAGCGTGCCCTGGGCAAGGAACTTCGCATCGCCCAGACCGCGGGCCTCGCGCTCGAAGATGCGGATGAACTTCTCGCCGATGATCTTGCGCTTGCGCTCGGGGTCGGCCACGCCCTCCAGGGCGGCGAGAAACTCTTCGCGCGCGTCGACGGCCACCAGGGGCACCTGGAAGTGCTCGCGGAAGGTGGCGACCACCTGCTCGGCCTCGCCCAGCCGCAGCAGGCCGTTGTCGACGAAGACACAGCTCAGGCGCTCGCCGATCGCCTTGTGGATGATCAGGGCGGCAACGGCCGAGTCGACCCCGCCCGAGAGGGCGCAGATCACGCGCCCCTCGGTCCCGACCCGCTCGCGCACCCGCTCGACGGCCTCGGCCACGAACTCGGCGGGCCGCCACTCGGCCGCCGCGCCGCAGATCTTGAAGAGGAAGTTGCCCAGGATGGCCCGCCCGTAGGTCGTGTGGGCCACCTCGGGGTGGAACTGCACCCCGTACCAGCGCCGCGCGTCGTCGCCCATGGCCGCGAAGGGCGTGGCGGGGTTGGCCGCCAGCGAGGTGAAGCCCGGCGGCATGGCCTCGATGCGGTCGCCATGGCTCATCCAGACCGGCTGGCTCGCGGGTGTCTCGGCGAAGAGCGGGTGGGCCTCGCTCTGGCCGTTCGCTTCGCCGCCGCGCAGGGTTATCTCGGCCGGGCCGTACTCGCGGCTGTCGGGGCGCAGCACTTCTCCGCCAAGCGCGTAGCTCATCAGCTGCATGCCGTAGCAGATCCCCAGGGTGGGCAGCCCCGCGTTCGGCAGCCACGCCGGCATCTGGGGCGCCCCCTCTTCGTAGACGCTGGCGGGGCCGCCCGAGAGGATCACGCCGACCGGGTTGAGGGCCCGCACCTGCGCCTCGGGCGCGTCGTGGGGCAGCAGCTCGCTGTAGACCCCTAGCTCGCGCAGGCGGCGCACGATCAGCTGGGCGGTCTGCGAGCCGAAGTCGAGCACCGGCACACTGTGGGCAGACATCGGATCCCCCTGGTTACACGAAGGGCGCAGCCGACGCTGCGCCCTCACATGCTACACCAAAATTGGGGGGCCGCCGACGCTACCCGGTCGGCACCAGGCGCAGCCGTGGCGCGCTGAAGCTTAGCACCCGCTCGGCCTGATGATCCGTGCCGCCAAAGTCGGGGGTGAGCACCACCGAGTTGTCGCCGCCGTAGGCGTTCGGCTCGTAGCGGTCGGCCTGCCAGTCGTTGTGCCACTCGCTCCCGTCGAAGAGATAGCGGTACTGATAGGCCTTGCCGGGCTCGAGCTCGAGGGTCGCCATCCAGCCGCGCTCGGTCTGCCGCAGGGGCGTGGCCCGCTCGTCCCAGTCGTTGAAGTCGCCCACCACATAGATCGTATCGGCCCAGACGGCTGCGGGCATGGCGAATGTGACGCGAACTTTGCCGTTGGGCCCGGGGCGTTTCGTAATCATCGCGCTACTCCTTTGTTGCGCGGCGTCGACCCCGTTGTCTCCGCCTTCGGCGAGATTATAGCATGGCGCCCCCGCCAAACCCAGTGAGAAGATTCTCTAGTGCAATTTAAATATTGTCACCTCATCCTGCTCGAAGACCGGATCGCCCAGGGCGCCGAACTTGGCCAGGGCCTCGGGCCCGTAGAGGTTGCGCTCGAGCCCGCCCACATAGACATAGTCTACGCCGTACTTGTTCAGCAGCTCGCGGGCCTGGCCCGCGTCGGCCCCGCGGAAGATCGCGTCGACGTCGGCGCAGCGCGGCGCCAGCTCGGCGCGGGCCGTCGGGTCGCCGCCGCGCCACTGCTCCTGGTGGCCCTTCCAGCCCAGCACCGTGGGCAGCCCTGTGGCCGCCGCGACCCCGGCGAAGCCCTCGCCGTTATAGCTCCCGCCGCACTGTGGCGCGACGCCCTGGCTCGCCACGTCGGCCGCGTTCAGCACGGCCACGGCCTCGAGCACCACGCTGCCGGGGGTGGCCCGCTCGCGCAGCCACTGGATCGAGGCCTCGCCGGCCGCCGTCAGCTCGCGCGGGGTGCGCCCGTCGAGCCCGACCGCCTCGCCGCGCCCCAGCTCGCCCAGGGCCAGCCAGGGGTAGACCAGGGCGCCCGCGAGCAGGGCCGCGCTCACCCCCGCCGCGCCCCAGGCCACCGGCCGCAGCCGCCCGGCCGCGTAGCGCAGGCACCACCAGAGGGCGAAGGGTGCGAGCGTGCCCCACAGGAGCCAGACCTGGTAGTAGAACTTGAAGATCGTGTTCATGCGATTGCTGAACACGTCCCTGATGAAGATCAGCTCGGTGCCGAACAGGATGGCGCAGCCGAGGGCCACGACCAGCAGCGCGAAGCACTCGCCCGGCCTGTGGGCGAGCCGCAGCGCCCGCTCGAGCGCCAGCAGCCCCACCCCCACCAGCATCAGCAGCGGGAAGCCCGCAAACAGGCCCACCAGCAGCAGCAGCGGGGGCAGCCAGACCAGGCCGGTGAACGACGACGCGAGACCAGGCTCAGACGAGCGCGGCCGCGCCACGCTCCCCGCCGTCGGGTCTGGCTCAGGCGCCGGCCCCTGGCCCGCCAGATACACAAAGGCCAGGATCGGCACGAAGAAGAGCCCGAAGATGATCAAGAAGGCGTGGAGCTCGCTGCGCCCGTCGAGATAGGGGGCGATGATGCTCGTGAGCCGTCCGATGATCGGCAGGTCGATCAGCGGCGCGGCCCCGCCCACCAGCGAGCGGAAGGTCAGGTGGAAGGGCAGAAAGAGCAGGTAGGCCGCCGCGACCACCACCAGCAGCGCCCGGCCCACCGTCAGCCACGGCCGAGCCTGGCCTTCCCGCAGGGTTGCCACGCTCAGGGCTGCGCCGTAGAGCAGCAGGTAAGTCGGCAGGTCCCAGCTGTTGATCGTGTACAGGCTGCCGATCACCAGCCCCGCCAGGATCAGCTCGGCTATCCCTTGCCGCCCCTGCCCCGCCGGCTCGCGGCGCGCCAGGGCCGCCAGGGCCGCCGCCGCGGCCAGGAGGCCGAAGGGCAGGGCCATCACATGCGGGTGCATGTCGCCGAGCCTGAAGCTGAACAGGGGGAACTCGGTGATATTGTAGCGCCGCTGGCTCGCGTCCCCGGCGTACTCGTCCCACAGCGAGCGCGATGGCCACCACCAGTTGAAGGCGGCGGCCTTGTCCTGCCGCTGCCAGCCGTCGAACTCGCCGAAGTCCTGGGCCACGGCCGGGTAGGGCAGGCTGATCGTCTCGGCGCCGCCCGCCGCCTGGCCCGCCGCCGCGAGCAGCTGACGTCCGTCGAGGGCCACGACCCGCTCGTCGCCCAGGGCGACCTGCAGGGCCCCCGACTGGTTGCCGGCCACCAGCACGAAGATCACCCCCAGCAAGGGGAAGAGCACGTAGGCCGCCCGCCCCGCCCGCCCGTCGGCGGCCATACTCATCAGATTGGCGATCGTCCCGGCGATGCCCTGGGCGGTCAGGGCGAAGATCAGGGCCAGCGAGAGGTTGTAGGCGACGGCGGGGGCCAGGCCGGTCAGCTGGGCCACGGCGGCCATCAGCAGGTAGCCGAAGTAGTAGTAGTTGACGCTGAAGCCGGCCAGCCAGGGGTCGTTGGGCGGAAAGACCCCCGAGCGCTGGATGGCGTTGAAGAAGGCGAAGTCCATCGGGCGCTCGGTGCCCCAGGGCGTCGGGTCGTGGGCCCGCATCCACACCACCGCCAGCATGGCCGCGAGGAACAGGCCCTCTGAGGCGAGGATGCTCGGCCGGCGGGCCGCGGCGAAGGCGCGTCCGCGGGCCATGGCCTGCCGCAGCCCCCCCGGGCCCGTCAGCCCGCCCTGAGCCCAGAGGCCCAGCCCCGCCACGGCCAGGGCCGAGGCGAGCAGCGACGGCGCGCCGAAGGGCGCCAGCCCGAACATGGCCAGCAGCCAGGCCAGGTAGCCGGTCAGCAGCAGCCCCAGGGTCTTCGCGTAGGCGTAGCCTCGGTCGGGCAGGGCGCGCAGCAGCAACGCCGCCAGGGGCAGGCCGGCCAGGCCCAGCAGCTGGGCGGCGAGCCACCACTTGAGGATGTCGAGTGCCATGGACATTATGGCCCTAATTCTATGAGCAGTTTGCGCGCATCGCCGGCCCAGGGGCCGGCGGGCGCAAGCTGGAGGTAGCTCTCGAGGGCGGCCGTGGCCCGCGCGGCGTCGCCGGTGCGGGCGAAGAGCCGCCCGAGCTGGTAGTAGGGGTCGGGCGCCCGCGAGTCGGCGGCGATGGCCTGGCTGAGGGCGATCTCGGCCTTGTCCAGCTGGCCCCAGTCGATCAGGCCGGCGCCCAGTTTGTTCCAGTTGGCCGCCGAGGGCTCGGCCTGGGCCGCGAGCATAAAGGCCTCCTCGGCCTCGTCATAGCGGCCCGCCTCGGCCAGAATATCGCCCCACAGGTGCAGCACGCCGATGTCGCGCGGGTTGGCCCGCGCCGCCGGCTCGAGCACCGCCGCCGCCTCGGCCAGACGCCCTTGCGCGCGGTAGCGCTCGGCCAAGCCGAAGGCCGTGGGGCCGTCGGTCGGGTTGGCCCTGTTGGCCTCCTCGAACTCGCTGAGGCCGGCCGGCGGCTCGCCCAAGGGCAGCGGTCTGGGCTGCTGCTGCTCGGCCGCCGCGAAGTCGAAGGGGTCAGGGCGGGCATAGTCGGCCGGCACGCCCGTCACGGCGTAGATCTGGGCGCCCGGGGCCTCGAAGACCGGCTGCAGGTAGGTGCCGCGCATCTGCTCGAACTTCGCCAGCCCCGCCGCCGGGTAGACCGCTCGCTCGACCCCGCCCACATAGACATAGTCGACCCCGTAGCGGGCCAGGAAGCGCAGGGCGGTCTCGATATCAGCGCTGCGGTAGAACGCGTCCACATCGGCGTCGCGCCGCGCGGCTGCGTCGGCGGCCCGCTGCTCGTTGACGTGTAGGGCGCTGACCACGGTCGGCAGGCCCGTGTTGGCGGCGATGCGGATGCCGTAGCCCCTGTAGAAGAACAGGTTCGACTGCACGACCACGGGCGTGCCCTTGATCGTGTCGTTGAGCCACTTGATCGCGGCGGCATCGCCCCGCAGGTCGATCATCACCGTGCCCATGCCCGGCTCGCACCCGCCGAAGGCCGCGCAGTCATACGCAAATTCGGTCTGCTCCATGAAGGCCAGGCCGTCGAGGGTCGGACCGGTGTTCACGGGGAAGCGGTTGCTGATCCGCGAAGGCACCGCCGCCAGCAGGTAGAGCGCCGCCAGGATCGCCGGCAGGGCCATGGCCGCCAGGCCCGCCCACTGGGCCCGGGCGCCCCCCAGGCGGTGCAGGCCGCGCAGCAGGGTCGGCAGGCTGGCCGCCGCAGCCAGGGCCAGCAGCACCCAGACCTGCAGCCCGAACTTGAAGACGGTGTTCATGCGGTACCAGTCGCCGCCGGCCAGGTGATCCTTGATGTAGATCAGCTCGATGCCGAGCGAGACCGCCCAGCCGACCCAGGCCATGAGTAAGGCGAACCAGATCGGCGCGCCCAGGGCGCGGCGCGGCAACAGGGCCAGCCCCGCGATCAGCAGCGCGGCCAGCACCAGGCGCAGCCCGAGGGCCGGGGCGAGGGCGGCCACGCCAAGGGCGCCTACGGCCGCCAGGGCCAGCCACAGGTTCGGCCCCGCCAGCGGCGCGCTCCTGATCCCCAAGGCGGCGGCCGGCCGCCCACTTGTGGCGCCCTTGCGCCTGCTCGCGCGCCAGATGGCCCCGCCGAGCGCCGGCAGCAGCACCGCCGCGAACACCCCGTAGATCAGCAGGTAGTCCCGCAGTAGGGTGCCGTCGGCCCACTCGACCCTGCCGATGCCGCCGACCGGCGCCCAGTAGCGGTCGAAGAAGGGCGCAAAGAGGGCCAGCCCGCCCAGCCCTATGCCCAGCGCCAGCAGGGCGGCCTGCGTCAGCCCGCCCCACGGGATGCTCGCAAAGCCCTTTGCCGCGCCGCGAGGCCTGCGCCAGGCCGCGCCCAGCATGGTCAGGCCCATCAGCAGCCCGTAGGTCGGGAAGTCCCACGAGTTGGTCACAGCCAGTGTGCCCAGCGACAGGGCCAGCAGCAGGGGCGCGGCGCGCCGTAGGGGCCGCGCCGCCCGCGCCACCAGGCTGTAGCAGAGCGCCGCCACCAGGATGGTGATCGGCAGGGCGATCATGTGGGGGTGCAGGTCGGCGAAGAGGAAGGTGAAGGCCGGGAACTCGTTGATCGTGTTCGGGATGACCCGGCTCGGCCCGATGTACCAGTCGCCCAGGCGCTCGCCGAGGCCTTGCAGCCCGCCGTCGCCCAGGGCCGTCGCCACCGCGCCGAAGCCCCGCGACGAGCCCGCCGCGAAGAAGGCCGTCAGGTTGCCCGCCAGCCCGACCAGCCCCGCGGCCAGCAGCCCGTAGCGCCCTCGCCCGGTCATCTGCCGCACCAGGGCGAAGGCCCCCGCCAGGGTCAGGCCGAAGGCCGTCGCCACCGCCAGGTTGAAGCCCACCGCCGGCGCGATGCCCGTAGCCTTGATCGGCAGCGACATCAGGTACAGGCCATAGTAGTAGTAGTTGATGTAGCCGCCGCTGAAGAAGGGGTCGTAGGGCGGCATCACCGGGCTGCGCAGGATGGCGTTGAGGAAGCCGAACTCCATCGGCTTCTCGCCGCCCCAGACGGGGTGCCACAGGTCGGGGTTGAGCGCCCGCACCAGGGCCAGGGCCGCAAACCCCGCCAGGAACACCGCCTCGCCCCAGAGCACGCTCCGCCCCTTGGCGCGCAGGCCGTCGGCCAGGGCCATCAGGCCCGCCATGATCGGTTGCGCTGCCCGCTCGTCGCGAGCACCCTCGGCGAGCGTCTGCTCCTCGGCGTCGCTCGTCGGTCCCTGCGCGGTGCTCCCAGGCTCCTGCTCGGCCGCCCGGCGCCCCAGCCGCCACAGGATCCCGGCGTTGATCGCCATCACGATGAGCAGCCCGCCCAGCAGGCCCCAGCCGTCGTAGCGCCAGAGCCCCAGGCTCGTCGGCAGCCACACGGCGTAGCCCAGCAGCAACAGCCCGATCAGCCTCGCCCAGACGGCCCCGCCATCGCGCCACCCGCCGAACACGGCGTAGGCTGCGGGCAGCCCCAGCAGACTCATTGCGTAGAAGAAGGCCAGCCAGAACAGCGTCGAGAGCAACGAGCTATCGCGGATCAGGCTGTTCCAGGCGTACTCGTCCACAGCCGGCAGCTCGTTCACCGGCCGGTCGAGCATCAGCGGCGGCGGCGTGTCGAGCTCGGGCGCGACCACGGGCAGGTCGCTCGTCAGCATGCGCGGCGTGTCTGGTTCGATCACCCGGTAGATCGCCGTCTGACCCTGCTGGAAGACCCGCTCGAGCGTCCCCTCGCCCGCCATGGCCTCGAACTTTGCGATACCCAGCGGGTCGTAGGTGCTGCGCTCGACGCCGCCCACGTAGACATACGCCACGCCGTACTGGCGCAGCAGCTCGCGGGCCGTGCCCGCGTCGGGCGTATTGTAGATCGTGGCGATGCTCTGCTGGCGATTGGCGATCGTCGGCCCCGCGCCCACGACGTTGCGCTGCTGGATCTGGTGCCACTCCCAGCCGAGTAGCGTCGGCAGCCCCGTGTTGGTCGCCACGCGCCCCGCCCACTGGTACGAGGGTAGGTGGGCTTCGAGGATCACCGGCGTGCCGCTCACTTCGCGCTGCAGCCAGTCGATCGCCGCCGCGTCCTCGTCGAGCGAGAAGGGCTGGCCCTGGGCCGCGGCGCTCACCGCGCTCATGTAGGCCGCCCCGTCGAGCCCGCGCGGCGCGCTGGCGACCCAGCGGTCGCCCGCCCGGGCCGGGGTCGCCGTCAGCGGGTAGACCAGGGCCGCCGCCGCCAGCAGGGCCAGCCCGCCCCGCACCAGGTAGCGCGCGCGCCCTGTGAGCGACCACAGCCCCGGCAGCAGGGCCGCCAAGCCCAGGGCGAAGAGGGTCCAGGCGTGCAGCCCGAACTTGAAGACCGTGTTCATGCGCCCGATGTCGCCCTTGACCGCCACCAGCTCGACCATGGCCGTCAGGCCCAGGGCCGCCGCCAGCCAGAGCCCCGGCAACAACGCCGCCAGGGGCGCCCGTCGCATGCGCCAGACGAGCCAGGCCGCGCCCGCCAGGCTCGGCAGCAGCAGCACGATCGCCGGCCAGCCCAGGGCCACGCCCGCCAGGTAGACCAGGCCGAAGGCCCCGGCCGCCGCGATGGCCACGCTGGGCCCGACCAGGCGCCGCACCAGCAGCAGGCCGAGCGTGGCGGCGATCAGCAGCCAGTGGCCATAGAGCTGGGTCAGCTCCCACATACTTGTGCGCTGGGCCAACAGCAGCTTCGCCCCCAGGGTCGGGGCCAGGCCCTCGATCCACAGCTCGACCCCCGACGACTCGGTGGCGAAGTTCGCGGTGAAGGGCGCGAAGAGCAGGTTCCCCAGGGCCAGCATCAGCAGGGGCGGCCCGGCCACCAGGGCCAGCCGCCAGGGCCAGCGCAGCCCGCCGCGCCCCGCCCGCCACCCGGCCCCCGCCATGGTCAGGGCCGCCAGGCCCACGAAGGTCGGGTAGTCCCAGGTGTTGGTCGCCCGGATCGCGCCCGCCAGCAGCCCCATCAGCAGGAGGCAGACCGCGGGCCGTACGAAGCGCTCGCCGAGCGACGCGCCCGCGCGCCAGCCGCCGCCCAGCAGCCAGCGGGCGAAAGCGAAGGCCAGCCCCAGCAGGGCCAGGCTCAGGGGCATGACGATCATATGGGCGTGCAGGTCGCCGAAGAGGAAAGTGAAGAAGGGGAACTCGTTGACCGTGCCGGCCACGATCCGCGTCGCGTCCCAGTAGGCCCACTCGCCGCGCCCCTGCGCCCACTGCTCCCAGGCGTAGCCGCTGAGGAACCAGAAGGCCTGGGCCAGGTTGCCCGCCAGCAGCAGCAGCGCCGGCGCCAGGCCCGCCGCGACCAGGGCGCGACGCTCGCGGGGCGCTGCGTCCCCGTCCCTGCGCGCCGCCATCAGGTTGTAGACGACACCCCAGGCCCCCAGGGCGGTGAGCCCGAAGAGGGTGGCCACCGCCAGGTTGTAGGCGATGCTCGGCACAATCGTCGTCAGGTGGGTCAGGGCACCGACCAGGACG
This sequence comes from uncultured Oscillochloris sp., assembly GCA_964555675.1. Taxonomy (GTDB): domain Bacteria; phylum Chloroflexota; class Chloroflexia; order Chloroflexales; family Chloroflexaceae; genus CAIWXH01. The sequence continues at coordinate 32,502 of CAZKTU010000006.1, forward strand.
AAGCCGAAGTAGTAGTAGTTGATGTAGCCGCCCGCGTGCCAGGGGTCGTAGGGCGGGAAGGCCGCGCTGCGCAGCACCGCGTTGAGGAAAGCCAGCTCCATGGGCTTTTCGCCGCCGCGGGCCGGGTGCCACAGGTCGGGGTTCAGCCAGCGCAGCAGCAGGCCGATCAGCAGGAAACCCAGGAACACCGCTTCGGCGCCCAGCAGCGCGCCCCGTCGCTCGCGCCCGAACGCGCGCAGCTCGGCCCGATTCAGCCAGGCGGCCGCGGCGCCCACGGCCAGCAGCGGCGCGGCGCAGAGCCACACAGTCGCCGGCGTGAAGGCCAGCGGGAAGGGCCCCCACCCGATCGCGCCGAGGTTGCCCTGCCCGGGCACGCCCACGTTCGTCCCGAGGCTGCCCGCCAGCCAGGCCCCGTAGGCCACGCCCAACAGCCCGAGGATCTTGCTCAGGCTGTAGCCGCGGTCGGGCAGCCAGGGCAGCAGCCTGTAGAGCAGGGCGAAGGTCGCCAGGCCCAGTAGCTGCAGCACGGCCAGCCAGACCACCGGCGCGGCGAGGTTGACCCAACTCGCCCGGTTGAACATGCTCGCCCAGGTGCCGGCGGCGCTGTAGAGCGGCCACTGGCTGTCGGTCAGGCGCAAGGCCGTCGGGTTGCGGTCGGCGATGCGCACGGGCGACTTATAGACCTCGCCCCAGAGCGTATCGTCGGTGATCAGGGCCTCGGCTCGCTCGCGCGAGTAGGCCGCGGTCTTCTCGAAGATCAGCACCCGCGGGTGATCGTAGACGTGGAAGGCCTCTTCGGCGGACTGGTCGGGGATCTCGATGCCCAGGATGCTCGGGTACGAGGTCACCTCGGCGGCCAGCTTGAAGCCCAGTTCGCCGCTGAAGAGGTGGTGGTAGTAACGCATCAGGGCCGGGTAGCGCATGCGCAGGCGCGAGGTGCTGTCGTAGACCCGGTTGCTGGTCAGCGTGATATAGTCGGCCCGGTCGAGCTGGTCGAGCAGCCCCTCTTCGACGTTGCCGTCGGCGCCCAGCGCCCCCACGTATTTACGCGGTTCGTCCTCGGCGTAGGGCGCCGAGCCGATCCCGCGGAAGGTCGAGTCCCAGGACGCGCTGGTCACCTGCAGCGGCAGCGCGTCGTCCCAGATCTCCGAGATCACATACGAGCCGGGCCGGCCGTGGTCGGCCAGCCACTGGGCGGCCATGACCCGCGAGTGGGGCAGCGTGTAGATGCGCGAGAAGGCGTAGGCCCAGCCGAGGGTGGCGATCAGGACGAGGGGCAGGGCCAGGCCGGCGAGCCGGCGGAGGCGCGGCCAGGCCCCGGGCGCCCGCCGTCGCTCCCACAGCCGGACCAGCCCCCAGGCCCCGAAGATGATCAGGCCGCCGTAGATCGGCAGCAGGTAGCGCAGCGTGATCGCGAACTGGTTGCCCTGCCAGGCGAAGTAGAAGGCCACCCAGGCGAACAGCACCCAGGCCGGGCTCAGGGGCGGCGCGTCGGGGCGCGGCCAGAGTAGGCGCCTGAGGCCCGCCAGGGCGAAGGCCGCGAGCCCGGCCCAGGCGGCCAGGCCCAGGGCCGGCCCCATGCCCCAGCGCACCATGTTCACCCAGGGGAAGATGTAGGCCGGGCGCCAGACCCACTGTTGCGAGGGTGGGAAGTCGAGTTCGCCGCTCACCAGGCCTTGCACGGCCCCCAGGTTGGCCAGGAAGCGCGGCTCGGGGCGTACGTCGAGGAAGCCGGCGCCCTGCAAGAAGCCGAGCGTCTCGCTCACCACGGGCGAGTCGGCGCGCGAGCCGATGAACGAGTCGGGGGCGAGGGTGCGGAAGCTCAGCAGGGTCAGGGCCCCGGCCAGCACCAGCAGCGGCAGCTCGCGCAGAAAAAAGTGGTCCACCACTGAGGCCGCGCGGGCCCGGCTGGTCGGCTGCCAGCGGCCGCGCGAGGGCTGGTCGGGGTAGTAGCGGCCCGCTTCCTCGGGCGCAGCGGCCGGCTCGGCGCTTGCGGCGGCCCGCAGCGCGCGGGCGGCCGCGACCACGGCGGCCACGATCGCGACGCCGCCCAGGGTGGCCAGGGTGATGCGGTTGGCCATGGCCGCGCCGATGCTCAGGCCGAGCAGGCTGTAGGCGAGCCAGCCGCCGCCCTGGGCGACGCGCACGGCCCAGTAGAGGCTCAGCAGGCAGAAGAAGGTCGAGAAGATCGGGTCGACGAAGAAGTGCGACTGCTGGATGTGCATCACGGCCAGGGCTGCCAGCATGGCCGCGACCAGGCCGACGCGCCGGCCGAAGAGGCGGCCCCCGATCAGAGAGACCAGCACGATCGAGCCCAGGTCGAAGAGCACGGCTAGGCCGCGCCCCACCTTCTGGATCTCGCCGTAGGTGGTCATGTTGATGCCGTCGGGGTTGAAAATCCACTGCAGAGGCGTCAGCTTCGGGAAGCTGCGCTCGGGGTTCGGCACGAGGTCGCCGTAGTCGGTGCGCAGATCGTTCGGGCGCGTCGGGTCGAGGCCGCTGCGTGGCGGGCCGTTGAGACTCCGCACCTCTGTGGGCATGGCCTCGCTGGGGGTCAGGGCGACGGCGACGGCCCGCGTGATCAGCTGGGGGAAGGGGCCGTAGACATAGAGCGGGAAGCGGTCATAGTTGCGCGGGTTCATCGGCGAGCGGGCCGAGTCGTACAGCTCGCCAGGCCCTGCCGGCAGGCGCATCGTCGAGGCGACGTCCGAGAAGAAGCGCTCGTCGGGGTGCTGGCCGGTGCCGGAGTCCCAATCGCTCAGGCTCAGGGTTCGAAAATAGGCCCCGAGAAGCACGATGCAGGCCAGGAGCAGCCATGGCGCCCAGACGGCCGCCACACGTTTCAGGCCGCCGCTCGCGCCGGGCCCGGAGGGATGTTCGATCTCCACGCGTATCCTATGATCTGGGGTGCAACCCCGATAGAGTCGTCGTATGTGGGCTATGCCCGCGTAACATTATACAAAATCCCCAAGATGCCCGGGCGGGCCAAGATGCGGGCGATCTTGCCTTGACAGTGCAAAATTGCTGGTGCTATACTCGAAAGAGGGTTTCAACAGAAACGACTGATAAAACTTCGGATGACCGCCGAGCGCAAAGAGCAGGGCTCCACTCGCCAGAGCATCCTCCAGCTTCTCCGCCGTAACGGCGAGATGACAGCCCTGGAGCTGAGCGAGCGCCTGCGCGTAGGCGCCGTCGGCGTGCGCCAGCACCTCGCCCTCCTCGAGCGCGACGGCCTCGTGCGCGTCGCAGGCCTGCGCCGGAGCGTCGGCCGCCCTTCGCACCTGTATGTGCTCACCACCGAGGCCGAGGATCACTTCCCCAAAGGCTACGATCGCCTGGCCCTCGAGATGCTCGCATACATCAACGAGCTTGGCGGCGAGTCTGCCGTAGACCAGATCCTCGTCCGACGCCGCGACGAGCTGCTGCGCGAGTTTGGCCCCCACCTCGCCGGCAAGAGCCGTGGCGAGCAGGTCTCAACCCTGGCCGCCCTCTTGCTCGACCAGGGCTACATGTGCGAGTGGGAGCAAGAGCCCGACGGCTCGTACGTGCTCACCGAGTTCAACTGCCCGGTCGACTGTGTGGCCCGCCAGCACCCCCAGCTCTGCGCCCAAGAGCTTCGGCTCTACCAGGATCTGCTGGGCGTGCCGGTCATCCAGGAGAGCACCATCGCCCAGGGCGCTCACTGCTGCCGCTATCGACTCCCCGCCTGAAGCCTGGCGCTCCGTCCCATCAAGTTGACGTCGCCCTGTGTCTCCGTGTGACTACTGGAGGATCTACCCATGGCCTTCGAGCTGCCGCCCCTGCCGTACGACTACACCGCCCTCGAGCCTCATGTCGATGAGGCGACGATGCACTTTCATCACGACAACCACCACAATACCTACGTCACGAATCTGAACAACGCCCTGGCCAACTACCCCGACCTTCAGGCCAAGTCCCTCGAGGAGCTGATCAGCAACCTTGACGCCCTCCCCGAGGCCATCCGCACCGTTGTGCGCAACAACGGCGGCGGCCACTGGAACCACAGCCTCTTCTGGGAGCTGATGGCCCCCAACGCCGGCGGCGAGCCCACAGGCCCTGTGGCCGAGGCGATCACCAAGGCCTTCGGCAGCTTCGCCGAGTTCAAAGAGAAGTTCAAGGCCGCCGCCCTCGGCCGCTTTGGCTCGGGCTGGGCCTGGCTCGTCGCCAGCCCCGACGGCAGCGTCGCAATCACCAGCACGCCCAATCAGGATTGCCCCCTGATGGAGGGCAAGCGCGCCATCCTCGGCCTCGACGTCTGGGAGCACGCCTACTACCTCAAGTACCAGTTCAAGCGCGCCGGCTATGTCGACGCCTGGTGGAACGTGGTCAACTGGGCCAAGGTCGACGAGCTCTACGGCGCCGCCTGGGGCTAGGCCCGCTCGCCACGGCAGACCCCCTCGCCCGTCTGGGCGAGGGGGTCTTTTTTTGCGTCCCGGCGAGGTCCTACAGCGGCCGGTCGACCGGCCGGACCTGGGTGTCGATCTGCGTCGCCTGCTCGCCCTGGGCTCCGCTCAAGCGAGTGTAGGCGTAGCCGGCCCCCGCGGCGAGTAGGCCGCCCAGCAGCCACTTCGCCCCGCCGCCTCTGCGCCGCTCCTCCAGCGTGTGGGGCCGCAGGGGCGTCCGCGAGGCGAACAGCTCGAGCATGGCCTTCTCGAAGGCGGGCAGGTCCTGGGGCCCGCGGCTCGAGACCCAGTTGCTGTCGCGCACCACGGCCGCGTCCTCCCAGATCCCCCCGGCGTTCATGACGTCATCCTTGATGCCGGGCCACGAGGTCAGCCGCCGCCCGCGCACCAGCCCCGCCGAGATCAGGACCCAGGGGCCGTGGCAGATCACGGCGATCGGCTTCTCGGCCTGGTCGAAGGCCAGCACAAACTGCTGGGCCTCGTCGCTCTGGCGCAGGAAGTCGGGGTTGATATGCCCGCCCGGCAGCAGCAGCGCGTCGTAGAGCGCGGGGTCCGCGTCCTTCAACAGCCGGTCCACCTTCACCTTGCGGCCGGGCACGAGCAGGTTCATTCCCTGGATGCGGCCCTTGCGCAGCGAAATCACTTCGACCACAGCCCCGGCCTTCGTGAGGGCCTTCAGGGGCCCGGTCAGCTCGATCTGCTCGAAGCCGTCGGCGGCCAGGGCCGCGACGCGTAGCCCGTTCACAGTATGCTTCATGCTCTCCTCCGTATCGTTTAAGCTTCCCTTCGCAGGTTGTCTAGCAGCATCTGTGCCGATGGCACGCCCATTGCTTGATCCCTTGCGGCGCCGGGCGGGGCCCGGGTTCATCCTGCTCAAAACAAAGGGGGTTCCATGGCTCTGGTTGACGTGCTTATCCCCACCTGCGACCGCCCGACCGGCCTGGCGATCGTGCTCGCCGGCCTCCTCGGCCAGACCTTCACCGACTTCGACGTGGTGATCTCCGACCAGAGCCATGGCCGTGACCCTTTGCAGAGCGTCGAGATCCGCACCCTCGTCAAGGCCCTCGAGTGGCACGGCCATAGGGTCAGCCTCCACCGGCACCTGCCGCGGCGCGGACTGGCCGAGCAGCGCCACTTTCTGCTGAGCCAGAGTGCGGCCACCTACGCCCATTTCATCGACGACGATGTGATCCTCGAGCCGCGGGTCCTCGAGCGCATGGTGCGGGTCATCCAGCAGGAGGGCTGCGGCTTCGTCGGCTGCCCCGCCGTCAGCCTCGACTACCTGGACGACGAGCGGCCGCACGAGCAGGAGCAGCTCGAGCTCTGGGAGGGCCCGATAAGTCCCGAGCCCTTCGTGCCGGGCAATCTGCCCTGGCTGCGCCATAAAGTCAATAATGCCGCCACGCCCCTGCACCTCGAGCGGCGCCTGGTGCGTGACGGCGCACCGCTGCGCTACAAGGTCGCCTGGGTGGGCGGCGCCAATCTGCTCTTCGACCGCCAGAAGCTGCTGAGCGTCGGCGGCTTCGCGTGGTGGCCTCGTCTGCCCGCGGCCCACGCTGGCGAGGAGGTGGTCGTGCAGTTCCTACTGATCAGCCGCTACGGCGGCTGCGGCCTCCTGCCCACGGGCACCTACCACCTGGGCCTGCCCACCACGGTGACCGAGCGCCAGCGCAACGCGGTCGAGCTCTTCGGCGAGTTGCTGGCCGAGCTCGGGCCCGCCGAGGTCGAGCGCAGTGTTGGAGGCTAAGGGCATAGTGAAGGGGCGGCGAGAGCACCTCGCCGCCCCGTGTCTTGGGATCTGCCTGTGGCCCAGGCTAGTTGTTGACCGTGAAGCGGATCACCGTAGAGGTGACCGTTCCCTTGGTGGTGTCCACGGGATAGGCCGTGGCAGTGATCTCCCAGGCTCCGGTCGCCAGGCTGGTGTTCCAGGTCGGGTTGAAGCCACGGCTGCAGGTCGAGGTGCCGCCGAAGGCGCAGTACTTCGTGCTGCTGCCCGCGTTGACCGTGGTGGTGTAGGTCGTGCCGCTCGGGCTCTTGAAGGTAAAGACCACCTTGCTGATGCCCCGTGCGCCGCTGGCGACCTCGGGATCGTAGGCTGTCGCCTCGACCCTTGGTGCGTTGCCGCCGCGCGAGGCCGAGCTGTTGTTACTGGGCACATTGACCGTAACTACCGGCGTCCCGTCGATGGCGGTCAGGGTGACCGACGACGAACAGGCAAGCGACTGTCCTTGGGTCAGCGTTTGGGCGGTCACCTTATGGGCCGAGTTGAGGCTACCCGGGCCCAGGTTGCTCAGGGTGAAGCCGGCGCTGCTCCACAGCGTCTTCGCGTTGGTCACAGTTTGGCCAACCATGTTCGGCACGCTACACAAGGTCGGCGCGACGCTCATGATCGACGAACAGAGCTGGGACGAGCCCGCGGCCAGGCTCTGGGTCGATACGGTGAACTCGCCCGAGCCGGGCGCGCCCGTGCCGCGGGTCAGCGCGACCGTGAACTGGTCCTGGGTCCACTTCGTACTGGCGTTGGTGAAGGTCATACCGGCCAGGTTGGGCGTCGTACACATTTGCTCGGAGGCGGTCGCCGAGCCGTTGTAGACGATCTCGCTGCCCGCGACCGGGTTGGTGGCGCCGATGCGGCGGTTGCCGCCGCCCCAGCTGTTGTTCAGGGTCGCCGAGCTGCCGCAGGCGTTCTTGAAGGCCTCGCCATTGTCCTTGACGCTATCGTACATCTGGCCGGCCAGGTTGGGCACCGTACAGACCTGCGGTTTGACCCACATCGTATCAGTGCAGAGGCGACTCTCGCCGGCGCTGTACTGCTGCGACTTGATCTGGGTGCTGCCCGAGAGATTGAAGGGGTTCTGGAGCGAGCCGGTAAACTTGGCGCCCGACGCCCCCCAGGCCGTGCCGGCCTGCGAGAACGTCTTGTTGATCATGTCCGGCACGGTACACATATTCGGCTGCACGAACACCTCGCTCGCGCAGGCGAGCACCGTGCCGGCGGCCGTCAATTGCCCGGTGATCGTGAAGTCGCCCGCGACTGTGGCGGGCTGGCGCAGGTTACTGGTGAAGTTATTCGGCGCCTGCTTCCACTCGGTTGCGGCCACGCTATAGAGCTTGCCGACCATGTTCGGTACCGTACACATGTTGGGCTGTACGGTCATGGTAGTTCCGCCGCAGGCCACCTGTTGCCCGGCGGGCAGGCTCTGGGTGCTGATCGGGAAGTCGCTCGGCGTATTGGCCGCCTTCTGGAGGGCGTTGCTGAAGCCGCTGTTGCTCCAGCTGGTCTGGGCACCAAGGAATTGCGCGCCGACCAGGTTGGGTACGGTACAGGTGTTCGGCTTGACCTCCATCGCCGCCTCGCAGTAGACGACCGAGCCCGACGACAGGCTCTGTGTGGCGATGGTGAAGCTATCGGGCATGCCGGCGGCCCGCGTCAGGTTGGCAGCGGGAAAATCGTCGTCCCAGAGGGTGTTGGCCGAGCCGGTCCCGTTGATGTTAAACACCCTGCCGACCAGATAGGGTACGGTGCACATCTCTGGCTCGACCTGCATGGTCGACTCGCAGTCGATCGCGCTGCCGCTGGCATACTGCTGGCTAACAATGTTGAAGCTCTCGGTGCTATCGGCGGGGCGCTGCAGGTTGGTTTGCCTGAAGCCGGCCGTGAGCCAGGCCCCGTCTCGGGCGCTGGCAAAGGCCTGATTGCGCAGATCGGGGACGGCGCACTGCTTGGGGCCGACGGACATGGTTGTCCCACTGCAGACGACCCTGCTGCCTGCCACCAGCGACTGCGAGCCGATCGGGAAGGTGCTCGACGCATTGGCGGGCTTGCTCAGCGTGCCGGCGCTGAAACCATAGTTCTGCCATTCGGCGACGGCGGCATTGTACTGATAGTTGAGCAAGTCAGGCACATCGCACATCGCCGTCACGACGGCCGTGGGGGGGAGTGCCGTGAGCGTGGGTGGGGCCGGGGGGAGGCGTACGGTCGGCGACGGCCCTGCCGTGGCGGTCGGGTCGTCGGTGATATTGAAGCTGTTGCGCAGCGTAGTGGCCGCGGTCACAACCGATTGGTAGACAGCGCGCCCCGTACCCTGGGCCAGCATAAAAATCATGACAAGAGTCAGCGCATACTCTACGAGCGACTGACCATGCCTGGCGCTACGACGCGCTCGTCCTCGAAGGATGGGCTTATGAGGGGATGCTTGCGTACTCACGCTGCCTCCGCGGGTTGGTTGGATGGATCTAGTGGTCGAGAGAAAAATGAGTGCGATGAAGGACCGACGAGATCTGGCTGTGATGGCTGGGGAGTTGCGCTGAGTTTGGGTCGATGGCCCTCCTTGCGCCCTTGATAAAGCGCAGACACACGACTACAAGCTACAGTATACGGCGGGCGGCATACGGATGCGTAACAAGCTCACAGCACTGGTGTGAGGGAGAATGACCATGACGGCAACAGAGCGTGAGGCGGCCGAGCTGACCGAAGAGCTTGCCGACTGTGTCTCGCCCCCCGAGGCCGCCGCCGCCGCGGGCCTGCTCTATGTGCGTGACGGCGATCCCGGCATCACGCGCGAGGCTGACGGCGAGGGCGTGCGCTATGTCGCACCTGATGGTCGGCCCGTGACCGATGCGGACGAGCTGCAGCGGATCAAGAGCCTCGGGATTCCACCCGCCTGGCGCGATGTCTGGATCTGTACGCGGCCCGAAGGACACCTGCAGGCCACTGGGCGCGATGCAAAAGGTCGTAAGCAGTACCGCTACCACCCGCGCTGGCGCGAGGTGCGCGACGAGTCGAAGTATGAGCGCACCCTGGCCTTCGCAGAGTCTCTTCCGGCGTTGCGCGAGCGAGTCGCTCGCGACATGGCCCGCCCCGGCCTGCCGCGCGAGAAGGTTCTGGCCACGGTGGTGCGCCTGCTCGAGACCACCCACATCCGCGTCGGCAACGAGGAGTACGCCCGCGAGAACAAGTCTTTCGGCCTGACGACCATGCTCGATCGCCACGTCAAAGTTGATGGCGGACAGATCAGCTTCGCCTTCAAGGGCAAGAGTGGTGTGAAGCACCGGGTCGGCCTCAGCGACCGACGCCTGGCCAGGATCGTGCAGCGCTGCCGCGATTTGCCGGGGCAGCAGCTCTTCCAGTATCTGGATGAGGATGGGGCGGTACAGGACCTGGGCTCGGCCGATGTGAACGCTTACCTGCGCGAGGTGACGGGGCAGCCCTTCACCGCCAAAGACTTTCGCACCTGGGCCGGCACGGTCTGGGCGGCCAGCTTGCTGCGGGGAACGCCCCCCGCCGAGTCCGAGCGCGAGGCGAAGCAGCAGCTCGCCCGCGCGATCGAGGAGGTGGCAACGCGCCTCGGCAATACGCCGACAATCTGCCGTAAGTGCTATGTCCACCCAGCGGTAATCCAGGCCCATCTCGGCGGCGCTCTCCGTGAGCAGCTAGGCCCGCCGCCCCCCGATGACCCGGGCGACGGCCTGGCCCCCGACGAGGTGAGCGTGATCGCCTTTCTCAAGGGGCAGCTCGCCACGTAGCCGTCGCACGCCGAGCCGCGGGATTGCGAGACTCGCAGCGACGGTCCTCGGCCCTGGTACAATATTCGGCAAGGGTTCATCACGCGGCGCGTTCCTTGCGCGTTCCGCGCGAGGTGGGGAAGCTCTTGCCTCGCGCCCCGCCGCGCATCCCAGCAGAACGAAGGGGCCCACATGCGACGCTGGAATGGATGGGGCGATGCCGAGGTCCACGCCCACGTGCCCGACACGGCGGCTCGCTTCATCGCGGCGGCGCTGGGACCCGGCCGCCCGCGGGTCGATGCGACCCTGGCCGAGGTGGCCGCCGCGGCGCCTGCGTCCCCGTTGCCCACCCACCCGCTAGTGGCGACGGATGCCCTGAGTCGCACACTCCACGCCCGCGGCCAGAGCCTGCCCGACTGGGTCGACCTGCGCTACGGGCGCGTCAACAGCTTCCCCGCCGGCGTGGCTATGCCGCGAAGCGCCGCCGAGGTCCGCGCCCTGCTGGCCTACGCCTCGGCCAGCGGCGCCCGGGTGATCCCCTATGGCGGCGGCACGAGCGTCGTCGGGCATCTCACGCCGTCTGCCGACGCGCCCTCCCTGGTGGTGAGCATGGCCCGTATGCGCCGCCTCCTCGGGCTCGATGCCGACGGTCGCCTCGCGACCTTCGAGGCGGGTGTGGCGGGGCCCGGCCTCGAGGCTCAGCTGCGCCCCCACGGCCTGACCCTCGGCCATTACCCCCAATCCTTCGAGTATTCGACCCTGGGTGGTTGGATCGCGGCCCGCTCAAGCGGCCAGCAATCGCTGCGTTACGGACGCATCGAGCAACTCTTCGCCGGCGGGCGTATCGAGACGCCCGCCGGGGGCCTCGCCCTGCCGCCCTTCCCCGCCTCGGCCGCGGGGCCTGATCTGCGGCAGCTCGTCCTCGGCTCGGAGGGCCGCCTGGGCGTGATCACCGAGGCCACTGTGCGGCTCACGCCTCTGCCCGAGACAGAGGAGACCCTGGCCGTCTTCTTCCCCGACTGGGGCCGCGCCCTCGAGGCAGCGCGCGCGCTGGCTCAGGCGGGCCTGCCCCTGGCCATGCTGCGCCTCAGCACGCCCGTCGAGACCGCCACCAACCTCGCCGTCGCCGGCCACGCCCGCGCCATCGCCGCACTCGAGGCCTACCTGGCCCTGCGCGGCATGGCCCGCGAGAAGTGCATGCTGCTGCTCGGCTTCGCCGGCGAGGCGGCCGCAGCCGACTACGCCCGGCGCGGCGCCCTCGCCCTCGTCGCTCGGCACGGCGGAACTTCACTTGGCCCCGCCCTGGGCCGGCAGTGGACAAAGGGGCGCTTCCGCACCCCCTACCTGCGCAATGCCCTCTGGGAGCAGGGCTACGCCGTCGATACGATGGAGACCGCCGCTACCTGGGCGCAGGTGCCCGCGCTGGTTCATGGCATCGGCCTGGCCCTGGCCCGGGCCCTCGAGCCCTGGGGCGAGCGCGCCCACGCCTTCACCCACCTCTCGCACGTCTACCCGAGCGGCTCGAGCGTTTATACGACGGTCATTTTCCGGCTGTGCGACGACCCGGACGAGCTGCTCGAGCGCTGGCGCGCCCTCAAGGCCGCGGCGAGCGCGGCGATCGTCGCCCACGGCGGCACGATCAGCCACCAGCACGGGGTCGGTGTGGACCACGCGCCCTACCTCGGCGCCGAGAAGGGCGAGCTCGGGCTCGCGGCCCTACGCGGGGCCTTCGCTCGCCTCGATCCCGACGGGATCATGAACCCCGGGAAGCTCCTATGATTTGCTGGGACGATCGCTACCGCGAGGCGTTGTGGAGCCGCCTGGGCGAGCCGTGGGACCTGCTGATCGTCGGGGGCGGCATCACGGGGGCGGGCCTGCTGCGCGAGGCGGTGCGCGTGGGGGCGCGCGCCCTGCTGGTCGAGCAGCGCGACTTCGCCTGGGGCACCTCGAGCCGCTCCTCGAAGCTGGTCCATGGGGGCCTCCGCTACCTGGCCAGCCTGCAAGTCGGGGTCACGCGCGACTCGGTGCGCGAGCGCCAGCGCCTGCTGCGCGAGGCGCCCGGCCTGGTGACGCCCCTCGACTTCGTGCTGGCCGCCTACAAGGGCGAGGGTCCCAGCCCCAGGCTCTACGGCGCCGCCCTGGCCGCCTACGATATGCTGGCGGGCCAGTGGCGCCATCGCAGCCGTGACGCCACGGCGATCGGCGCGCTGGCCCCGCACCTCGAGCGGGCCGGCCTGCTCGGCGGCGCGAGCTACGGCGATGCCCAGACCGACGATGCCCGGCTGGTGCTGCGCCTGCTGCGCGAGGCCGCGGCGGCCGGCGGCGCGGCCCTCAGCTATGTCGAGGCGAGCGAGCTGATCCGCGAGGACGAGCGGGTCGTCGGGGCGCTCCTGCGCGACCACGAGACGGGGCGGTTCGCCCCTGTGCGGGCCGGCCTGGTGATCAACGCCACGGGGGCCTGGGCCGATGGGCTGCGTGGGCAGCTCGGGCGCGCGCCGGTGCTGCGGCCCCTGCGCGGCAGCCACCTGATCTTCCCGGCGGCCCGCCTGCCCGTGGGCGGCCATGCGATCAGCTTCCCGCACCCCGGGGACGCCCGGCCCGTCTTCGCGCTGCCGTGGGAGGGTGTGACCGTCGTGGGCACCACCGACGTCGACCACAGCGGCGAGCTCGCGATCGAGCCCCGCATCAGCCCCGAGGAGGCGACCTACCTGCTGGGCGCCGTGCAGAGCCGCTTCCCGCGCCTGGGCCTGACCCGCGAGGATGTCCTCGCCACATGGGCCGGGGTCAGGCCGGTGGTCGGCAGCGGCCAGGCCGACCCCTCGAAGGAGGCCCGCGACCATATCGTCCGGGCCGAGGACGGGCTGCTCACCGTGACGGGCGGCAAGCTCACCACCTATAGGCTGCTGGCCCTCGAGGCCATGGCCGCGGCGCGTCGCCTGCTGCCTGCCCTGGCCGCCCCCGCAGCGCCGGCGCGCGCCCTCGACGCCGCGCCCAGGGGTGTGGTGGGCGCCGAGGGCCTGGACGCCCTGGCGAAGCGCCGCCTGCTGGGGCGCTACGGCGCCGAAGCGGGCGCCCTGGTCGCCGCCGCTCGCCCGGGCGAGCTGGGGCCTGTGGCCGGCACGGCGACCCTCTGGGCCGAGCTGCGCTGGGCCGCCCGGGCCGAGGGGGTGCGCCACCTCGACGACCTGCTGCTCAGGCGAACGCGCCTCGGCCTGCTCCTGCCCGGGGGCGGCGCCGCCATCCTGCCCGCCGTCGGCTCGATCTGCCGCGACGAGCTCGGCTGGAGCGCCGACCGCTGGGCGCAGGAGGCGGCGCGCTACGAGGCCTTGTGGGCCGAGGCGTATAGCATGCCGGGGTGAGCGGGCGCAGCGCCGGCGTTATGTGAGGGCGGCGAGTGTATGCAGCGCGATCATGCGCTCCTCGTCGGTCGGGATGACGTAGGCGGCGACCTTACTGCCTGGGGCGCTGATGCGCGGGCCGTGCTGCTCGTTGGCGGTCGGGTCCAGCTCGAGGCCGAGCCAGGCCAGGCCGCGGCAGACGCGTTCGCGGACGCCCCTGGCGTTCTCGCCGATGCCCGCGGTGAAGACCAGGCCGTCGATGCCGCCCATCGAGGCGGCGAGGGCGCCGACCTCGCGCACGATCCTGAAGACGAAGTAGTCGATCGCCTCGGCGGCCCGCGGGTCATCGCTGGCCTCGAGGTTGCGCATATCGTTGCTGATGCCCGAGATACCCAGCAGGCCCGAGCGCTTGTAGAGCAACTCCTCGATCTGCTTGGCGCCCATGCCCTTCTCTTGCATCAGGTAGAGCAGCACGCCGGGGTCGATCTGCCCCGAGCGGGTGCCCATGGGCAGGCCGTCGAGGGCGGTGAAGCCCATGGTGCTGTCGACGCTGCGCCCGCCGCTGATCGCGCACATGCTGGCCCCGTTGCCTAGATGGGCGACCACGACCTTCCCGGCCGCAATCTCGGGGGCCGCGCTCTGCATCGCCCGGGCGATATACTCGTACGAGAGGCCGTGGAAGCCGTAGCGGCGCACGCCCTCGGCGTAGAACTCGCCGGGCAGCCCGTAGATGTCGGCGACGCGGGGGTGGCTGCGGTGGAAGGCGGTGTCGAAGCAGGCCACATTAGGCACGCCGGCCAGGAAGTCCATGGTGGCGCCGATGCCGGCCAGGTTCGCGGGCTGGTGCAGGGGCGCGAGGGTGACGAAGGCCTCGAGGTCGCGCAGCACGGTATCATCGATCACGGTCGGGGCGCTGTACTTCGGGCCGCCGTGGACCACCCGGTGTCCGACCCCGATCAGCCCCGCCTCGGGCAGTTGCGGGTCGAGCCAGGCGGCCAGCTGCTCGAGGGCGTAGGCGTGGCCCTTGCCGAGGGGCGGGTCCTCCCAGGCGGCCTCGTGGACGACCTCGTCGGCGCCGTCCTTGACCTTGAAGCGCGGCCTGGTGCCGATGCCCTCGATCTGCCCGCTGAAGCGTACCTGCAGCTCGCCACCCGCCTGATCGAAGACCGTAAACTTGATGCTGGACGACCCGGCGTTCAGCACAAGGATCGTTTTGCTCACAGGGACGCTCCTTAGGCTGTTGTCACCAGCTTGGCGCGGCGCGCGTGGACGAGCAGGGTGGCGACCGCGCAGGAGGCCAGGCGGGCGCGCACGCTGTCGGCGCGGCTGGTCAGGATGATCGGCACGCGGGCGCCCAGCACGATCCCGGCCGCCTCGGCGCGGGCCAGGAAGGTCAGCTGCTTGGCCAGGATGTTGCCGGCCTCGAGGTCGGGCACCAGGAGGATGTCGGCCTGCCCGGCGACGGGCGAGACGATCTTCTTGGTCCGGGCGGCCTCCATGCTGATCGCGTTGTCGAGCGCCAGGGGGCCGTCGAGCAGGCCGCCGGTGATCTGCCCGCGGTCCGCCATTTTGCAGAGGGCCGCGGCCTCAATCGTCGAAGGGATCTCGGGGGTGACTGTCTCGACCGCCGAGAGAATGGCCACTTTGGGCTGCTTAATGCGCAGGACCTGGGCCAAATCGATCGCGTTCTGGCAGATATCGGCCTTGGCCTTCAGGTCGGGTGCGATGTTGACGGCGCCGTCGGTCACGATCAACGGCTTGGGGTAGGTCGGCACGTCCATAATGAAGCAGTGGCTGATGCGCCTGTTGGTGCGCAGGCCGGTCACCTTGTTGACCACCTCGGCCAGCAGCTCGTCGGTGTGCAGGCTGCCCTTCATCAGGGCCTCGGCCTCGCCCTGCCGCACCAACTCGACCGACCTGGCCGCCGCGGCATGGCTGTGCTCGACGTCGATGATCTGGTAGGGCGTCAGGTCGATGCCCTCCTTCTCGGCCACGGCGCGGATGCGCTGCTGCGGGCCGACCAGGATGGGCGTGATCAGGCCGGCCTTGGCCGCATCGATCGCGCCGGTGAGCGAAACATCGTCACAGGGGTGGACCACGGCCACCCTGATCGGCTCGAGGGCTTTGCAGGCCTCGAGTAGCATCTCGTAGCCGTTGAAGGCGTTCTCGTCCGAGGCAGTGCCGTCCCGTTTGTCGCCGCTCGTTACCATGATCGTACTCCTCCTCGCCTCTCCGCTGCTCACACGGGGCGGCCTGGCCGCGTTGGGTCAGTGTCGGTGCGTGATGCGCGCCACTCTGGCGCACACTATTGTGGGCCCCTAGGTGGTGACTGTCAAGGCGCGAAGCCGGTCACCATGGCGCAACCATTTCAGCTACAATTGGCCCCTGGAGGCTTGATGCAAGGAGGCACGCCTGATGCAGATTACGCTCTTCGGCGCCGCCGGCGAGGTGACAGGGTCGGCCTATCTCGTCACGACGGCCCAGGCCCGGGTCCTGATCGACTTCGGGATGTTCCAGGGGGGCCGTGACGACGACGAGCGCAATGTGGTGCCGCGCGGCCTCGCCCCCCGGGATCTCGATGCCGTCGTTCTGACCCACGCCCATATCGACCATACCGGCCGCCTGCCCCTCTTGACCAGGGCTGGCTACAGCGGCCCGATCTACGGCACTCCGGCCACCCTCGAGACGGCCGCTCTGCTGTTGAAGGACTCGGCGGGGCTCCAGGCGGGCGATGTGCGCCACGCCAACAGGCGCCGCGAGCGGGCGGGTCTGCCCTTGCTCGAGCCCCCTTTCGACGAGGGCGACGTCGACGAGGTCATCAAGAGCTTCAAAGAGCTGCCATACGACGAGCCCGTGACCGTCGCCAGGGGCGTGCGCGTCCAGATGATCGAGGCTGGCCACGTCCTCGGGTCGGCCAGTATCAAGCTGACCGTGGAGGACGAGGGCCGCGAGAAGCGGGTAGTCTTCTCGGGCGACGTCGGCCCGGTCGGCGCGGCCATCCTGCGCGACCCGGGCCAGGTCAGCGGGGCCGATCTGGTCTTCCTCGAGTCGACCTACGGCGACCGCGATCACAGGCCTATCGCCGAGACCGAGGCCGAACTCCGCGCTGCGGTCACGGTGGCCGTCGCGCAGGGCGGCAAGATTCTCATCCCCGCCTTCGCCGTCGGCCGGGCCCAGACCATCCTCTTCTACCTGGCCGAGCTGTTCGGCCAGGGCGCCGTGAAGCCGTTCCCGATCTACCTCGACAGCCCCCTCGCGATCAAGGCGACGGCGATCTATGCGCGCCACCCCGAGCTGGCCGACGAGGAGTGGGACGAGGAGCACGAGCGGCGCAAACTGCGGCGCGACCTGGCCACGCTGACGATGTGCGAGACCAGCGACGAGTCGCGGGCGCTCAACGCTGTGCGCGGACCGTGCGCGATCATCGCCGGCTCGGGCATGTGCACCGGCGGCCGCATCCTGCACCACCTGCGGCACAACCTCTGGCGGCGCGAGACGGCGGTGCTGATCGTGGGGTATCAGGGCGTCGGCACGCTGGGCCGCTCGCTGGTCGACGGCGCCGAGAGCGTCAGGATCTTCGGCGAGCCGATCGCCGTGCGGGCCTCGGTCTATACGATCAACGGGCTGAGCGCCCACGCCGGCCAGTCGGGCCTGCTGAGCTGGCTCACGCCGCTGGCCGCCGGGCGACCCCGCGTCGTGCTCACTCACGGCGAGGAGCAGGGGCGCACAGCTCTGGCGCGGCTGATCAAGGAGCGTCACGGGATAACCTGTGAGCTGCCGATGTTTGGCGAGACAATCTCGCTATAGGACAAGCTTTCCTGGGTACGCTCTCGGCAAGGGCGGAGGTGCAGGGCCTGGCCCTCCACGCCTCGCGCCGCTCAGCGGGACAGGGTTGGCGTAGGCCCCTGATTCTCGGGCACGAGGCCGAGCTCGGCGACCAGCTGCTCGAAGGCGGCGACGATACAGGGGTCGAAGTGGCGGCCGGCCTCCTGGCGGATCAGGGCAAGGGTTGAGGCCGGGGTCTCGGCCTTATGGTACGGGCGGTCGTGGGTAATGGCGTCCCAGACATCGATCACCGCGAAGATGCGCGCGGCGATCGGGATCTCCTCGCCCTTCAGGCCCTGCGGGTAGCCGCTGCCGTCCCACTTCTCGTGGTGGCAGTAGGGGATGTCGATCGCCTCGTTGAGGAAACGAATCGGCGCGAGCAGGTCGCGGGCGTAGAGGGTGTGGCGCTTCATCTCATCCCATTCGGCCGCGTCGAGCTTGCCCGGCTTGAGCAGGATGCGGTCGGGGATGCCGATTTTGCCGACGTCGTGCAGCAGCGCCCCGCGCCGGATCTGGATGAGCTGCTCGCCTGTGATCCCCAGGGTCTCGGCGAGGCGGACCGTCAGCTCGGTGACCCGTCGCGAGTGGCCCTCGGTCTCATGGTCGCGCAGGTCGAGGGCCCTGGCCCAGCCCTCGAGGGTGCTATCGTAGGCCTGCTCGAGCTCGAGGGCGGCCTTCTCGAGGCGAGCCTGGTCTTCGAGCAGGCGCCGGTAGCGGTTGAGCCGGGTGATGGTCTTGACGCGGGCCCGCAGCTCGATGCGGTCGACCGGCTTGCTGAGAAAGTCGTCGGCGCCGGCCTCGATGCCGTGCAGGCGCGAGGCGCGGTCGTCGAGGGCGGTGATCATGACGACGGGCATCTCGGCGGTGCGCAGGGCTGCGCGCAGGCTGCGGCAGACCTCGTAGCCGTCCATGCCGGGCATCATGACGTCGAGCAGCACCAGATCCGGGAGGTGGGCGTGGGCGTAGACCAGAGCCTCAGGCCCGGTCTCGGCGATCAGGAGCCGATAGCCGCCGTCCTCGAGGGCTGCGGCGACGAGCTCGCGGCTGCTCAGGTCATCATCGACGATCAGGATAGTTGCTGGCATCGCCATTGGTTCCGGGTGTTGTACTGCGTAGGGGCCTGTCATGATTGCCCCTTATCCATTCAGCATCCCGTGGCGGAGTGCGTAGACGGCGGCCTGGGTGCGGTCCGAGACGTCGAGTTTGGCGATGATATGCTCGACGTGATTCTTGACGGTGCCCGGGCTGATCCGCAGCCTAGCGGCGATCTCGCGGTTGGTGCTGCCCTCGGTCACCAGCTGCAGGACCTCGCGCTCGCGGCTGGTCAGGGTCGCCCGGGGCTGCTGGGTGCGCGGGTTGTCGCCCGCCGCCCGGCGCAGCAGATCGGCGGCCTGGGCCCCGAAGAGCAGGGCCTCGCCGCTGAGCACGCGCCGCGCAGTTTCGAGGATCTGCTCGCGGCTGGCCTCTTTGAGCAAGTAGCCCGCTGCGCCGAGGCGCAGGGCCTCGACCACATACTCGGGGTCGGCGTGAAACGAGACGAGCAGGACGCTGGTGCGCGGGCAGGTGGCCTTGATCGCGCGGGTGGCTTCGAGGCCGTCCATGTGGGGCATGCGTACATCGAGCACGGCCAGGTTCGGCTGAAGCTGGATGCACATGTCGACGGCGGCCCGGCCGTCGGCGGCCTCGGCGATGACCACCATATCGCGTGTATCGTCGAAGACGGCCCGCAGGCCGGCCCGGGCGAGGTCGTGGTCGTCGGCAATCACGAGGCGGGCTGGCGGCGCGCTGCGCCCAAGAGGCCGGGGCACGGTGTTCATTGCTGGTCGTCCTTGGTGGATGGCGGCAGGGGAACCTCGGCGATGACCCTTGTCCCAGAGCCGGGGCCGCTGATGATCGTGAGCACGCCGCCAAGGATGGCAGCCCGCTCGTGCATGGCGCGAATGCCCAGGTGCCTACCCTCCAGGCCCGGCGCGGGCTGAGCGGGGAGGCCGGGGCCATCATCTTCGACTACGAGGCGCAGGCCGGCGCCCTCGCTGCTGAGCTGGACGCGCGCCTGGCCCGTGCCGGCGTGCTTGCGCACATTGTGCAGGGCTTCCTGGGCGATACGAAAGAGGGCCGTCTCGATCGGGGCGGGGGGTCGCTCGTCGCCCAGGGCGGCCTGTAGCTCGACCTGAAGGCCGTCGGCGCGTAGGTCGGCGGCGTGCTGGCGGAGGGCCGCGACCAGGCCGAGGTCGTCGAGGGCCGCGGGCCGTAGTCCGGCGAGCAGGCGGCGCGTATCGCGCATGAGCCGCTGGGTGAGGTCGATAGCCCGGCTGAGGGCCGCCTGGGCCTGAGGCCGTCTGGGCCGAAAGTGGTGGCCCAGCTGCTCGAGTTGACGGTAGACGGCCGTGGCCGTCTGGGCGACGTCGTCGTGCAGGTCGAAGGCGAGCAGGCGGCGGTCCTCCTCGAGGAGTTCGGCGCGACGGCGGTCGCTCATGTCGCGCATGACCACCTGGAGGGCGGGCTCGCCGGCCCACTCGAACCAGCCGGCGTCGAGGGCGAGAGGCAGGCTGATTCCATCGGCACGAGCGAGGCCGGCGGCCAGGTGCGATGCGCTCAGGCGCTCGGATACCGCCTGGGCCAGCCACTCGGCGCAGCGGGCCTGGTCCTGGGCGATCAGCAGCGAGATCAGGGGCCTGCCGGTAAGGGCCTCGGGGCCAGGGGCGCCGGTGAGGGCGGCCATAGCCGGGTTGGCCAGCCGAATATCGCCCTGCTGGTCGACGATCAGCAGCCCGTTGGGCGAGAGGGTGAAGAGGCGCTCGTAGCGCAGTTGCTCGTCGTGGAGGAGCCTGTAGCGGTTCAGGCTCACGATGGTGCGGACGCGCAGGCGCAGCTCGATGCGGTCGAAGGGCTTCGAGACAAAGTCGTCGCAGCCTGCAGCGATGCCGGCCAGGCGCGCGGCCCGGTCGTCAAGAGCGGTGACGAATACGACGGGCACCTGAGCCATGCGCTGATCGGCGCGCAACTCGCGGCAGACGGTCAGACCGTCGACGTCGGGCATCATCATATCGAGCAGGATCAGGTCGGGCATATGGCGGCGGGCCATGGCCAGGCCGGCGGCGCCACCGTTTGCGAGCAGCAGCTGGTAGCCCTCGCCCGAGAGCATATCGAAGAGGACCTCCCTCGAGGAGGCCAGATCATCGATAATCAAGACGGTGGCTGGACGTAACATAAGTGTTACGGGGTAGGCAGCTGCCCTGTCGCTGAAGGCACGGATGACCATTATAACAGCGTAGAGTACCGAAGTGCGTCACTGTGTCTATGCCGAACGACACATGTGAAAGTTCGGCCTGTAAACAATAAGTTGTCATACCTAAGCTATCTTGATCCTTGAATTGATGTATGGGCTCACGCATAATCTCGACCATGCCTCAGCAGAGCCTACAGTCTACTGGTCGTCTGCTTGTGCGCGTGGGCGCCCTCTGGAAGGGATGGCTCGCGGCGCTGCTACTGCTGAGTCTGCCCGGCGCAGTGCTGGTTTGCATCCTCCATTGTTCGCTTCCCAGACACGCGCACGCGCACGCCGGCCACGGGCCGGAGCTGTTCGTCTGCAGCCACGCGCACGGCGGTGCGGCCGAGCAACCTGCCCTCGAGCCGGGGGTGGTGCAGATGCTCATCCAGGGCCTGACGCGGGCCTTCGGCCTTGCGCTGCCAGGGCAGTTGCCATTACACCTGGCCGTTCTGGCCCTGGCCGTTCTGGCGGCCCGCCCCGCAGACGATCCCCTCGTGCCGCCGCCGCGGCTCCGGCTCGCCCGCATCGCCCACTAACTCCCGCTATACTGAGATCAGGCCCGTCAAGGCCTGCTTCCCGCCCTCACGGGCCAGCTGCTGGCCTGTGAGCCGATAGCTCTTGGCCTGAGATGTGGCCATACGCCAAATTATG
Source organism: uncultured Oscillochloris sp. (assembly GCA_964555675.1). GTDB lineage: Bacteria > Chloroflexota > Chloroflexia > Chloroflexales > Chloroflexaceae > CAIWXH01. The sequence continues at coordinate 53,516 of CAZKTU010000006.1, forward strand.
GAGAACTTCCATGCGTCGCATGCTATCCATTGCCATGTCCTTGCTCGCCCTCTTCGCCCTGGCCGCCTGTGGGGGAACGCCGGCCGGCACGACCACCGAGCAGGCCGCGCAGCCGGCCGCGCCTGCTGTGACCCTCGGCTCGCTGACCGTAACTGATCCCTGGGTGCGCCCGGTGAACCCGGCCGCCCCGGCGCCGACGGCGATGCCCGACGCCACGCCCGCGGGCGATATGGCGATGGCCGCCACGGTCAATACCGCCAGCTACATGGTGATCAATAATAGCGGGGCCGAGGCCGACGCCCTGATTGGCGCAACCGTATCCGCCGACCTGGTCGAGGTTGTCGAGCTGCACACGGTGGTCGAGGAGGGCGGCGTCATGAAGATGAGCCCGGTCGAGAAGATCGAGGTTCCCGCCAATGGCGAGGTCATGCTCAAGCCGGGCAGCTTCCACGTCATGATGATCGGCGTCAAGCAGGAGCTGAAGCCGGGCGATCTGGTCAAGCTGAGCCTGACCTTCGAGAAGGCCGGGACGGTCGAGCTCGACGCGGTGGTTCGGCCGGCCAACCCGATGCCGTAAGCGCTGCCGCCGGCAGGCGCTCGACCGAACCAAACACTAGAAAGAGTCTCTCAATGCGACGGATCGTTCCGGCCCTCGTGCTGGCCCTGGCGCTGCTCGCTCTGGCCGCCTGCGGTGGCCCGCCGCAGCTGAAGGGTACAGCCCTCGAGCCGGCGGAGCCCGCCCCGGACTTCACGCTGACGGACGAGCAGGGGCAGGCGTTCACGCTGAGCGCGCAGCAGGGCAAGGTGGTGGTGCTGTTCTTCGGCTTCACCTCGTGCCCTGACATCTGCCCGGCCGAGCTGTCGAATCTGGCCGCGGCCACCCGGCAGCTGGGCGACGCAGCCAAAGATGTGCAGGTGGCCCTGATCAGCCTCGACCCCGAGCGCGACACCAGCGAGCGCCTTGGGCAGTACGTCAGCGCGTTCGACCCGAGCTTCAAGGGGCTACGGGGGGATAAAGCGACGATCGACCCGATCGTGAAGGACTACGGGGTCTTCTACGAGAAGCGCGAGCTTCCCGGCTCGGCCCTCGGCTACACGGTCGACCACTCGGGCTTTGTCTATGTGATCGACAAGGCGGGGCGCTGGCGCGAGGTCCTGGCCCACGGAACCGCCGTCGCCGATATCGTCGCCGACCTGCGGGCCCTGGCCGGCGAGTGAGGATAGGGGGAGGTTATGGGCCGGCACCCCGTTGCCGTGGCCCTGATGGGCCTGGCCCTGCTGATCGGGCTGGGCGTGGGCGGGCTCTGGCTGCTGCAGGAAGCCCGGGAAGCCTCGCGCACCTATGTGGTGCGGGTGGCGCCTGGGACGGCGGCGCGGATCGCCGCTGGCGAGCCGGCGGAGCTCTTCCCTCAGCAGATTGAGCTGGCGCTAAGCCGCCATGATACCCTGGAGGTGCGCAACGACGATAGTGAGCCGATGACCGTGGGGCCGTACAGGATCGCGCCGGGGCAACGTTTTGTGCAGCGCTTCGCAGGCCCCGGCACCTTTGACCTGATCTGTTCGCTTCACGGCGACCGGGGGCTGCGCATCGTCGTAACTCGCTGATGTCGTCACGGCCCCAGCCTCAGCCCGGTGTCGGGCGCGGGCTGGGGCCGCTGTACAGCCTTGCAAAACCGTGAGGATGGCGCTACAATACAGCGGTGGCAACAATTGAGACACGTAGACCCGCTGTGGGCGACGCTTATGCGTACGCCCGCGTTGTCGTTATAGATCCAGAGCGAGCGGATTGATTACTAACGAGAGCACTATGCAGAAGCCGGAACCCTTGATGGTCCAACCCCGCGTGACACTGGTCGCGGCGGGAATGAACTACGGCCGTTTTTCGATTGAGCCCCTCGAGCCGGGACACGGCAGCCCCCTCGGGAACGCCCTGCGGCGGGTGCTGTTCTCCTCGATCCCGGGCGCGGCCGTGACGCGGATTAAGCTCGGCGGGGTGATCCACGAGTTCTCAACCATCCCAGGCGTCCTCGAAGACGGCACCCAGCTGGTGCTGAATGTCAAGGGCATCCGCCTGCGCTCCTACTCTGAGCGGGCCGTCACGATGCAGCTGGTCAAGCGGGGCCCGGGCCCGGTCTTCGCCAGCGACATCGACGCGCCGAGCACGGTCGAGATCGTCAACCCCGAGCACTACCTATGCACGCTGGACGACGACTCGGTGCTCGAGATGCAGCTCACGGCCGAGCGGGGGCGCGGCACGAGCCTGGCCGACAATAATAGCGGTCTGAACATTGGCGAGATCGCCGTCGACGCGCTGTTCAACCCGGTGCCGCAGGTGAACTTCCTGGTCGACACCCAGGAGAACGGCAGCGGCGAGCTGCACGACCGTCTCACCCTCGAGATCTGGACGGACGGCACGATCAAGCCCGGCGACGCGCTGGGCCACGCCGCCCAGGTGCTGACCCAGCACTTCGGCCGGATCGCGATCTTCGACCAGCCCGAGCCGACCGCCGAGGTGGCCGCGCCGACCGGTCGGGCCATCCCCGCCGACGTCTACAACCGCACCATCGACGAGCTCGGCCTCAGCACGCGCACCTACAACAGCCTGCGGCGGGCCGATATTACAACGATCGGGCGCCTGCTCGAGCTCGACGACCGGGCGCTCCACGGGATCCGCAACCTGGGCCCGAAGGGCGTGGAGGAGATCAGGCAGCGTCTTTCGGCCCTCGGCTACCTCGAGGGGGGCGATACAGCGAGCCTCGAGGGCGGCGACGACGCCCCGAACGAGATGCTGCCCGACAGCACCGAGCCGGCCCTCGCCTAGCGAGCGCCACCACGCCGCGGTGCGATAGGACCTGCGGGGAGGAACACGCCCTCCCCGCAGCCCCACCTGCCTGGCCCTCTTGCCACCCCCCCACAATGTCGTGGCACAGTTCTTGCGGAATCGGCCCTATCCCAGGCCGGACCCCTCCCGCAAGAGACCTACTTCTACCTCACGTAGACTTGATACCCAATCGCTGAAGGAGTTCGTGTAACTTATGGCACGTTCAACAAAGAAGAGCGCCGCGGCAGATGGGGCCGCGACGCAAAACGGGGTAGCGCCTGCGGCGCCCGCGCTCGATGGAGCGAACACCCCGGATAATGTGGCAACAGCCGTCGGCAGCGGCGTGCTCGAGATCGGCTCAGAGGGCTTCGGCTTTCTGCGTGGGCCGCGCCTGCTGCCCGGCCCCGACGATGTTTATGTGGCGCAGTCGCAGATCCGGCGCTTTGGCCTGCGCACCGGCGATACGATCGCCGGCCGGGTCCGCCCGCCCCGCGAGGGCGAGCGCTACCCCTCGCTGCTCTGGGTGGAGCATGTCAACGATGTGCCCACCGAGGAGGCGCAGAAGCGCCCCATCTTCGAGCGCCTGACGCCGGTCCACCCCTACGAGCAGATCCTCCTGGCGACCGAGCCGAACATTCTGCCCACCCGCCTGATTGACATGATCGCCCCGGTCGGGCGCGGCCAGCGCGGCCTGATCGTCGCCCCGCCCAAGGCCGGCAAGACCATGCTGCTCAAGGCGATCGCGAACGGGGTGACTTCGAACGCCCCCGACTCTCACCTGATCGTCCTGCTGGTCGGCGAGCGACCCGAGGAGGTCACCGACATGCGCCGCTCGGTCAAAGGCGAGGTGATCGCCGCGACCTTCGACGAGCCGGTCGAGGACCATATCAAGGTGGCCGAGCTGACCCTCGAGCGGGCCCGCCGCCAGGTCGAGCACGGGCGCCACGTGGTCATCTTGATGGACTCGATTACGCGCCTGGCCCGCGCCTATAACGTGGCCATGCCCTCGAGCGGTCGCACGCTCTCGGGCGGCATGGACCCGGCCGCCCTCTACCCGCCCAAGCGCTTCTTTGGCTCGGCCCGGGCCATCGAGGAGGGCGGCTCGCTGACGATCATCGCCACCTGTCTGGTCGACACCGGCAGCAAGATGGACGATGTGATCTTCGAGGAGTTCAAGGGCACCGGCAACATGGAGCTGAATCTCGACCGCAAGCTGGCCGAGAAGCGCATCTTCCCGGCGGTGGACATCAACCGCTCGAGCACACGGCGCGAGGAGCTGCTGCTCGACGCGACCACCCTGCGCCAGACCTACGCGCTGCGGCGCATGGTCAGCATGGTCGGCGACAACGACGGCACCGAGCTGATGCTTGCGCGCATGGCCAAGGCGAAGACGAACGCCGAGTTCCTGAGCACCCTCGGGAAGAACTCGTAGGGACCTGCGGGCGAGCGCGCGGGCTCGGGTATAATCGTGCAGCTTTCCCGCGACTTGAGAGAGATCGACCGAGATGAGAGCTGGTCTGTCCGGGGCGTGGGGTGGGCAGGGGCGAGCGCTGGTCGCCCTCTGCGCGCTCTACGCCCTGTTTTGCGCCGGGTGCGCCACCGTCCCCGCCAGCGCCCGCCCGGGCGACGCGCCCACCCCTACACAGGCTCAGGCCTCTGCCGAAGCAACCCCGGCGGCGATGGCGCCGAGCCCGACCGCCGAACCCGTCGCAACGGCGACGCCTCAGGCGCCGACCGCAGCCCCCGAGGCGCCCCCGCGGGTGGGCATCCAGATCGGCCACTGGAAGATCGAGGAGCACGCCGACGAGATGGCCCGACTGCGCAAGTTCTCGGGCGCGTACTACGGCGGCTACGACGAGTGGGAAGTGAATATGCTGATCGGCGAGGCCGTGCGCGCGCAGCTCGAGGCGGCCGGGGTGACGGTTGACCTGTTGCCGTCGCGCATCCCCATGGGCTACGTGGCGGACGCCTTCATCAGCATCCATATCGACGGGGTCACCGGCGAAGAGGCGGCGACGCGGCGGGGCTGGAAGGTGGCGACGCCCTTTCGGGCCTCGCAGGCCTCGCGGGGGCTGGCGGCGGCGATCGAGGGGGCCTACCCCGCCGTGACGGGGCTGCCCCTGGACGCCGAGGAGGCCTCGTTCAATCTGCGGGCCTACTACGCCTTCGCCTCCTATCGCTACTGGCACAGCATCGCGCCGACGACCCCGGCGGCGATCATCGAGTGCGCCTTCATGACCCACCCGGCCGACCGGGAGCTGATCTTCGAGCGGCCCGAGGTGCTCGCCGAGGGGATCGCGCGGGGCGTGCTGAACTATCTGGAGGCATACTACCCGCTGAGCGCCGAGGAGCGCGCCCCCGTGGGCCGAGGTCTGTTGCGGCCCGTAGCGGCGGACCTGCCCCTGCGCGAGCGGCCGAGCGAAGAGGGCGAGGCCCAGCGCCTGCTGGACGCCGACGAGCGGCTGGCGCCGATGCTCGAGGAGGACGACTGGCTGCTGGTCTTCGCCGTCGGGGGCGACTGGGACCTAGGCTGGGTCAAGGCGAGCGAGGTCGCCGAGACGGGTGAGGAGCTGGCGCCCCCACATCCGAGGCCCACCGAGTAGAGGCTAGAAAATGATCTGGTCGGCGTTGACCTGCTCGAGGCCGGCCCAGGGGCTGCGCACCTCGCCGCTGCTGACGCGGCGCCCGAGGCGCAGGGCGAGCAGCAGGACAGTGGCGAGCACCAGGAGGGTGAGGGAGGCGGCGTAGACCGCGGTGTAGCCGAGGGCGACATCGCCGGTGCGCTGCTGCACGAGGTCGCGGGTGAGCCCGCCGCCGATGGTGCTGAGGCCCTGGGCGAGGGCCTGGGTGATGCCCCACAGGCCGATGAAGAGGCCGGCGTGGTTGCGGTCGACCAGGCTCATTACCAGGGCCAGGGCGCCGACGATAAAGAGGCCGCGACCGGCGCCGATCATCGTGACACCCCACTGGAAGGGCGCAACCAGGGTGACATCGCTCGCGAGGGTGACGGCGAGAAAGCCGGCCACGCCGAGGAGGCAGCCCGCGCTGATCAGCAGCACCGCCGAGCGCCCACGCCAGAGGAGGATGGCGGCCAGGGCGATGCCGACGAGCATGCCGACGCCCCAGAGGGCGGTGAGCCTGGTGGTTTCGGTAATGCTCATGCCGAGGACCTGACCGCCGTACGGCTCGAGCAGGACATCGTGGGTGGCGAAGCCGAGGGTGGCCAGGAAGAGCACGCCGAAGAGGTTGCGCAGGGGGGCCTGGGCGGCGAGCAGCCGGATCTGCTGGCCCAGAGTCTCGCGCACGGTGATCGGCTCGGCCACATCCTCGAGGTCGCCGTTGGGCTTCAGACGCTCCTGGCCGTACATGGCCACGAAGGTCAGGGCGATGAAGATCACGGCCGAGCCCTGCATAACCTGGATGAGGCGGAGGTGGCTGTAGCGCAGCAGCAGCTGGCCCATAACGATCGAGCTGACGATGGTGCCGAGGACGAGCATGATCCAGAGGACGCCGAGGACGCGGCCGCGCTCGCGGGCGGGGGTGATGTCGCTGACGGTGGCGAGGTAGATCGTCTCGACGATATTCACGCCGACGCCATAGGCCAAAAAGATCAGACTGCAGATCAGCATAGCGAGGGGGAAGCCAAGGGCCCCGTCGCCGCTGAGCAGGATGAGCGAGAAGGGGGCGGTCGCCAGGCCGCCGTAGGTGAGCATAGCGCCAAGGACGAGGTAGGGGGTGCGCCAGTTGCCGGCGGCGCGGGCCACGTCCGAGCGGAAGCCGATCAGGGCGCGGGCGGGCGAGACGAAGTAGTGGAGGGCGATCAAGAAGCCGACGGCCACGGCCGGGATGCGCAGCTCGTCGATAAGGACGCGGTTGAGGGTGCCGGTGATTGGGGCGAGCGAGACGCCCATGCCGAACTGAAACAGCCCGAGGCGCAGCACACGCAGCCAGCGGCTAGCATCGGGGTGGCTGTTGAGCCAGCGGCGCGCCCCGCGCAGCGGCCCTTTGATGGCGTTCCCGGCGGCCATGGACTCTCCTTAAGTCGGGGTGCTCGCGTGGCATATTATACCATGGCGGTTCAATCCCTTCTCATAAGAAGCAAAGGGGCCGGGCCGACCGTGCGTGTGGTATGATTGGCCGGAAGCCAGCTGAGCTAGAACCCAAAACACCTATGAGCCGTATCGCCGAGACATTTGCGCGCCTGCGGGCCGAGGGCCGGGTGGCCCTAATGCCCTACCTGACCGTCGGCTTCCCCGAGCGTGACAGCGCCCTGGAGCTCGTGCCGGCCATGGAGGCCGCGGGGGCCAGCCTGTTCGAGCTGGGCGTGCCATTCTCAGACCCGCTGGCCGACGGGGCCACGATCCAGCGCTCGGCCCAGCGCGCCCTCGAGAACGGGGTGACCCTGGCCGACTGTATCGGCACGGCGGCCCGCCTGCGCGAGCGGGGCGTGGCGGCGCCGCTACTGCTGATGGGTTACTACAACCCCCTGTTGCGCTACGGCGTCGAGCGGGCCTGCGCCGAACTGGCGGCCGCAGGCGGCGACGGCTGGATCGTGCCCGACATGCCCCCCGAGGAGGCGGGCGAGCTACGGCGAGCGGCGGCGGCCCACGGCCTCGATCTGATTATGTTTGTTGCGCCGACGACGCCCGAAGAGCGGATCGCCACGATTGCGGGCCAGGCCAGCGGCTTCATCTATGTGGTCTCGCTGACGGGCGTGACAGGGGCCCGGCAGAACATGGCGGCCAACCTGGGCGAGGTGCTGGCGCGGGTGCGACGCCACAGCGACCTGCCCCTGGTGGTCGGTTTCGGCATCAGCAAGCCCGAGCACGTGGCCGATGTCGCGCGCCTGGCTGATGGGGCGATCGTCGGCAGCGCCCTGATCGCCCACCTCGAGGGTCTGGACGCGGCCGGCGCGGCAGAGGGCGCGGCGGCCTTTGTGCGCGGCCTGCTGCCGTAGGCCTTGACGCCTGAGATGACTGCGGGGCCAACACAGACAGCATCCGGCCAGGTGGCCAGTGGATTCGCCGAGGCTACTCGATGGGGAGGACCACATGGAGGCGAAAGCGTACGTGCTGATCGAGGCTGAGTCGGGGCGGGTCGCGGAGGTGCTGGCGGCCCTGCGGGCCATCCCCGGCATGAGCGCGGCCGACGCGGTGACGGGACCATACGACATCATCGCGACGGTGCAGACGCCGGACCCGCGCAATATCGGGCGGCTGGTGATGAACGAGATCCAGGGCGTCGAGGGGATCAAGCGCACGGTGACCTGCATTGTGATCGGGTAGAGGCCCGGGGGCGGGGCGCTCGCGCTGCGCGCGGCGCGAGCAGTGACCGGCTGCAGCGAAGCGACAGCACCGCCGCGAACAGAGTGAGCGCACCCCATGTCCCTGACCGTCCGCCTGGCCCTGACCTACCTGCTGATCACGCTGGCCGGCCTGCTGCTCGTGGGCGGGGGCGTGGTCTTGCTGGCGGGGCGCTATCTGGCAGACGAGCGCGAGCGCGAGCTGGGCGCCCAGACCGCGATCTACGCGGCGCTGCTGGGCGAGCTATCGGCGACGCCGGCGCAGCTACAGGCCCTGGCCCAAAGCCCTGTGGGGGGCGAGCTGCTGCCCGCGGGCACGGCAGCCCGGATCTTCTCGGCGGCGGGGGCGCTGATCGCCGGCGACCCGGCCCTGGGGCCGTTCCCCAGCCGGGCGGCCCTGGCTCTGGTGCGCCCGGCCTTCCCGCTGCCGGCCTCGCAGGTGGCCGGCCGGCAGTACGCGGCTCGCCCGATCGAGGGCGCGGACGGGCCGATCGGGGTGGTCGAGCTGTCGCGCGACACGGCCGACGATGTCGCGCTGCTGAAGGCGATCGGGGGGCTGGCCCTGCAGGCGGCCCTGGCGGCGGCCCTGCTGATGGCGGCGTTCAGCGCGCTGCTGGCCCGCGGGATCGCCCGACCGATCGTGCGGCTCACGCGGCAGGCCGGGCAGCTTGCGGCGGCCTACACGCCGCCCGAGCTGAGCCACGATCCACCGGCCGGCGCAGCGGCGCCCCCGCCCGGCGGGCCGCTGCGCATCCTGGCCGGAGCGGACGAGATCGACGCCCTGGAGCGCAGCCTCGGCCGGCTCGACCAGGGGATGCGGGCGTACGTGGCGCGGATCGGCGAGCTCGAGCAGGCGCGGGCGAGTTTCTACCGGGGCGTCTCGCACGAGCTACGCACGCCTCTGACGGCGATCAGGGGCGCCCTCGAGAATATGGCCGACCAGGCGCCGGCCGAGCAGCGGGCGGCCCTGGGGGCGCTCGAGGGTGAGGCGGCGAGGCTGAGCCGACTGGTGGATGAGCTGCTGCGCCCGCCGGACGATGGCCGGGTGGTGCTGCTGGCGCGCGCCCCGGTCGATCTGGCGACCTTGGCCGCCGAGGTGGTCGCGCTGCTGGGGGGGCGAGCGCGCCGCGCCGGGGTGGCGCTGAGCTCGACCGGCGCGGCGCGGGCGGTGGGCGACCGCGATCGGCTGAAGCAGGCGCTGATCAACCTGGTGGATAATGGGCTGCGGGTGACCCCGCCTGGCGGCGAGGTGGTGGTGCAGGTCGAGGCGGCGGGCCCGCTGGCGCGCCTAGCCGTGGCCGACAGGGGGCCGGGAGTGGCGCCCGAGCTGCGCGAGCGGATCTGGCTGCGGGGCGAGCGAGGCGGCGACCCGGCCTCTGATGGGAGCGCGGGGCTCGGGCTGGCGATCGTGCGCGAGATCGCCCTGGCTCACGGCGGGCGGGCCTACCTTGATGAAAGCTGGGGCCCGGGGGCGCGCTTCGTGGTCGAGCTTCCGGGGTCACATGATTGAGAGGTGTGGGTAATGGAGGCGACAAGGCGGCGGCGGGTGCGCTGGGCGGTGCGCGGGGCCCTGGTGCTCGCGGCCCTGGCGATTCTGCTCGGCGGGATGTTCAATGTGCTGATCGCCCTGTTCCAGGGCGAGCCGCCGGCGGGGGCGGGCTTCGGGTACTGGTCGGTCTTTCTGCTGCGCTCCTCGTTGGCCTGGGGTGGGGGGGGGCTCTTCTTCGGCGCGCTGCTCGGCATCTTTGCCTCGATGATCTGGCGCGACGACAGTCATGGGGCTGATTTGACTTAACGACCCGGCCGCGCTATAATCAACGCCGTTGCACGGGGCGTAGCGCAGACCGGTAGCGCACCTGAATGGGGTTCAGGAGGTCGGAGGTTCAAATCCTCTCGCCCCGACCAGCAAGCACAGGCGCGGCACTCTACATTCGTAGGTGTCGCGCCTGTTGATTCAGGCGGTAATAGCCTCGTCATGCGGTGCAACTACACTTGCCGCGAGAAACTTCACCACTCTTTGCCGGATCTCGATACTGGGCTGTATGGTTGCGACGGGTCAGCCTCCCGTGCTACAATAGCGCCTCAGTAAATGGTTTTGCCCTCCCCTGTGCCAACGGGGCGCAGAAAACGCCGTACCTCCTCTTGACACCGACCGTATAATCAGCATATACTTTTACACATTATCCTGGGGCCGGTGTGTGCGCACAGTTCAGCGCCCCTACTACCGTAAACTTTTCCCCTCCCCACCGCTCTGCAAGGGACAGCAGGAGGCGTGAGCATGGCTACGATGAGCCTGCAAGCCGCATACGATCAGGCCCGCAGCTACCTCGAGGCCAACCAGGTCGAGCAGGCGATCGGTGTGGCGCAGCATATCCTCGAGTACTTCCCCGAGAATCTTGAGGCCCACCGCATCCTCGGCGAGGCGTACCTGGCCAGCCGTCAGTTCGACCAGGCGGAGCTGGCTTTCGGCCGAGTTCTCCACGCCGACCCCGAGAACATTCCCGCCCATGTGGGGCTGGGCATCACGTTCGAGCGCCAGGCCAAGCTGGATCGGGCCGTGGCCGAATTCGAGCAAGCCCTCGAGGTGCGGCCCGACATGCCCGAGCTGCGCGGCCAGTTGCTGCGCCTGTACACAGACCTGTGGGGCGCCGAGGGCGCAACGCTGCGTTTGAGTCGCCCCGGCCTGGCCCGCCTGTACGCCAAGGGTCACATGTTGCCCCAGGCGATCCAGGAGTTCCGCAGCGTGATCGAGGAGCACCCCGACCGCTTCGACGCCCGGGTCGGCCTGGCCGAGGCCCTCTGGCGGGATGGTCAGACCGATGCGGCCGCAGAGGCCTGCGAGGCGATCCTGGCCGAGCGGGCCGACGTGCTCAAGGCCAACCTGCTGCTCGGCCACATCAGGCTGGGCGCCGGCGACGAGAGCGGCGAGCCCTACTGGCGTCTCGCCCAGCAGCTCGACCCCTACCAGCAGGTCGCGCGCACACTCTTCGATGCCCTGCCCGATGTGACGCCGCCCGACCTCGACATCCCGGCCTGGGATGAGACAGTCTGGCTCGAGGCGCGGGCCCGCGAGGAAGAGGAGCGCCGCGCGCCGGCGGCCGAGGCCCTGGCTTTGCAGGCGCCCGCCGTTGCGGCGGCGGCGGCCACAGGCGATGACGCCTTCGAGTCCTGGCTCGACGAGGTCGACGAGGTCATCGATGAGGCGCCGGTCAGCGGTCCGACCGCGGCCCCCCTGGTCCAGAACGACGACTTTCTGGCGAGCCTGCTGGCCCTCGACACGCCCCCGCTGCCCGCCGAAGTGGGCAGCGACCTCGACTCGAGCAGCGGCGTTACGCCCTTCAGCTTCGACGACCTCGATGCCGAGCGCATTATTCCCCCGCCCCCCGGGCCGGTGAGCCTCGACGCGCCCGCAGACGTGCCCGTCGCGGCTATTGCCGGGGGAGCTGCGGCCGGGCTTGCAGCCGACGAGCTCGAGCCCTTCTCGCTGGCCGACCTCGGCCTGAGCGAAGAGGATCTCGCCGAGCTCGACGCCGACGTAGAGGCGGTGGCGCAGCCCAGGGCAGACGCTGCGGCCGCCGACGTGACGCCGTTCACGCTCGATGGCTTCGATCTGGTGACGCCCCCGAGCGAGGGCGAGCCGGTGACGAGCGCCGAGGCCGAGCTCGAGCCTTTCTCGCTGGCCGACCTGGGCCTGACCCCCGAGGAGGTCGCCGAGCTCAACGCCGCCCAGATGCCCACCCCGAGCGATCCGGCAGACATGATCATCGATCTGCCCGAGGCCGAGGCCGAGCTCGAGCCCTTCTCGCTGGCCGACCTGGGCCTGACCCCCGAAGAGATCGCCCTGATGAGCGGGGGCGATGGGGCGGCCGCGCCGCCTGAGGATCCTGAGCTCGAACCCTTCTCGCTAGACGACCTGGGGCTCTCGGCGGACGAGATCGCCTCGCTTGACTCTGCGGCCCCCCCGGCCGAGACGGGCGCCGGAGACAATCGCGAGCCCTTCGACTGGAGCGTGACTGCACCGGCGGCCGAGGCGGGGGTAGTAGCGGGCGAGGATTTCGGAAGCGAGATGGACGGTCTCGAGCCCTTCTCGCTCGATGATCTGGACCTCAACGCGCTGGGCGACGATACGGGCATCGGCTCGCTGCCGCCCTCGCTGCAGTCCTTCTCGCTCGACGATGCTCCGCCGGCTCCACCCGCACAGGCCCCCGCTCTGGCGGGCGATGCCGACGAGCAGGATGCGAGTGGCGGCTACAGCTGGCAGCAGCCCGCCGCCAAAGGCCAGACCGACTTCGTGCGCAGCGACGAGGGGGAGGCGCCTCAGGGCAGCATCTTCGGCAGGCTGCGTCAGCGCGCCGCCGAGCGGCCAGCTGAGGAGCCTGAGCCACTGCCGCCCGTGAGCGACGACGACGCGGCCGCAGCGGGCTACTTCTCGAATGACCATGACGACGTATCGCTGCGCGACGAGGACGCCGCCGCCTCCGATCGCTTCGCCGGCGGCTTCCGGCTGCCGAAGGAGCCTGAGCCCGGCGGCGTCTCGGCAGCAGGGGCGGCGGCAGCAGCGGCAGCGGCGGCGGCGGCAGCCGTCGTGGTCGGCGCGGCCAGCAAGGACGATAGTCCGCCCGAGGAGCCCCCCGCAGCGGCGCCCGCAGCAGAGGGCGGAGAGCCTGAGCTGACGCCATTCTCGCTGGAGGATCTGGGGCTGAGTCCTGAGGAGATCGCCCAGCTGGAGGCAGCGGAGACGCCGGTGGCGGCAGAGGGCGGAGAGCCGGAGTTGACGCCGTTCTCGCTGGAGGACCTGGGGCTGAGCCCTGAGGAGATCGCCCAGCT